>CAKKOY010000015.1 GCA_919592095.1 Ralstonia syzygii subsp. syzygii | reverse complement strand
ATCTCCTAGGTCGCGGCTTGGGAGCAACTGCGAAACGCCAGCGGCGCTCGCATCAACTGGATGTTCTCTACTGAAACGGCTCGCAAAAAATTGGCCAAAGCCTACCCTGTAACCACCTCTGACAAACCGTCATAACCCCTGTGCAGAGGTACTAGCTCAAGCGTGGTCGACTCGCCACGGCCGCCCTGCACTTCGAGTTGCGGCAAACCCTCGGCGGTGATGGTCACACGCATGGGCTGTTCGGATGCGTTCATCAATTGCAGCCGATAGACGTTCTCGATCTTGTCGCCGTCCACTTCGCGCGCCAGCGCGCCACGGTCGCGGATCACGTCGACCTTGAGCGGTTCGCGCAGCACCAGCGCCGCGACCAGGCCCGCCGCCAGGGTCATCAGGAACCCGCTGTAAATCAGCACGCGCGGACGCAGCAGATGCCGGCGCGCCTCGACCGGGGGCAGCCGGTCGCGCATCGCGCGTTCGGAGGTGTAGCGGATCAGGCCGCGTGGGTAGTGCATCTTGTCCATCACCTGATCGCAGGCATCGATGCAAGCGCCGCAACCGATGCACTCGTATTGCAGGCCCTGGCGGATATCGATGCCGGTCGGGCACACCTGCACGCAGATGCTGCAGTCGACACAGGCACCGAGCCCCCTGGCTGCAAAGTCTTCGTTGCGCGAGCGGCCGCCGCGCGGTTCGCCACGCTGCGTATCGTAGGTGACCACGTAGGTATCGCAGTCGACCATCACGCCCTGGAAACGCGCGTACGGACACATGTAGCGGCAGACCTGCTCACGCATGAAGCCCGCGTTGCCCCAGGTCGCAAACGCATAGAACAGCATCCAGAAGGTCTGCCACGGCCCGAGCGACAGCGTCCAGACTTCCGTGCCGAGCTCGCGGATCGGCGTGAAAAAGCCGACGAAGGTGAAGCTAGTCCACAGCGCGATCAGAATCCAGGCGCTGTGCTTGGCCGCCTTCAGGCGCAGCTTGCGCCCGCTCCAGCGCTCGCCGTCGAGGCGAATGCGGGCGAAGCGGTCGCCTTCGACATGCCGCTCGATCCACATGAAGATTTCGGTGTAGACCGTTTGCGGACAGGCGTAGCCGCAGAACAACCGCCCCGCCACCGCCGTGAACAGGAACAGCGACAAGGCCGACAGCACCAGCAGCACGGTCAGGTAGATCACATCCTGGGGCCAGAGCACCAGACCGAACAGGTAGAACTTGCGCGCCCCTAGATCGAACAGGACAGCCTGGCGGCCATGCCACTGCAGCCACGGCAACCCGTAGAACACAGCCTGTGTGGCGAGCACCAACCAGACACGCCAGCGCGCGAATGCACCCGTGACGGCACGCGGATAGATCTTGCGCCGTACCTCGTACAGCATCTGCTCGGTGGGTGCATCCTGGCCACCCGCCGCTGCGGTGGCGGGCGACATGGGGCGCCAGGCGGGCTCGCGTTCACTCATTGTCGTGTGGCCGGTTGTGCGTCACGACCCGCGGCGCTGCTGTTCGACAGCCCCCACACATAGGCCGCAAGCAACCGGATCTTCTCGGGCGACAACAGGTTTTCGTGCGCTGGCATCGTGTTGTCGCGCCCCTTCAGGATGGTCTCGACGATGGTGGCCTCCGAGCTGCCATACAGCCAGATGCGATCGGTCAGGTTGGGGGCGCCGAGCGCCTGGTTGCCCTTGCCGGTCGCCATGTGGCACGCCGCGCAGACCGACTTGAAGGTCGGCTCGCCGCGCGCCGCCTTGATCGGGTCATAGGCCAGGCCGGACAGCGAGCGCACGTAATGGGCCACATTGGCCGCCTGGTTGCCATCCACCACCGCGGCCAGCGACGGCATCACGCCATGGCGGCCCTTGGTGATGGTCGTCAGGATCGTCTCCGGATCGCCGCCATAGAGCCAGTCGTTGTCGGCCAGGTTCGGGAAACCCTTCGAACCGCCGGCATCGGAGCCATGGCACTGCGCGCAATTGTTGAGGAACAAGCGCTGCCCGATCTCATTGGCCTGCGGATCGGCAGCGATCTGCTTGATGTCCATCTCGGCATAGCGTGCATACAGCGGCCGCACCTTGGCTTCGGCGGCGGCACGTTGGGCAGCCAGCTCGCCGCGAGTGGAAAAACCCAGCATGCCGCCATAGGCTCCCAGCCCCGGGTACAGGATCAGGTAGGCCACGCCGAAGACGCACGACAGCAGGAACATCCACATCCACCAGCGCGGTAGCGAATTGTTCAACTCGCGCAGGTCGCCGTCCCACACGTGTCCGGTGTCGGCGTCGGGCTTCTGCCCCGGCGCGAGCTTGATGCGGCGTTGCGAAAACAGCAGCCACGTGCACCACACGATGCCCAGCAGGGCAATCGCCGCGATGTAGTAACCCCAAAAATCGGAAATGAAGTCGCTCATGATCTGGCGTCCTTATTGATGTGGGCGAGACGCATCCATGCGTCCGGCGGCGACCTCGACCTCGTCGGGCAGCAGGAACGGCAGCATCGCCGATTCCGCATTGGCATGACGCCGATGCGCCGAGTAGGCCCACCACGTGATCGCGATGAACAGCACCAGGAACACCGTCGTGGCGATTGCAATCAGCATGGCCATGGCTTACTCCTTGGCAGCGACGGTGGCGGCAGCCGGGGCCCCGGCCACGTCGCGCGCGTTGCGCAGTTCCACGCCCAGGCCCTGCAGATAGGCCACCACGGCGTCCTCCTCGGTCTTGCCGGCCAGTTGCTCGCGGGCGCCAGCGATCTGCGCGTCGGTGTACGGCACGCCCAGCTTGCGCAGCACGCGCATCTTCGCTTCGATGTCGCGGTTATCGAGCGGCGTCTTGGACAGCCATGCGTAGGACGGCATGTTGGACTCGGGCACCACGGTACGCGGGTCGCGCAGGTGGATGCGGTGCCAGTCGTCCGAGTAGCGCTGGCCGACGCGTGCCAGGTCCGGGCCGGTCCGCTTCGACCCCCACAGGAACGGGTGGTCGAACACCGACTCGCCCGCCATCGAGTAGTGGCCGTAGCGTTCGGTCTCGGCGCGCAGCGTGCGCACCTGCTGCGAGTGGCAGCCGACGCAGCCTTCGCGGATGTAGATATCGCGTCCGGCCAGCCGCAGCGGCGAATACGGCGCGATGCCCATGACCGGCTCGGTGGTGGAATGCTGGAAGAACAGCGGCACGATCTGCACCAGGCCGGCGATGCTGACCACGATCAACGTCATGATGATCAGCAGGCCGATGTTCTTTTCCAGCGTCTCGTGCGAGAAGAAACGGGAGGGTTGGTTGCTCATGTCGGTCTCCTCACTGGGCCGCCGGCAGGGGAATCTGCGCGGGTTGAGGAATCGGCGCATCCACGGCCTGGCTGCCCTTGACGGTCTTGAACACGTTGAAGGCCATCAGCAGCATGCCCCCCAGGAAGCACAGGCCGCCCAGCAGACGGATCACGTAGAACGGATACGTCGCCTTCACCGCCTCGACGAAGCTGTAGGTGAGCGTGCCATCGGGCTCAGTGGCACGCCACATCAGGCCCTGCATCACGCCGGAGACCCACATGGCCGCGATATAGAGCACCACACCGATGGTGGCCACCCAGAAGTGCACCTCGATCAGCCGCGTGCTGTACATCTTCTGCCGCCCGAACAGGCGCGGGATCATGTAGTACATCGAGCCGATGGTGATCATCGCTACCCACCCCAGCGCGCCGGAATGCACGTGGCCGATGGTCCAGTCGGTGTAGTGGGACAGCACGTTGACGGTCTTGATCGACATCATCGAGCCCTCGAAGGTCGCCATGCCGTAGAACGACAGCGCGACGACCAGGAACTTGAGAATCGGGTCCGTGCGCAGCTTGTGCCAGGCCCCGGACATCGTCATGATCCCGTTGATCATGCCGCCCCACGACGGCGCGAGCAGGATCAGCGAGAACACCATGCCCAGCGACTGCGCCCAGTCCGGCAGCGCGGTGTACTGCAGGTGATGCGGGCCTGCCCACATGTAGGTGAAATTCAGCGCCCAGAAGTGGACGATCGACAGGCGGTACGAATAGATCGGGCGCTCGGCCTTCTTGGGCACGAAGTAGTACATCATGCCGAGGAAGCTGGTGGTCAGGAAGAAGCCCACCGCGTTATGGCCGTACCACCACTGCACCATCGCGTCCTGCACGCCAGCCTAGGCCGAGTACGACTTCCACATCGACACCGGCAGCTCGGCGTTGTTGACGATGTGCAGCAGCGCGATGGTGAGGATGTAGGCGCCGAAGAACCAGTTGGCGACGTAGACGTGCCGGGTCTTGCGCTTGAGGATGGTGCCGAAGAAGACGATGGCGTACACCACCCACACCACGGTGATCAGGATGTCGATCGGCCATTCCAGCTCCGCGTATTCCTTCGGGCTGGTGTAGCCCAGCGGCAGCGTGATGGCCGCCGCCACGATGACTGCCTGCCAGCCCCAGAAGGTGAAGGCCGCGAGCGTATCGGAGATCAACCGCACCTGGCAGGTGCGCTGGACGACGTAGTACGACGTTGCAAACAGCGCGCTGCCGCCGAAGGCGAAGATGACGGCATTGGTATGCAGCGGACGCAGTCGCCCATATGTCAGCCAGGGCACCCCGAAATTCAGTTGCGGCCAGATCAACTGTGCCGCGATCAGTGCACCGACCGCCATGCCGACGATGCCCCAGACGATCGTCATGATCGAGAACTGGCGGACAACGCGGTAGTTGAAGGTCTGGGCGTGCTGCAACGCGCTGGAAGAATCCATGCTCGCTCCCCATGATGGTTGTAGTGATATGCACATAGTAAAAATCAGATGCCTTGTGGGTCTTGATATGCGTCAAGACACCCCGGTCCAGCGGGCCGGACGGCCCGCGCCCCTGTCACGGAACGTCGCGCGGTGGCGTGGCGGGCGGCAGATCGCGGTCCAGCAGGATCGATTCGGCCGGCGCCTTCAGGTCGTCGTACTGGCCGGAGCCGACGGCCCACCACAGCGCACCGACGATCACCGCCACCAGCATCAGCGACAGGGGGACGAGCAGGTAGAGGGTTTCCATGCCGATGCCCTATGCGACGCGCGACAGCCGCCACGCATTGAGCGCCACCAGCAGCGATGACAGCGACATGCCGATCCCGGCTTCGAGCGGCGACAGCCAGCCCAGCGTCGCCAGCGGGATGCTGACGGCGTTGTAGGCGAAGGCCCAGCCCAGGTTCTGGCGCACCACGCGCAGCGTGCGGCGGCCGATCGATACGGCCTCGCCGATGGCGGGCAGGCGCGGCTGCGTGAGGATCGCGTCGGCGCCGGCCTGCGCCAGCGGCGCGCCCGTGCCGATGGCAATCGAGACCTGCGCCTGCGCCAGCAGCGGCGCATCGTTGATGCCGTCGCCTACCGCCAGCACACGGGCACCTCCGGCCTGCAGCGCGCGCACGTAGGCGCGCTTGTCTTCGGGGCTGGCGCCGCCCACGGCATGGGCAATGCCCAGGCGCGCGGCCCACCAGCGCACGGTTTCGGGGGCATCGCCGGACACGAGATGCAGCCGCAAACCTTGCGCGCGCAGCGTATCCAGACAAGCCGCCGCATCGTCGCGCGGCGTGTCGGCGAGAACGAAGCGGGCCAGCGGACGTCCGTCACGGCCGAGCCAGATCGCGGTGCAGGCGGCGGGCGGCACCGCCTCCGCGGGCTCGTCGCTGACGTACGCGGTGGCCCGCGGTGGCTGTCCGGCGAACGCCTCGGCGGCAAAGGCTTGCGTGCCCAGGCGGATGTCCTGCCTCTGCAGTCGCGCACGCACGCCCTGCCCCGGTACGTTGAGCACGTCATCCAGCGCCGCAGCCTGCACCCGCTCCTGCGCGGCGGCGGCGCGCAACGATTGTGCGATCGGATGGTTCTCGGCCTGTTCGAGCGCGCAGGCGAGCGCAAGACACTGCTGGGCGTCGGGATCATCGAAGGTCTCGATGCTAAGCAGGCGCAAGCGTCCTTGCGTCAACGTACCGGTCTTGTCGAGCAGTACGTCGGTCACGGCAGCCAGGCCTTCGATGGCATGTCCGCGCGTAACCAGCACGCCGCGCCTGGCCAGCGCGGACGGTGTCGCCAACGACAGCGCACACGGGCAGCTGACCACCAGCACGGCCACCGTCACGGTAAACATGCGATCCGGATCGATCCACCACCAGGCGAGCGCTGTCAGCACGGCCCAGCCGAGCAACACCATCACGAAACGCCCCGCCATGCGATCGGCGAGCTCGGCCATGCGCGGCTTGTCGGTCAATGCGCGTTCGAGCAGGTCGACGATCGCCGCCAGCCGCGTCTGCGCGCCCACGCGATGCACCCGCAGCCGGATCGCACTGGCCACGTTGTAGCTGCCGGCCAGGACCGTCGCACCGACGCCGCGCGGCTGCGGCAGGCTCTCGCCGGACAGCAGGGATTCGTCGATCTCGGTCGTGCCGCGTTCGATCACCCCATCCGCGGGCAGTATCTCGCCGGCGCGGACCTCCACGCAATCGCCGGCCTGCAGCGCGGCGACCGGGATGGTCTGCGTCGCCTCAGCGCCATCCGCAATGCGCCGGCAGGTGGCCGGCAGTTGCCGCACCAGCGCCTCGGTGCCGGAGGTTGCGCTCTGCCGCGCGCGCAGTTCCAGATAGCGCGCCGCCAGCAGGAAGGCGACGAACATCGTCACCGAATCGAAGTAGGTTTCGCCGTGGCCACGCACCGTGGCGGCCACGCTCGCGGCAAATGCCGCGCCGATGCCGAGCGCCACCGGCACATCCATGCCGACATGCGCATGCCTCACCTGCCGCCACGCATTGCGGAAGATGGGCCCCGCGGAGAACAGGACGACCGGCGTGGTCAGCACGAGACTGGCCCATTGCATCAGCATGACCTGGTCCACGGGGATGCTGCCGCCGTGCAGGTACACCGGCCACGCATACATCATCACCTGCATCATGCCCAGCGTGGCGACACCGAGACGGATCAGCAGGTGGCGCCGCTCGCGCGCCTCGGCAGCGCGGCGCGTCGAGGGCTGGTCCGGCCACGCCTCGTGGCCAACGTCGGCGATGGCAGCGAACAGATCGGCGAGCCGCACCGCACCCACATCGGACACGACGCGCACGCGTTCCGTGGCGTAGTTGACGATGGCCTCGCGCACGCCGGGTACACGCGTCAGCGCGCGTTCGATGAGCCACACGCAGGCGGCACAGCGCATGCCGGCCAGGGTCAACGACACCTCTTCGGCGCCATCCTTACGCATGCGGACGAAGCGTTCGCGCATGACCGGCAGGTCGTAGGTCGCCCACGCGGCTTCGGCCTCCGTGCGCGCCTCGCCATCGATCGGCCTGGCAAAGGCGATCGGCCCGTCATAGACGTGGCCCATGCCCGACGCGTGCAGCGTCATGGCGATGGTCTGGCAGCCGGCGCAGCAGAAGTCGCGGGATTCGCCGGCCATCTTGGCGTGCAATGCGGCAGCGCCATCCAATGATGCACCGCAGTGATAACACGTGACGTGCGACGCCCGTGTATCTCCCACTCGATCGGATGAGGCCAAACCGGCACCGGGCGCAGCGGCGAGGATGGGGGCGAGGGTCGTCGTCATTATGAAGACATGCTAATCAGCACGCCCCACCCGGCCCTTGATGCGCATCAAAGGGCGGCAGCGCAAAAAAACCACGGGAAGATGCGTCGCCCACGGCACTCGGTCCGACCGTCCTCCCTGTCGCAAAATCTTTTGCGTCCTATAGTGATAGTTCGACTGGGCAACCAGGAGGACCGTATCCGTGGCAACCGAATTCAGCCTGTACAACGTCCATTGCGAATGGGGTGAGCACGGTGCATCCACGCTGGCGCCGCATTGTGACGTGGTGATCGTGGTGGACGTGCTGTCCTTCTGCACGTGCGTGGACATTGCGGTGGGGCGCGGCGCGCGCATCTACCCCTATCCGTGGCGCGACGGCAGCGCCGAGACCTTCGCCCGCCGCGCGGGTGCCATGTTGGCCGGCGCCAACCGCAACCAGCCGGGCTACACGCTGTCGCCGGCATCGCTGCGCAGCCTGCCGATGGGCAGCAGCCTGGTGCTGCCTTCGCCCAACGGCGCGACACTGGCCTTGGCGACCGGCTCGACGCCGACTTTCGCGGGGTGCCTGCGCAACGCGCGCGCGGTGGCGGAAGCCGCCTCGCGGCACGGGCGGCGCATCGCCGTGGTGGCCTCGGGTGAACGCTGGGCCGACGGCAGCTTGCGGCCGGCGCTGGAAGACTGGCTGGCGGCGGGTGCCATCGTGCATCACTTGTCGGAAACCATTGCGGGCTTCCTGCCGCACGCGCTGTCGCCGGAAGCACTGGCGGCCCGCGCCGTCTATCGCGAGGCCTCCCAGACCGGCATGATGAAAGCGTGGCTGCTCGATTCCGTGTCGGGCCGCGAACTGTGCGAACGCGGCTTCGCTGAAGACGTGGCGATCTCCGCACAGACCGATGTCAGCACGGTCGCGCCGATCCTGATGGAAGGCGCGTTCCGCAACGCCACGCCCAAGTTCGAAGGCGTGCTGTCGCCGGACTTGCTCGGTACTGGCCTGCGCGCCTCGCGCCCGATGCCGGCATCGCATCGCAACCCGATGCCGCGCTGAAGCGGCATCAGGTCAGCGTCGTATCGACTGCGCGGCGCGGTGCCTCGAGGTATTCGCGCGACTGCATCTCGATGATGCGCGACACCGTGCGGTGGAATTCGCTGGCCATCGGGCCTTCGGTATAGAGCGCGTCCGCCGGCACCTCCGCCGACATCAGCAGCTTGACCTTGTGGTCGTACAGCACGTCGATCAGCCAGGTGAAGCGACGCGCCTCGGAAGCCATGCGCGGCGTCATCTTCGGCACATCGGCGAGGATGACGGTGTGGAAGCGCGCGGCGATCTCCAGGTAATCGTTCTGCGAGCGCGGCCCGCCGCACAGCGTGGCAAAGTCGAACCACACCACGCCGCCGGCCTTGCGCTGCGCGCGGATCTCGCGGTGCTCGATATGCAGGATAGGCGACTCATCCGGTGCCTCGGCCACCGCGGCAAACGCGTCGCGCAGCGCCGAGTTGGCCTTGGCGCCCAACGGCGTGTGATAGGCCTGCACCTGCTCCATGGCGCGCTTGCGGTAGTCGATGCCGGCATCGACGTTGAGGATATCGAGCCTCTCCTGCAGCAGGGCGATGGCGGGCAGCACGCGGTCGCGGTGCAGGCCGTCCGGGTACAACAGGTCCGGGCGGTAGTTGGAGGTCATCACGAACTGCACGCCGTTGGCGAAGAGCTGATCGAGCAGGCGGTGCAGGATCATCGCATCGGCGACGTCGCTGACGTGGAATTCGTCAAAGCAGATCAGGCGATAGCGCCTGGCGATGCGGCGCGCGAGTTCATCGAGCGGATCGGCGCGACCACGCAGCTCTTCCAGCTGGCGGTGCACCTCGCGCATGAACTCGTGGAAGTGCAGGCGCGTCTTGCGCACCACCGGCACGCAGCTGTAGAAGGCATCCATCAGGAACGACTTGCCACGCCCCACCCCGCCCCACATGTAGACGCCGCGCGGCAGCTCCGGGCGCACCAGCAGCTTGCGCAGGGCGCTCGAACGCCTGGCCTTGTAGGCCACCCATTCGTCGTAGCACAGCTGCAGGCGGTCGACCGCGCGCTGCTGCGCCTCGTCGGGCTGGTAGCATCGCGCCTTCAGTTCCTTCAGGTAGGTTTCCTGGACGTTCATCTGCGTGGGGCCTGCCGTTCGGTGGCCCAAATGGACCGATGCCCGGCATCTTGCGGATGACCGGGCACCGTGCTCGCCTGGTGGCGTGCGATTACATGTTCAGCTGACGCTTGTCGACAGCCAGCGCAGCCTCGCGCATCACTTCGGACATCGACGGATGCGGGTGGCAGATGCGGCCGATGTCTTCCGCCGCAGCCTTGAACTCCATCGCTACCACGGCTTCGGCGATCAGGTCCGACGCGTTGGCGGCCACCACGTGCACGCCGAGGATCTCGTCGGTCTTGGCATCGGCGATGATCTTAACGAAGCCGTCCGACGCACCCATACCCAGCGCACGGCCGTTGGCGATGAACGGGAACTGGCCCGCCTTGGTCTCGCGGCCTTCGGCCTTGAGCTGCTGCTCGGTCTTGCCGACCCAGGCGATTTCCGGGTACGTGTAGATGACCCACGGAATGCAGTTGTAGTCGATGTGCGGCTTCTGGCCGACGATGCGTTCGGCCACGGCCACGCCTTCGTCTTCGGCCTTGTGCGCCAGCATCGGGCCACGCACCACGTCGCCGATTGCCCACAGGTTCGGCAGCTTGGTCGCGCAGTGGTCGTCCACCTCGATGAAACCGCGCTGATCCGTCGCCAGGCCGATCGCATACAGGCCCAGGTTGTCGGTGTTCGGCACGCGCCCGATCGACACGATCAGCTTGTCGCACTCCAGCACCTGGGCGGCGCCGGCGGCGTCGGTGTAGTTCACCTTGACGCCCTGATCGCTCGATTGGATCTCACCAACCTGCACGCCGACCTTGATGTTCAGGCCCTGCTTGGTCAGCAGCTTGTTGGCTTCCTTGGCCACCGACTCGTCCGCTGCGCCCAGGAAGCTCGGCAGCGCTTCGAGAATGGTCACTTCGGAACCCAGACGGCGCCACACCGAGCCCAGCTCCAGGCCGATCACGCCCGCGCCGATCACGCCCAGCTTCTTCGGCACTCCGCCGAACTTCAGCGCGCCTTCGTTATCGGCGATGGTCACGTTATCGACCGGCACGCCCGGCAGGTGGCGGGCCTTCGAGCCGGTGGCGATGATCACGTGCTTGGCGGTCACGACTTCCGCGCCGGCCTTGCCGCTCACTTCCACTTGGTAGCCCGCATCCGTCTTGCCGACGAACTTGCCGTGGCCCTTGAGCAGCGTCACCTTGTTCTTGCGGAACAGGAACTCGATGCCCTTGGTCATCTTGCCGACGATGTCGTCCTTGCGCTTGAGCATCTTGGTGACATCGACCTTCGCACCTTCCACCGTGATGCCATGGTCGGCCAGGTGGTGGTTCACGTTCTCGAACTCTTCCGACGAGGCCAGCAGCGCCTTGGACGGAATACAGCCGACGTTCAGGCAGGTGCCGCCCAGGCGCGGCTCGCCCTTCGGATCATCGTAGGGATTGTCTTCGCAGCAGGCCACGTTCAGGCCCAGCTGGCCGGCACGGATGGCGGCGATATAGCCACCGGGGCCGGCGCCGATCACCAGCACATCAAATTCTTTGCTCATGGAGAAATCCTTTAGTCCGTCGTTTCCGCGCAAGCGGGAACGTCAACAGCGGTTTAAACCTGTTCACGATCCGTAGCGAGCGGCCCGAGGTGGGTCCGAGAAGCGCAGCCGTACATGGGTACGGCGAGCATCGCAGGGCCAAGATCGGGTCGCGCAGTAGGATCGTGGGCAGGTTTACAGGTCGAGCAGCAGGCGGGCCGGATCTTCCAGCGCTTCCTTCATCGCCACCAGGCCCAGCACGGCTTCGCGGCCGTCGATGATGCGGTGATCGTAGGACATGGCCAGGTAGTTCATCGGGCGGACCACGACTTGGCCGTTCTCCACCACAGCGCGGTCCTTGGTCGCGTGCACGCCCAGGATGGCCGATTGCGGCGGGTTGATGATCGGGGTCGACAACATCGAACCGAAGGTACCGCCGTTGGAGATCGAGAACGTGCCGCCGGTCAGGTCGTCCAGCGTCAGCTTGCCATCGCGGGCCTTGACGCCAAATTCAGCGATCTTCTTTTCGATGTCGGCCAGGCTCATCTGGTCGGCATTGCGCAGGATGGGCACCACCAGGCCGCGCGGCGAGCCGACGGCGATACCGATGTCGAAGTAGCCGTGGTAGACGATGTCGTTGCCATCCACCGAGGCGTTGATGACCGGGTACTTCTTCAGCGCGTGGACGGCGGCCTTCACGAAGAACGACATGAAGCCCAGCTTCACGCCGTGGGTCTTCTCGAACTGGTCCTTGAACTTGGCGCGCAAGTCCATCACCGGCTTCATGTTAACTTCATTGAAGGTGGTGAGGATAGCGTTGGTCGACTGCGACTGCACCAGGCGCTCGGCGATGCGGGCGCGCAGGCGGCTCATCGGCACGCGCTCTTCCGGACGGTCGCCCAGGACGGCGAAGTCCACCGGCGCAGCCACTTGCTGCAGGGCCGGAAGCACGGCCTGCGGCGCGGCGGCCGGAGCCGGCTTGGCACCGCCGGCCACGGCACCCAGCACATCGCCCTTGGTGATGCGGCCATCGCGGCCCGTGCCGGCCACTTGGCCAGCCGACAGGTTGGCCTCGGCCATCAGCTTAGCAGCCGACGGCATGACCACGCCACCGGTGGCGACAGCGGCAGCCGGGGCCGGCGCAGCAGCGACCGGTGCGGGCGCGGCAGCGGCCGGAGCCGGTGCGGCGGCAGCCGGGGCAGCAGCGCCCGCCTTGCCTTCGGTGTCGATCTTGGCCAGCAACTGTTCCGACGCCACGGTAGCGCCGTCGGCCACCAGCACTTCAGCCAGCACGCCAGCCGACGGGGCCGGCACTTCCAGCACGACCTTGTCGGTCTCGATTTCGACCAGGACTTCGTCCACGGCCACGGCCTCACCCGGCTTCTTCTTCCAGGAGATCAGCGTGCCTTCTTCGACGGATTCGGAAAACTGCGGGACCTTGACATCAACGATAGCCATTTCGATGGTTCCTTGGATTCATGTGTGCGACACCCCTGTCGTGCACGCCGCTTCAATTCGTGTATGCGATGGAATACAGGAGGCGAAGATGCGCCAAGGGCGACGGTCGAAGCCGCCGCCCTGGCGCATTTGCCGCTTACTTGGTCAGCACGAAGCCCTTGAGCTTGGTGAAGGCGGCGTCGACCAGCGCCTTCTGTTGCTCGTTGTGCTTGGCGTAGTAGCCCACGGCCGGCGACGCCGAGGCCGGACGGCCGGCGTAGCCGAGCTTCTGGCCCTCGCTCATGTTCTCCATGATGTAGTGCTGCACGAAGAACCAGGCGCCCTGGTTCTGCGGTTCGTCCTGGCACCACACCACTTCGGTGAGGTTCGGGTACTTCTTGAGCTCGGCCGCGAACGCCTTGTGCGGGAACGGATACAGCTGCTCGACACGGATGATGGCCGTGTCGGTCTGACCGCGCTCCTTGCGGCTGTTGACCAGGTCGTAGTACACCTTGCCCGAGCACGCGACCACGCGCTTGACCTTGGCGGCGTTCAGCTCTTCCGCATCGGCGATCACCGTCTCGAAATGGCCCTTGGCCAGATCGGTCAGCGGCGACACGGCGTCCTTGCTGCGCAGCAGCGACTTCGGCGTCAGGATGATCAGCGGCTTGCGGAACAGGCGGATCATCTGGCGGCGCAGCAGGTGGAAGATCTGCGCCGGGGTGGTCGGCTGCACCACTTGCATGTTGTGGTCCGCACACAGCTGCAGGTAGCGCTCCAGGCGCGCCGAGCTGTGCTCCGGACCCTGGCCTTCGTAGCCGTGCGGCAGCATCAGCGTCAGGCCCGAGGCACGGCCCCACTTCACTTCACCCGACGAGATGAACTGGTCGATCACGACCTGCGCACCGTTGGCGAAGTCGCCGAACTGGGCTTCCCAGATCACCAGCGCGTTCGGCTCGGCGGTCGAGTAGCCGTATTCGAAGCCCATCACCGCCTCTTCGGACAGCACCGAGTCGATCACGTTGAACGGTGCCTGGTTGTCCGACACGTTCTGCAGCGGGATGTAGCTGCCGGCGTCCCAGCGCTCGCGGTTCTGGTCGTGCAGCACGGCGTGGCGGTGCGTGAACGTGCCGCGGCCGGCGTCCTGACCGGTGATGCGTACCGGGTAGCCCGAAGCCACCAGCGAAGCGAAGGCCAGGTGCTCGCCCATGCCCCAGTCCAGCGGCTGCTCGCCCTGGCCCATCTTCGCGCGGTCGTTGACGACACGCTCGACCAGCGAGTGCACCTTGAAGTGCTCGGGGATGGCGGTGATGCGCTCGGCCAGGCGCTTGAGCTCGGCCATCGGCACGGCGGTGTCGGCGGCGTCCGTCCACTTGCGATTCAAGAACGGCAGCCAGTCCACTGCGAACTTGTTCTTGAAGTTCGACAGCACCGGATCGACCGTGTGCTTGCCGGCGTCCATGGCGGCGCGGTATTCCTGCACCAGGCCGTCCGGCTCTTCGGTCTTCAGGGTGTTCTGCGTGATGAGCTTGTCTGCGTACAGCTTGCGCGTGCCGGGGTGCTGGCCGATCTTCTTGTACATCAGCGGCTGCGTCATCGCCGGCGTGTCCTGCTCGTTGTGGCCGAGCTTGCGGTAGCAGATGATGTCGACCGCGACGTCCTTCTTGAATTCGGTGCGGAAGTCCACGGCCAACTGCATGGCCAGCACGACGGCTTCCGGATCGTCGCCGTTCACGTGCAGCACCGGCGCCTCGATCATCTTGACCACGTCCGTGCAGTACAGCGTGGAGCGCGAGTCGCGCGGATCGGAGGTCGTGAAGCCGATCTGGTTGTTGATGACGATGTGGATGGTGCCGCCCGTGCCGTAGCCGCGCGTCTGCGCGAGGTTGAGCGTTTCCATCACGACACCCTGGCCGGCGAAGGCCGCGTCACCGTGCACCTGCACGGCCAGCACCTCCTGCTCGCCGGTCTGGTCGCCGCGGCGTTCCTGGCGCGCCTTGACCGAGCCTTCCACCACCGGGTTGACGATTTCCAGGTGCGACGGGTTGAACGCCAGCGACAGGTGGACCGGGCCGCCCGGGGTCGGGACATCGCTCGAGAAGCCCTTGTGGTACTTCACGTCGCCGGCCGGCAGGTCGTCCACGTGCTTGCCTTCGAATTCGGCAAACAGGTCGGCCGGCATCTTGCCCAGCGTGTTGACCAGCACGTTCAGGCGGCCGCGGTGGGCCATGCCGATCACGATTTCCTGCACGCCCTTCTCGCCGGCGTGCTGGATCAGTTCGTCCATCGCCGCGATGAAGCTCTCGCCGCCTTCCAGCGAGAAGCGCTTCTGGCCGACGTACTTGGTGTGGAGGAAGCGCTCCAGACCTTCGGCGGCCGTCAAGCGCTCCAGGACGTGCTTCTTCTTTTCAGCGGAGAAGACCGGCTTGGAGCGGATGCTCTCCAGGCGCTCCTGCCACCAGCGCTTCTGCGCCTGGTCGCTGATGTACATGAATTCGGCGCCGATCGAGCCGCAGTACGTTTCGCGCAGGTTGTTGAGCAGCTCGCGCAGGCTCATCGTTTCCTTGCCGAAGTACGTGTTGCTGGCGTTGAAGACGATGTCCTGATCGGCTTCGGTGAAACCGTAGAAGGCCGGGTCCAGGTCCGGCACCGGCGGGCGCTCCTGACGCTTGAGCGGATCCAGGTCGGCCCAGCGCAGGCCCACGTTGCGGTAGGCGGCGACCAGTTGCGTCGCGGCCACGCGCTTGCGGCCCATGTCCGAGTCGGCGGAGGCAACGATCGTCTTGATCGGGCCCTGCTTGGCGCGCTCGGCAAACGACGTGACGATGGGGGCGTGGGGGATATCCCGGGCGTTAGAACCGTCGACCGCGGGGATGTTCTGCAGCGCATCGAAATACGCACGCAGGGCCTCGCTGACGGAAGTGGGATCCTGGAGATAGGCTTCGTACTGGTCTTCAACGTATGCGGCATTGCCGCCGGACAGGTACGAAGTGTCCAGATACTGCTTGTACAGCTCAGTCATGGGGCGCTCACCTTCTCCGGGTCTGCCGGAGTTCAGCGGGTTCATCAACCTTCCGCGACACGGCTTGACCGGTTAGCGGATCGCAAACTTTGAATCGCCTGAAATCACCTGGTCGGACCGCATCGCACATGGCAGGGTGAGGCACCGAAACAGCTTTTACAGACAAGTTGTGCGGGAAGGACCTAAAGTCTTCGCGGCGAAAAGCATAGCACGTTTATAGGCAATATTCTGATTCCTTGGCGCAACAATAAAACGTTGCGTTGTTGCATCAGGAATCGGTGCCGTCACGTGCCGGATGGCGCGATGCGGTCGACCCAATCGGTGATCAGGCTGTCCAGCCCGGCGCCCCACAGCAGGCGGGCGCGCTCCACGTCATTGACGGTGTAGCAACCGACGCGGAAGCCCGCCGCATGAGCCGCGGCAATCACTTCTGGCGTCAGGGCGCGATGGTTGGCATCGAGCGCCACGCAGTCCAGCGCGCGCAGCCGGTCCAGCCAGTCCGCCGGCAGGGTGTCCAGCAGCAGCGCGCGCGGCAGTTCCGGCGCGGTCGTGCGCGCGGCGGCCAGCGCCTCCTCCGAGAACGACGACAGCAGCGGCGGCACCCCGGCGCCGGCCCACAGGGTGCTGGCATCCAGCGCTACCGCCGCGCCGGTCCGCCACTCCGTGCCGGGCACCGGCTTGATCTCGATATTGGCCAGGAAGCCATTGGCGCGCAGGTAGCGGGCGACGGCCGCCAGCGTCGGCACCGGCTCGCCGGCAAAGGCCGGGCTGTGCCAGCTGCCGGCGTCCAGCTGCGCGATCTGGCTGAACGACAGCGCGTCGATCCGCCCATGACCGCTGGTGGTGCGTTCCAGCGTGGCATCGTGCAGCAGCACGGCCACGCCGTCGCCCGACAGCTTCACATCGAACTCGAACATGCGGTAGCCGAACGAGGCGCCGTGGCGGAACGCCGCCAGTGTGTTCTCGGGTGCGAGCTTGCCCGCACCCCGATGGGCGATGGCGCGCGGATACGGCCAGGCCGGCAGTGTGCGTGCTTCGCTCATGCCAGGGCCTCGATGCGGCGGGTGGTCTGCGGGTCGAACCAGTGCAGGTGGTCGGCCGAGGCGGTGACGGGCAGCCGATCGCCGGCCTTGACGCTGGCGTGCGGGTCCAGCCGGACGACGATCGGATGGCCGGCCAGCGCGCCATAGGCAAACGCGTCGGCGCCGAGTGCCTCGACCAGCCGCACCTCGACGAATGCAATGGCCTGGTCGGTGGCGCACGGCTCGATGTGCTCGGGGCGCAGGCCCATCAGTGCGTGCCCGG
Source organism: Ralstonia syzygii subsp. syzygii (assembly GCA_919592095.1). Lineage (GTDB taxonomy): Bacteria > Pseudomonadota > Gammaproteobacteria > Burkholderiales > Burkholderiaceae > Ralstonia > Ralstonia syzygii. Next base: position 28,508 of record CAKKOY010000015.1, on the reverse strand, counting down.
GCAGGTGCAGGCCCATCGGCAGGTGGCCGAGCGTGGCGGGCGCATCGCCCACCTTCGCGCCATCGACGCGGATCTGGTCCCCCTCGCCCGCCTGGCGCGACACCGGCACCAGGTTCATCGGCGGCGAGCCGATGAAGCCGGCGACGAAGGTGCTGGCCGGGCGCGCGTAGACCTCCAGCGGGGTACCGATCTGCTCGACGCGGCCGCCGTTGAGCACCATCATGCGGTCGGCCAGCGTCATCGCTTCGACCTGGTCGTGCGTCACGTACAGGCTGGTGGTACGCAAGCGGCGGTGCAGCTCCTTGAGCTCCAGCCGCATCTGCACGCGCAGCTTGGCGTCCAGGTTGGACAGCGGCTCGTCGAACAGGAACACCGCCGGCTCGCGCACGATGGCGCGGCCCATCGCCACGCGCTGGCGCTGCCCGCCCGAGAGCTGGCGTGGCTTGCGGTCGAGCAGCTTGCCGAGCTCGAGGATGCCGGCGGCCTGCTGCACGCGCGCCAGGATCTCGCTCTTGGGCAAGCTGCGGATCTTCAGGCCGTACGCCATGTTGTCGAACACCGTCATGTGCGGATACAGCGCGTAGTTCTGGAACACCATGGCGATATCGCGCTCGGCCGGTTCCAGCTCGTTGACGACGCGATCGCCGATCCAGACCTCCCCGCCGGTGATCGGCTCCAGGCCGGCCACCATGCGCAGCAGCGTGGACTTGCCGCAGCCCGACGGCCCGACGATGACGACGAACTCCCCGTCGCCGATCTCCATGTCGATGCCGTGCACGACCTGAAGGCCGGCGTAGTGCTTCTGAACGTTGCGTAGAGACAGTTTTGCCATATGCGGGTCGTCTTCTCTTTCGACTTCTTTCTACTTTTCGGTTTCCACCAGGCCCTTCACGAACCACCGCTGCATGCCGATCACCACCAGCGCGGGCGGCACCATGGCCAGCATCACGGTGGCCATCAGCAGGTTCCAGTCGGTGGCGGAATCGCCGGAGCGGGAGATCATCTGCGTGACGCCCAGCACGATCGGCGTCATGTCCCGCTCGGTGGTGATCAGCAGCGGCCACAGGTACTGGTTCCAGCCGTAGATGAACTGGATCACGAACAGCGCCGCGATGCTGGTGCGCGACAGCGGCAGCACCACGTCCCAGAAGAACTTGAGCGGCCCGGCGCCGTCGATGCGCGCGGCCTCGGCGAGCTCGTCGGGAATCGTCAGGAAGAACTGGCGGAACAGGAACGTGGCCGTGGCCGTGGCGATGATCGGGATGGTCAGGCCGAAGTAGCTGTTGAGCATGCCGAGGTCCGACACCACCTTGTAGGTCGGCAGGATGCGCACCTCCACCGGCAGCATCAGCGTGACGAAGATCAGCCAGAAGAACGTCTTGCGCAGCGGAAAGCGGAAATAGACGATGGCGAAGGCCGAGATGATGGAGATCGCGATCTTGCCCAGCGAGATACCCAGCGCCATGATCAGGCTGTTCATCAGCATGGTGCCGACCGGCGTGGCCGAGTTGCCCATGCCGTGCACGAGCACCTCGCGGTAGTTGTCGATCAGGTGCGGGCCGGGGATCAGCGTCATCGGCGCCTGCAGCACGTCCTCGGCCGTCAGCGAGGACGCGACGAAGACCACGTAGACCGGAAAGGCGACGATCACCACGCCCAGGATCAGCACGAGGTGGGTCAGGAAGTCCAGCAACGGACGGCGTTCGATCATGGTCGTGCTCCTCAGTACTGGACCTTGCGCTCGACGTAGCGGAACTGCACGATCGTCAACACGATCACCACCGCCATCAGGATCACCGACTGTGCGGCCGAGCCGCCGATGTCGAGCCCGCGCACGCCGTCCTGGTACACCTTGAACACCAGCGTCTCGGTCGCCTTGAACGGCCCGCCCTGCGTGACCGAATCGATGATGGCGAAGGTGTCGAAGAAGGCGTACACCACGTTCACCACCATCAGGAAGAAGGTCGTGGGCGACAGCAGCGGGAAGACGATCGACCAGAAGCGCTTCCACGGGCCCGCGCCGTCAATCGCCGCCGCCTCGATCAGCGACTTCGGGATGCTCTGCAGCCCGGCCAGGAAGAACAGGAAGTTGTAGCTGATCTGCTTCCATGCCGCGATGATGACAACGAGCAGCAGCGCCTGCTCGCCGTTGAGCACGTAGTTCCAGTCCACGCCCATCCTGCGGATCACGAACGAGACGATGCCCAGCGACGGGTTGAACAGGAAGCTCCACAGCACGCCCGCCACGGCCGGCGCGATCGCGTACGGCCAGATCAGCAGCGTCTTGTAGAAGGTGGCGCCGCGCAGCACGCGGTCGGCGAAGTACGCCAGTGCCAGCGACGTGGACAGCCCCACGAAGGCCACGCCGATGGCGAACACCGCCGTGGTCTTGAACGACCCGAGGTAGTTCGGATCGGCGAACAGGTCGGCGAAGTTCTCCAGCCCGACGAAGTCGAGATGCATGCCGAAGGCGTCCTGCCGCAGCAGCGACTGGTACAGCGCCTGCCCCGCCGGCCAGAAGAAGAACACCAGGGTGACGGCGATCTGCGGAGCCACCAGCACATAGGGCAGCCAGCGCGACCTGAATACGACGCGTTTTTCCATGGGGAATCTCAAAACGCACCGCCAGCCCCGCGCATGCAGGGCCGGCGGCTACAGCACACGCAAGGCGCGCTTATTCCTTGACGGTCTTCTCGAAGCGGGCCAGCAGGTCGTTGCCGCGCGCCACGGCGCTGTCCAGCGCTTCCTTCGGCGACTTCTTGCCCGCCCACACGGCCTCGAGTTCTTCGTCGATCACCGAGCGGATCTGCGGGAAGTTGCCCAGGCGGATACCGCGCGACTTGTCGGTCGTCTTGACGATCATCTGCTTGACGGCCACGTCGGCGCCCGGGTTCTTGTCATAGAAGCCCGACTTCCTGGTCAGCTCGTACGCTTCCATCGTCACCGGCAGGTAACCGGTCGACTGGTGCCAGTCGGACTGGATCTCCGGGCGCGACAGGAAGGAGAAGAACCTGGCGACGCCCTTGTACTCCTCGGGCTTGTGGCCACCCATCACCCACAGCGAGGCGCCGCCGATGATGGTGTTCTGCGGCGCGCCCGGCACGCCCGCCTCGTACGGCAGCGGGGCCGGGCTGAAGCTGAACCGGGCGTTCTTGCGGATGTTGGCCAGTGCCGCCGACGAGCCGGTGTGCATGGCGCACTCGCCCGCGATGAACTTCGCCTTGGGTTCGTCCTTGCGGCCGGCGTAGGTGAAGTAGCCCTTCTTCTCCATGTCTAGCAGATGCTCGATATGCTGCACCTGCACCGGACCGTTGAAGGCCAGGCGTGCCTTTGCGCCGCCGAAGCCGTTGCTCTCGGTCGCGAACGCCACGTTGTGCCACGCCGAGAAGCTCTCCAGGTGCACCCACGACTGCCAGTCGGTGGTGTAGCCGCATGCGAAGCCGGCCGCCTTGAGCTTGGCCGCGTCGATGGCGACCTCCTGCCACGTCGCGGGCGGCTTGTTCGGGTCGAGGCCGGCCTTCTTGAGGGCGTCCTTGTTGTAGTACAGGATCGTCGTCGAGCTGTTGAACGGGAACGACAGCATCTCGCCCTTGTTCGAGGTGTAATAGCCCGCCACCGCCGGCACGTAGGCCTTGGGGTCGAACTTCTCGCCGGCGTCCTTCATCACCTTGGCCACCGGCACGATGGCGCCGCGGGCGTTCATCATGGTCGCGGTGCCGACCTCGAAAACCTGCAGGATGGCCGGCGCGTTGCCGGCGCGGAAGGCCGCGATGCCGGCGGCCAGCGATTCGTCGTATTGGCCCTTGTAGACGGGCACGACCTTGTAGTCGGACTGGCTGGCGTTGAACTTGTTGGCGAGCTCGTTCACCTTCTCGTTCAGGGCGCCCTCCATAGAGTGCCACCACTGGATTTCGGTCACGGCGTGGGCGGCCTGCGCGAACGTGCAGGCCGCCAGCACGGCCACTGCCCCCGCAATCTTCTGGATCGTCATCGTTTCTCCTCGGTTATGGCTTCCCGGCGGGCCTTGTGCCGGCCCACGGCGCCCCGACTCTATCCGGACGGTCGGGCATTTTTGTGACAGCGGCATGTTACTTGCCTTTCTGTCACAAAGACATCGGGAATTTCCTCCACGGCCGACCGGCAAAGCGCCGTTAGAATGGATTGAAGCCGACTCTCTTCGCAGCCGCAGCATGCTCGCCCCGCCCACCACGCCCGCCGGCCCCCTCGAAACCGCGTCCGCGCTCGTCGCGCGCCGCATCCCGCTGGCCCTGCACCAGCTCTCCGATGACGCGCTGCGACATGTCACCGGTGTGTTCACCGATGTCGACGGCACGCTGACCACGCGCGGCAAGCTGCCGGCCCAGGCCTACACGGCGCTGGAGCGCCTGCACCGGGCCGGCGTCAAGGTCGTGCCGGTGACGGGGCGGTCGATTGCGTGGTGCGAAGTCATCGCGCGGCTGTGGCCGGTCGATGCGGTGATCGGCGAGAACGGCGCCTTCGCCATGCGCGTCGATGCGCGCGGCCATCTGCCCTCCGATTTCGTCGATGACGCACAGACCCGCCTGCGCAACCTGGAGCGCATGCGCGGGATCGGCGCGGAGATCCTGCGCGCGGTGCCCGGCTCGGCGCTCGCCACCGATCAGGCGTGGCATGCCGCCGACCTGGCCATCGATCACGCCGAGCAGGTGCCCCCGCTGCCGCAGGCTGCTATCCAGCACATCGTCGACATCATGCGCACGCACGGCATGCACGCGACGGTCAGTTCGATCCACGTCAACGGCTGGTTCGGCAGGCACGACAAGCTGAGCGCCAGCATCGCGCTGGCGCGGCGCGCCTTTGCCATGGACCTGCACGCCGAGCGCGAGCACTGGCTGTTCGTCGGCGACTCGGCCAACGATGCGGCCATGTTCGAGTTCTTCCCGCTGTCCGTGGGCGTCGCCAATGTACTGGATGTGATCGATACGCTGCCGGTGCCACCGGCCTATCTCACCTCGGGCGAAGGCGGCGCGGGCTTTGCCGAGGTGGCCGAGCGCATTCTTGGGGCACGCGCGCCCGCGCTGCCGGCTCCGCGCCCCTGAGCGACGCGTGCGGGATGGCCGGCCCGGGCCGGCCCGCCTGCCTTCCCGTGTATCGGCTCCGGCACGCGGCACGCTGCTTGCGCGCCAGCCTTGGGCGCTGCACCGTTTCGCGCCACACATGCACCTCACTGTGGTGCGCTCGCAGCGTTCCGTTCCCATCCGACAGGAGCCTCTGATGCAAACCCAGAAACTACGCCAGCGTTTCGAACACGCCGAACACACCATCGCGGAGCTTGCCCAGGCCTGCGCCACGCATGAAAACGTGCCGGACGCGCTGAAACAATCGATCCAGCAGCTCGATGAGCAAGCCCGTCAATATCATGCGCGGCTGGAAGGCGCCAAAGACGAGCAGCCCTTCGTCGAGGCCATCGACAAGCTGGAAGCCGCGTCGGACCGTGCCAAGACGGCCTGCCAGAACGCGGGCAAGGTCGACCACACGGTCCAGACCGCCGTCATGCGCGCCCACGCTGAACTGTCGCAGCTCAAGCATCGCCTGCACTGAGCGACCCGCGTAAAAAAAAAGGCGGATTCCCTTGCGGAAATCCGCCCAATCCCAATCGCCAAGCTCGACGATATGCGGTTGAACCGGCTTCGCTGCGGTGTCAGTCGAAGCCGAGTTCCTGCAATTTGCGGGTAATGGTGTTGCGGCCGATGCCCAGGCGCGTGGCCGCTTCGACCCGGCGCCCGCGCGTGACGCCGAGGGCGGCTTCCAGGATGGCCCGTTCGAAACGGCGGGTCAGTGCATCCATGACATCGGGCTGGCCGGCCTCGAGCATCGCCTTGGCCTCGCCGGCCAGCGCGCGCTCCCAGCCGGACATGACGGAGGCACCCGCTGCCACGCCCGCAGCCACCGGTGCCTCGACGCCGGTGACATAGGCATCGCCACCGGAAGACGGTTCACCCGCCACCGCCGGACGCCCCGCCGCCATCAAATCGGCCGCGCCCGGCAGCATCTGGCTGGTGCCGCGCACGAGGTCATGCGGCAGGTCCTTGATCTCGATGGTCTGCGCCGGCGCCATCACGGTCAGCCAGTTGCAGAGGTTTTCGAGCTGGCGCACGTTGCCCGGGAACGGCAGCGTGGCGATGTGCGCCGATGCCTCGTCCGACATGCGCTTGGGCTCCACACCCAGCTCCTTCGCGCTCTTCTGCAGAAAGTGCCGTGCCAGCAGCGTGATGTCTTCCGGACGCTCGCGCAGCGGCGGCAGCCGCAGGCGGATCACGTTGAGGCGGTGGAACAGATCCTCGCGGAACAGGCCGTCCTTGACGCGCGTCTCCAGGTTCTGGTGCGTGGCCGCGATGACGCGCACATTGGCCTTGAGCGGGTTGTGACCGCCCACCCGGTAGAAGTGCCCGTCCGACAGCACGCGCAGCAGGCGCGTCTGCAGGTCGAACGGCATGTCGCCGATCTCATCGAGGAACAGCGTGCCGCCCTCGGCCTGCTCGAAACGGCCGCGGCGCATGGTCTGCGCACCGGTGAAGGCGCCGCGCTCATGGCCAAACAGTTCGGATTCCAGCAGGTCCTTGGGGATCGCCGCGGTATTCAGCGCGATGAACGGACCGCTCGCGCGCGGGCTGTGCTTGTGCAGCGCGCGCGCCACCAGTTCCTTGCCGGTGCCGGATTCGCCGGTGATCAGCACCGTCACGTTCGACTGCGACAGCCGGCCGATGGCGCGGAACACATCCTGCATCGCCGGCGCCTGGCCGAGGATCTCGGGCGCATCGCCCAGCCGGTCGTCGATCTCCTCCTCGCGCAGGCTCTCTTCCAGCGCGCGGCGGATCAGCTCGACCGCACGGTCCACGTCGAACGGCTTGGCGAGGTATTCGAAGGCGCCGCCCTGGAACGCCGCCACGGCGCTGTCCAGGTCGGAATACGCCGTCATGATGATGACCGGCAGGCCCGGATGCTTGCTCTTGATGGCCTGCAGCAGATCCAGCCCCGAGCCGCCCGGCATGCGGACGTCGGAGATCAGGACCTGTGGCGTTTCTTCGTCGAGCGCGTTGAGCGCGTCGCGGACATTGGTGAAGCTGCGCGACAGCAGGCTCTCCCGCGCCAGCGCTTTCTCGAGGACCCAGCGGATGGATTGATCGTCGTCGACTATCCAGATTGACTTCATGTGTTGTGTGTCAGCTTGACTTCAGATCGCCTGGGCCGCCGGTGCCGCCGTCAATGCAGCGGCACCACGATGCGGAAATCGGTCAGGCCCGGCCTGCTGTCGCATTCGATCAGGCCGTCGTGCTGCTGCACGAATGTCTGCGCGAGCGTCAGGCCCAGCCCGCTCCCCCCTTCCCGTCCGGACACCAGCGGGAAGAAGATTCGCTCGCGGATGTCGTCCGGGATACCAGGACCGTTGTCCACCACATGCAAGTCCAATGCCAGCTTGTAGAGGCGCTTGGCGATCGTGACCTTGCGCGCCACCCGCGTGCGCAGAATGATTTCGGCATCGCCCCGCACGATGCTCGGCCCCAGGGCATGCGCCGCGTTGTGGACGATGTTGAGCACGGCCTGGATCAGCTGTTCCTTGTCGCCGCGGAATTCGGGCAGGCTGGCGTCGTAGTCGCGCACAATGCGCAGGCCCTGCGGAAACTCCGCCAGCACCACCGAACGCACGCGTTCGAGCACCTCGTGGATATTCACGTCGCCGACGATGTGCGGATGCCGGTGCGGCTCCAGCAGGCGATCCACCAGCGTCTGCAGCCGGTCGGACTCCTTGATGATGACCTGGGTGTACTCGCGCAGCGCACGTTCGGGCAGCTCGAACTCCAGCAACTGCGCCGCGCCGCGGATGCCGCCCAGCGGATTCTTGATCTCGTGCGCCAGGTTGCGGATCAGTTCCTTGTTGGCGGAGGTGAGATCCAGCAGGCGCTCCTCGCGCTCGCTGCGTATCTTCTGCTCGTTGGGCAGCAGCTCCAGCAGGGCACAGCCCGGCTCGAAATCGATGGCGCCGACCACCGCATGCACGTGCAGCGCCTCGTGGCCCGGCCGCTCGAGCGACAAGTCACGGCGCTTGGCGTCGAACTGGCGGTCCGCCACCGTGCCGATCATCTCCACCAGGTCCACCGGATCGACGAACAGCTCGTACAGCGACATATCCACCAGTTGGCGGCGCGACACAGCCAGCGTGGCCTCGGCGGCGGGATTGGCGTAGAAAATCGTCAGCGACGGATGGCGGACGAAGAGGATGGGGTTGGGCACGGCATCGAGCCCCGGATACGACAGCGGCGGGCTGTACGAGAACGGCAGGGGCGGCATCGCCGGCGTGGCGCGGCCGCCGGCCGGAGCTTGCGGGGCGGCGGCAGGCGGCGCGGGTGGCGTCGTCTGTTCCCGGTCATCGCGGTGGGCCGCTTTGCGGATCAGTCGACGCATCGCAGTACTACTCCTTCAGGTTGGACAGCTCCCGGCGGATCGATTCGACATTGGCCTGGCTACGCTCGATGTCGCTCTTCAGCTGCGCGGTGCGGTCGAGATATTTTTGATAGTTACGTTCGTTGCCCTGGCGCTCGGGCTGGCCGTTGTTGTACTCGGCCTGCAACGCCTGGAGCTTGCGCTCCTCTTCCGACAACTCGGCCTCCAGCACGCGGCGGCGTTCGCTGTCGCGGCTCTTCTGCGTCGCGCTGTCGACGCGCGGGAAACTGCCGCTCGACTCGGCCGACGCCGGCGCCGCCCCCCCGCTACGCGGACTGCGCGTGCCCGGCACCGTCACCACATCGGGCAGCGCCAGCTTCCGGCAGCCCTTCACGTTGCCGCTGTTGCGGTACTCCGGCACGCCGTTCGGGCCAGTGCACAGATAGACATCATCCGCATGCGCGGGAACCTGCACGGACAGCGCAGCAAGCCCCGCGAGGGCGGCAAGCAGTCCGGATGCGATGCGGGAGGAAGGACGGAACATGAATGGAACCTGGCTGAAACGTCGATTGTGCGCCGGAATCCGGCGGTCGCTCATTCTAGCCATAAACCCATTCTTCACAAAAAGGAAGGGCGACCTGCGCCGCCCTTCCCCGTCAATACTGTCGCATCCACGCCCCGTTGCTGCATCGCACGGGGCGCCCGCCTGTTACAGCGAGTAGTACATCTCGAACTCGATCGGGTGCGTGGTCATGCGGAAGCGCGTGACTTCTTCCATCTTCAGCTCGATGTAGGCGTCCAGCATCGAGTTGGAGAACACACCGCCACGGGTCAGGAATTCGCGATCCTTGTCCAGGTACTCGAGGGCCTGGTCGAGGCTCGAGCACACGGTCGGGATCTTTGCATCCTCTTCCGGCGGCAGGTCGTACAGGTTCTTGTCGGCGGCTTCGCCCGGGTGGATCTTGTTCTGCACGCCATCCAGGCCGGCCATCAGCAGCACCGAGAAGCCCAGGTACGGGTTGCACAGCGGATCCGGGAAGCGCGTTTCGATACGACGGCCCTTCGGGTTGGCAACGTACGGAATACGGATCGAGGCCGAACGGTTACGGGCCGAGTAAGCCAGCTTGACCGGGGCTTCGAAGCCCGGCACCAGACGCTTGTACGAGTTCGTACCCGGGTTGGTGATGGCGTTCAGCGCGCGGGCGTGCTTGATGATGCCGCCGATGTAGTACAGCGCGAATTCCGACAGGCCGGCGTAGCCGTTGCCCGCGAACAGGTTCTGGCCGTCCTTCCACACGGATTGGTGGATGTGCATGCCCGAACCGTTGTCGCCCACGACCGGCTTCGGCATGAAGGTGGCCGTCTTGCCATAGGTGTGCGCGACGTTCTGCACGACGTACTTCAGGACCTGCGTCCAGTCAGCGCGCTGCACCAGCGTCGAGAACTTCGTGCCGATTTCGTTCTGGCCCTGGCCCGCCACTTCGTGGTGGTGCACTTCGACCGGGATGCCCAGCGATTCGAGGATCAGGCACATTTCCGAACGCATGTCCTGGAACGTGTCGACCGGAGCGACCGGGAAGTAGCCGCCCTTCTTGCCCGGACGGTGGCCGGTGTTGCCGTGCTCGAACTCCTTGCCCGACGACCACGGGGCTTCTTCGGAGTGGATCTTCACGAAGGAGCCTTGCATGTCGACGTTCCAGGTCACGCCGTCGAAGATGAAGAATTCGGGTTCCGGACCGAAGTAGGCGGTGTCGCCCAGGCCGGAGCTCTTCAGGTAGGCTTCGGCGCGCTTGGCGATCGAGCGCGGGTCGCGGTCATAGCCCTTGCCGTCCGACGGTTCGATCACGTCGCAGGTCATGACCAGGGTCGGTTCTTCGTAGAACGGGTCGATGTGGGCGGTGTTCGAGTCCGGCATCAGCAGCATGTCCGAAGCTTCGACGCCCTTCCAGCCGGCGATCGACGAGCCATCGAACGCGTGGCCGCTTTCGAACTTGTCTTCGTCGAAGGCGGAAACGGGAACCGAGACGTGCTGCTCCTTACCTTTGGTATCGGTGAAGCGGAAATCGACGAACTTGACGTCGTTCTCCTTCACGAGCTTCATCACGTCTGCAATGCTTTGGGACATGCCATTCTCCTGGTAGCGCTATATCGCAACATTGTGAGCCGTTTGTGTGACGGATCGTCGCGACCCGCCTCCACGCACTGGAACATCTTCTTCCTAGCAGGACCGTCCGACATGGCTGGACGCTCCTGAAAAAGACCGGCGAAACATTAGCAGAAACCATGCCAATTCGTGCCCCATGCCGCGCACAGCGTCCCGCAAATAGTGCAGGATGGCACCGGGGATCGGGCATCGCCCGGCAGCCCGGCGCTCCCATGCGGAGCGCAGAAAGATGTTCAAGCCGCCCAGTCAACACACCATCATAGTGCACAACGAATCGATCAGCACACCACTTGTGCCAACCACGCTTCTTTGCACCAATAAAGGGAAGTCGCGCCGACCAACGCGAGGGCGGCATTAAAATGAGGCTTTCCCACGCCACCGATTGCCATGACCGCCACCACGCCCACCCGCGAATCCCTGCTTGATGCCGCTGTCGCGCGCCGCGAAGCCGGCCAGCTGCCGTACTTCGGTGCACTGACGCCGGAAGAGAGCGCCGCGCTGCTTGCCGCCGATCCGCAGGCCCGCCTGGTGGACGTGCGCACCCGGGCCGAACTCGACTGGGTCGGTGCGCCGCAGGTCCCGCCCGGCCAGTTCGTCCATGTGGAATGGAACCGGTATCCGGGCGGCGTGCGCAACCCGGATTTCCTGGCGGAGCTGGAAGCCGCCGTGCCGAAGGATGCGCCGGTGCTGTTCCTGTGCCGCAGCGCCGCACGCTCCAAGCACGCGGCCGCCGCCGCGACACAGGCAGGCTATGCGCTGGCGATGGACGTGCTGGAAGGCTTCGAAGGCGCCAAGGACGCCGCAGGCCACAGCAAGACCGTGGAAGGCTGGTGCTTCCACGGGCTCCCCTGGCAAGGCGCCTGACGGGAGCACCTCCAGTCTGCCGCGCGGCCCGCGCCCGGCCCGCGATATTCGCTACACCCGGGGGCGGCTGCGCTCTGCGGATCCACTGCGGGCGTCGGCTCGCCCGAGGCCCCTCCGATCAGGACGCGGCGGCGGCGTCCGTCTCCAGAATCTCGCCGCCGCGCGCCGCGTCGCCCACGCTGGGCAGGCTGAACACCTTGACACCGTCGAACTCGGTTTCGATGCGCTCCATCAGCGGCGTCAGCCGCGACTCCGGCAGGCCGAACACCAGGAACGAGCGCTCCTCGCGCGGAGCGCGGTGGAACAGGTGGGCGTAATAGGTATCGAGCACCCACGCCATCATCGGCCACGCCATCACGGGAAAGCCCGGCATGAAATGATGGTCGCCCACGGAGAAGCCGGGAATCCGGTTGTAGACGTTGGGAATGATGCGCGCGCCTTGCGGAAACTCGCCCATCTTGAAACGGTGCTGGTTCTCGGGTGTCGACAGGTCGGCCTTGACCGGGTCGCCGGCGGCGGTCTCGGCGATGCGCAGCGTGATCTGCTCGCGCGCCTCGGGATGCAGCACGAGCGGCACGCCCAGCGCGGCGGCGGCGCATTGGCGCGTGTGGTCGTCGGGCGTGGCGCCGATGCCACCGGTGCAGAACACCACGTCGCCGGCGGCGAAGGTCCGCTTGAGCACGTCGGTGATGCGCGCGGGCTGGTCGCCGACGTATTCGGCCCATTCGAGCGACAGGCCGCGCGCGCCCAGCACCTCGATCAGCTTGCGCAGATGCTGGTCTTCGCGGCGGCCGGAGAGGATCTCGTCGCCGATGATGATCATGCCGAAAGCCATGGGATCGTTTCCTGTCTTAGTCGCGCGGGAGATCGATGGTGGTGACGTCGATCACGGTCGACTCGATCACGCGGGTCGGCGGCGGCGCCTCGGCGCGCAGCCGGGTCAGCGCGCGCAGGCAGAAGTGGCCGAACCACAGCGCCGAGAAGATTAAGATCAGCACGTACAGCCAGATCACCGCGACGGCGATGATCGGGAACAGCACGATGGTCACCACCGACGACACCCACAGCAGCGTCGGCGCCGAGCCCAGCATGCCGACGGCGATGCCGATGCCCAGCAGCGGCAGCCGGTAGCGCTGCATGATGATGCGGCGCTCGTCGGCGGAAGCATGCTCGGACAGCGCGTCGTAGGTCATCACGCGGTAGGTCAGCCAGCCCCACAGCAGCGGCGGGATCAGCGCGAAGAACGGCGGGATCAGCCACAGCGGCAGCGTGACAACGGCGACAACGGCAAACACCAGCGTGCAGCCCAGCGAATGCACCACGCTGCCGAACACCGAGCCGCCCTGGCGACGCTCCAGCTGCGGGTAGCTGCGATCGAGAAAGCGCATCACGGCTGGCACCGAGGCCGCGCCGACGAACACCAGGATCGTCACCACGATCACCGGCACCAGCACCGCGATCACCACCAGCGGCGCGAGCAGGGCGCGGAAGCCGGTCATGCCCAGGCTGTCCATCCCGCTGTAGATCCAATGCGTGAGAGACCAGCCCTCGAGTACGCCGCGCGCCATCTCCATCACCGGGTTCCAGCCGAAATAGAGGATCGGCCCCCACACCAGCAGCGCCACGATGAACGGCAGCACCGTCATGAACAGCATACGCGGATGCAGTTGCGACAGCAGCGCGCGGCCAAACGAGCGGACGAGGTCGTTCATGCGGAAGTCGGGAGTTCAGGATGCGGACAGCCTAGCACAGCCGCACCGCGGACCGCGGCGCTGCGCTGCGCTCAGGCGCGGCCAAGCAGGCGCTTGACGCCCAGCCACTGCTGGCGCAGCACGCCGCGCCCGTAGTCGCGCGAGCGGCCCTGCGGCATGGGCAGCTGGTCGCGGATGCCGGTGGCGTGGTATTCGGGCGAGAAGATGGCGGTGCCGAACAGCATGTCCCACCACGGGAACAGCACGCCAAAGTTGCACCCGCCGAGCACGCCCGGCTTGCCCGGCACCTCGTGCCCCAGGCCGATGGCGTGGTGCAGCCGGTGGAAGCGCGGCGAGATCAGCAGCCGGTCGCCCAGCCAGCCGAAATGCAGCCGCACATTGGCGTGCTGCAGGCTCTGCAGCAGTTGCGAGATGGCGACCAGCAGCACGTACTGCGACGGCTCCACGCCGATCACCAGTGCCGCAATGGCGAACACTGCGCCGTGCAGCACATCATCGAGGAGATGGTTGCGGTCGTCCGACCACAGTGTCATCTGCTGCTGGCTGTGGTGCAGCGCATGCAGGCTCCACCACCAGTGGAACTTGTGCGACAGGCGGTGATACCAGTAGTCGAGCAGGTCGAACAGCACCAGGTAGACCAGGAAGCTGACGACGGAGATGGAGGTCACGCCCGGCCACCAGTCCTCCACGTTCAGGTGGGCCCAGCCCCAGAAGCGCAGCTTGCCGTCGAGTGCGTCGATCAGCGGCTGCAGCGTGAAGAACAGCAGCAGCGGAAAGAAGCCGAGCCGGTGGAACAGCGTGTAGATGATGTCGGCCCGCACGGCGCCGCGGTCCTGCATCGGCTCGACCGGGCTCCAGCGCTCCAGCGGCCGCAGCACCAGCAGCATCACGGTGATCTGCACCAGGCCCATCAGCAGCCATTCCGTGCCGGGATAGGCATCCTCCACATAGCCACCCATGCCGATGGCATAGGTGAGCGGCATCACGACATGCTGGAACAGCAGGTCCTGCGCTTGGGTGAAGGTGTCGGCGACCCAGTCGAACATGTCAGCGTGCCGGCGGATGGGTGGCGAACCAGGCCTTGTACTGCGGATGATCGCGCAGCGTGGCGAAGCAGAAGCCCTTGCGCTCCAGGCCGGTGATCAGCGGTTCCAGGTCGGCCGGGGCCCATGGGTCCTGGCGCGACCAGATGCCCAGGTGCGCCATGGTGATGTCGCCGTCGCGCAGGCTGGCGAGGGCTTTATCGAGCAGCATGGCGTTCGGGTAGCGCTCGGAGGGCAGCTCGTCGCCGAGGAAGCCGGCCGGGGCCCATGCCACGTGCGCGTAGCCGCATTGCTTGGCCCAGGCTTGCGTCGTCGCCGAGAGATGACCGCCGGGCGCGCGCCATAGCGGGTCCATCGGCTGGCCGGTCATGGCACGGAAACGGTCGGCGCTGCGCTTGAGCTCGGCGCAGAACGCCGGCTCGCCCCAGACGACGTTGCGGCCGCCCTGCTCGCCGAACTGCGGGCGGAAGCGGACCTGGCCCGGACCGGCCTCGCCCTTGTAGTAGACGTGATCGAAGGTATGCGTGCCGAAGGCGTGGCCATCGGCGGCGAGCGACTTCCAGTAGGGTGCCCAGGCATCGTCGAGCGTGCTGTCGCCGTGGATGGTCTTTTCGTTGGCGAGAAAGAAGGTGGCCTGGATGCGGTGGCGGCGCAGCGTATCGGCGATCAACTGGGCCTGGCTCATGCTGCCGGTGTCGAACGTCAGGTAGACCGTGCCCTTGCACGCCCCCGCGTTGACACCGCCCGGCGCCGCCATGGCGAAAGCGCATGCCCCCAGGGCCGCCGCCGCGGCCACCGAGCGCAGCATCGGCAGAATGGACTGCAGGGTCATCACGTCAGATCAGCGGCGCGCGCGTGCGGAAATAGATGCCGTGCGGCGAGCGCCCCACCTTGATTTCTTCGACCACCTTGCGGCTCGCGACATCGACGATCGCCACGCGCTTGGCCCAGCGGCAGGTCACCCACAGCTGCTTGCCGTCGGCGGTCAGTTCCATGTCGTCCGGGCCCGGCGGCAGGCCGGTGATGTCGCCCACCTTGGTCAGCGTCTGCTCGTCGATGATGCTGATGGTGCCCGAGACACGGTTGGACAGGAACAGGTGCCGCTTGTCGCCCAGCGCGCGGAAGTTGTGGGCACCCTTGCCGGTGGGGATGCGCTTGACGCTGGTGCGGTTGCGCCAGTCGATGACTTCGACGAAGTCCGCGCCGGTCATGCCGACCAGCAGGTATTTCTGGTCGGTGGTCACCCACACGCCGGCGGGCGCGGCGCCGGAGGTCATGCGCCACATCACGGTCTGCGTGGGCAGGTCGATGGCGACCACTTCGTTGGAGTCCTGCAGCGTCACGAACGCCACCTTGCTGTCGGCGGTGAAAGCGATGTGGCTCGGCGTCTTGGCCAGCGGCAGCTGCTTGGCGATGCTCAGGGCATGGCCGTCCCAGCGGTAGATGTCGACGCGGTCCAGACGGTTGCCGGTGGTCAGGAACCATTTCTGGTCGGGCGAGAAGCCGATCTGGTACGGATCGTCGATGCGCGGCACGCGCTGCTGGATCTTGCCGGTGACCGGGTCGAGGAACACCAGCTCATTGCCGACCGCGTTGGCGACGATCAGCGATTTCTCGTCCGGCGTGGCGATCAGGTGATGCGGCTCCTTGCCGATGGGGAAGGTCTCCAGCACCTTGCGCGAATCCTTGTCGATCAGGGTGACGCTGGCGTCTCCCGAATTGAGCACGGTCACGACTTCCGCATGTGCGGCAAGCGGCGCAAGCACACCGGCCGATAACGCCAATAGCGAAACCCAACGGGAAACAAACGAAATGCGCGAGGCAGACATAGTGAGGAGATTCAGCGACTTAGCCCACCATTTTAACGGCTGGCTTCGTGGTGCCGATGACGCAAATTCAAAAAGAAAAGCTAAGAAATGTGGGAACTTTTTGCCCTAGCGTAAAGTGCTGCGCCGCGATCCGCTATCGCTGCATCGATTCCCACACCTTCTGCAGCCGCTTCACCGACATCGGCACCGGCGTGCGCAGCTCCTGCGCGAACAGCGCGATGCGCAGCTCCTCCAGCATCCAGCGGAACTCCTCCATGCGCGGGTCCGTGCCACCCTGCCCCTGCACGCGCAGTTGCTTCTCGGCGCGCTGGCACTGCTGGAGCAGCGGCGCCATCTCCTGCATGCGCTGGGCGTCGCGCGCCGGATCGGCCTTGAGCTTGTCGATGCGCAGGGCGATGCCCTTCAGATAGCGAGGGAAGTGCGTGAGCTGCGCGTAGGGCGTCGCCTCGATAAAGCGCTTGTGCACCAGCGCCTTCAGTTGCGCTTCGATGTCGGCATGCGCGGCGCCGAACGGCTTGGCGACCTGCAGCTTGCGCGGCAGCTGCGCGTATTCGGCCAGGATCGCGCCGACCAGCCGGGCGATCTCCTGCGCCAGCAGCGTCAGGCGCGTGCGGCCCTCGTCCTTGCGGGCGCCGAAGCCGGCGTCGTCGGCCGGCAGCGGGTCCTGCAGACAGGCGCGCTCGAGCGTGGCGTCCAGTATCTGGTTGCGCAGTTCGTCCTGCGTGCCCAGGTTCATGAACTGGATCGCCATCTGCGACAGGCCTGGGATGTTCTTCTCGAGGTACTTGAGCGGCTCGCGCAGCTGCAGCGCGAACAGCCGGCGCAGGCCGAGCCGGTGGATGCGCGCGGCTTCGGCCGGGTCGTCGAAGACTTCCACGTCGCAGTGGTCGTCGCCGTCGACCAGCGCCGGGTAGCCGAACAGCGTCTGGCTGCCCTTGCGGATTTCCAGCAGCTCGGGCAGTTCGCCGAAGTTCCAGGTGGTCAGGCCCGCGTACAGCGCGGCATTGGCGGGAGCCTCGGCCTTGCCTGCCTTGGCGGCGCCAGCCTGGGGCCCCGCCACGCCCGAATCCTTGGCGGCGATCGACTGGAAAGTCTGCTGCGCCCGCCCGCCGAGCTCGGCGCGCAGCTGGGCCAGGTTGCGGCCCATGTCGAGCTGGCGGCCGTGCTCGTCGATCACCTTGAAGTTCATGAAGTGATGCGCGGGCAGCGTTTCCAGCTTGAAGTCGGCGCGCTTGAGCGGCGTGCCGGTCTGCTCGCGCACGTCGGCGATCAGGCGGTCGAGCAGGTCGCCGTCGCCCAGCCTGGCGCGGGCGACGAAGCCGGCGGCGTAGTCCGGCAGCGGCACGCAGTGGCGGCGCAGCTTCTGCGGCAGGCTCTTGAGCAGCAGGTGCACCTTCTCCTTGAGCATGCCGGGCACCAGCCATTCGGCGCGCTGCGCGGGCACCTGGTTCAGCGCATAGAGCGGCACCGTCAGCGTCACGCCGTCGCGCGGGCTGCCGGGCTCGAAGTGATACGTGAGGCCCATGTCGATGCCGGCGATCGGCAGCGTCTTGGGGAACAGGTCGGTGGTGATGCCGGCCGCCTCGTGGCGCATCAGGTCGTCGCGGTTCAGGTACAGCAGCTTCGGGCTCGCCTTGGCGGCCTCGGCGTACCAGTGCTCGAAGGCGACGGTATTGTGGATGTCGGCCGGCACCTGGCTGTCGTAGAAGGCGTGGATCAGCTCGTCGTCGACCAGCACGTCCTGGCGGCGCGACTTGTGCTCGAGGTTCTCGATCTCGCGCACCAGGCGCTGGTTGTGCGCAAAGAACGGCAGGCGCGTCTCGAACTCGCCGTCGACCAGCGCGCGGCGGATGAACAGCGCGCGCGCCTCTTTGGGCTGCATCGGCCCGAAATGCACGCCGCGCTGCTGGTAGAGCGGCAGGCCGTAGAGCGTGCCGCGCTCGAAGGCCATGACCTGGCCGGCCTTCTTTTCCCAGTGCGGGTCGCTCCACGACACCTTCAGCAGGTGTGCGCCCACCTTCTCCACCCACTCCGGCTCGATGCGCGCCAGCGTGCGGCCGAACAGGCGGCTGGTCTCGATCAACTCGCCGGCCACCACCCACTTGCCCGCCTTGCGCGCGATGACCGAGCCCGGCCACAGGAAGAACTTGATGCCGCGCGCGCCAAGGTATTCGCGGCCCTTGCCATCCGCCTCTTCAATGCGCACGCCGATGTTGCCGAGCAAGCCCGTCAGCAGCGCCAAATGCAACTGCTCGTAGGTCGGATCGGATTCGTTGAGCTTCCAGCCCTGCTCCGCCACCGTGGTGTGCAGTTGCGAATGCACGTCGCGCCATTCGCGCAACCGCAGGTGCGACAGGAAGTGCGCACGGCACTGGTCCTGCAACTGCTTGTTCGATTTCTTGTGCGCGACCGCCTCTTCAAACCATTTCCACAGCTTGACCCAGCCGAGGAACTCGGACTTTTCGTCGGCAAACAAGCGATGCGCCTGGTCAGCCTGCTGTTGCAGCTCCTGCGGGCGCTCGCGCGGGTCCTGCACGGACAGCGCGCTGGCGATGATGAGCATCTCGCGCAGGCACTGGTGGTCGCGCCCGGCCAGGATCATGCGCGCCACACGCGGGTCCAGCGGCAGACGGGCCACCTGCTTGCCCAGCGGCGTCAGCGCATTTTCGTCGTCGACAGCGCCGAGTTCCTGCAGGAGCTGGTAGCCGTCGGCAATCGCGCGTCCGAGCGGCGGCTCGATAAAGGGGAACTGCTCGACGTCCGTCAGCCGCAGCGCCTTCATGCGCAGGATGACCGCGGCCAGCGACGAGCGCAGGATCTCGGGATCGGTGAAGCGCGGCCGCGCCACGAAATCGGCTTCGTCGTACAGGCGGATGCACACACCGTCGGCCACCCGGCCGCAGCGGCCCGCGCGCTGGTTGGCGGCGGCCTGCGAGACCGGCTCGATCTGCAGCTGCTCGACCTTGTTGCGGTACGAGTAGCGCTTGACGCGCGCCAGCCCCGTGTCGACCACGTAGCGGATGCCGGGCACCGTCAGCGAGGTCTCGGCCACGTTGGTGGCCAGCACGATGCGGCGCGCGTTGGACGGGCGGAACACCCGCTCCTGCTCCTGCACCGAGAGGCGCGCGAACAGCGGCAGGATCTCGGTGTGCGCCGGATGGTGCTTGCGCAGCGCCTCGGCCGCCTCGCGGATCTCGCGCTCGCCCGGCAGGAAGATCAGCACATCGCCGGCGCCTTCGCGCGCCAGCTCGTCGACCGCGTCGACGATGCCGTCGTAGAGGTCGCGCTCCTTGTCTTTCTCGTCGCGCTGCACGGGGCGGTAGCGCACCTCGACCGGATACAGGCGGCCGCTCACCTCGATCACCGGCGCGGGTCCCTTGGGCCCGGCGAAGTGCTCGGCAAAGCGCTGTGCGTCGATGGTGGCCGAGGTGATGATGATCTTCAGGTCGGGCCGGCGCGGCAGCAGCTGCTTGAGGTAGCCGAGCAGGAAATCGATGTTGAGGCTGCGCTCGTGCGCCTCGTCGATGATGATCGTGTCGTAGGCGCGCAGCAGCGGGTCGTTCTGCGTCTCGGCCAGCAGGATGCCGTCGGTCATCAGCTTGACCGAGGCACCGGCCGACAGCGTGTCGTTGAAGCGCACCTGGTAGCCAACGTGCTCGCCCAGCGGCGAGCCGATCTCCTGGGCGATGCGCTTGGCGGTGGAGGTGGCGGCGATGCGCCGCGGCTGCGTATGGCCGATCAGCCCGGTGCCGCCCGCGCCGACGCCCCGCCCGATCGACAGGCAGATCTTGGGCAGCTGCGTGGTCTTGCCCGAGCCGGTCTCGCCGCTGACGATCACCACCTGGTGCGCGGCGATGGCCCGGGCGATCTCGTCGCGTCGGGCCGAGACCGGCAGCGCCTCGGGAAAGGTGATGGGCGGGACCGGGTTGGCGCGCGCGCGGCGGGCCTCCAGCGCGGCGGCGAGTGCTTCCGGCGTCGGCTTCTGCCGGCGCGGGCGACGGCCGCCGGCGTCCGCCTGGCCCGGTTGGCCCGATTGGCCCGGTTGGCGCTCGGGCCGGCTGGCGTCGTTCGGGGAGGGTCGGGAGGGTGCCGCAGACGGCGGCGAGACGTGGGAATCTGACATCGGCCGGGATTATAATCCGCGCATCTTTCCATTGCCGGCCCGCGCCCCCGCCGCGTCCCGGCCCCCCTACCCCACTCCACCCGTGACCGCACGCTCTTCCGTCCCCGCCTCCGGCGTCTCGCTGGTGGCGCACACGCCCGCCGCCGTCGACGTCGCCCCGATCCCGCCCACGCCCGAGCAGCACCAGTTCGTGGACTGGCTGCGCGCGGTGGCGCCCTATATCCACGCCTTCCGCGACAAGACCTTCGTGATCGGCTTCGGCGGCGAGCTGGTCAAGGCCGGCATGCTGGGGGCGCTGGTCAACGACATCGCCCTGCTGCACGCCATGGGCAT
Organism: Ralstonia syzygii subsp. syzygii; assembly: GCA_919592095.1. GTDB lineage: Bacteria > Pseudomonadota > Gammaproteobacteria > Burkholderiales > Burkholderiaceae > Ralstonia > Ralstonia syzygii. The sequence continues at coordinate 8,019 of CAKKOY010000015.1, read as the reverse complement.
ACACATCGTGCTGGTGCACGGCTCGCGGCCGCAGGTGGAAGAGCAGCTGGCTCTGCGCCACGTGCAGACCCAGTTCGTCGACGGCATCCGCGTGACCGACAACGCCGCGCTGGAATCGGCCAAGGAGGCCTCGGGCGAACTGCGGCTCGATATTGAGGCCACCTTCAGCCAGGCGCTGCCCAATACGCCGATGGCGGGCGCCCGCATCTCGGTGGTGTCGGGCAACTTCGTGACGGCGCGGCCGGTGGGCATCGTCAACGGGGTCGATTTCCAGCACACGGGGCTGGTGCGCAAGATCGACGCGGAATCGATCCAGCACTCGCTGTCCAACCGCAAGATCGTGCTGCTGTCGCCGCTGGGCTTCTCGCCCACGGGGCAGGCGTTCAACCTGTCGATGGAAGACGTCGCCACCAACACGGCGACGGCGCTCAAGGCCGACAAGCTGATCTTCATCACCGAGGTGCCGGGCATCATGGACCGGATCGGCAAGCTGCAGCAGGAGCTGTCGATGGAGTCGGCCATCGAGCGCCTGCGCGAAGGCAAGCTGTCGGCCGACACCGCGTACTACCTGCAGCACATCGTCAAAGCCATGCGCGGCGGCGTGCGCCGGGCGCACCTGATCCCGTTCGCGCTGGACGGCAGCATCCTGCTGGAGCTGTTCCTGCACGACGGCGTCGGCACCATGGTCTCGCACACCGACCTGGAATACCTGCGCGAGGCTACGCTCGACGACGTCGGCGGCATCGTCCAGCTGATCGAGCCGCTGGAAGCCGACGGCACGCTGGTGCCGCGCGAGCGCCGGCTGCTGGAGCGCGACATCGCCAACTTCTCGGTCATCGAGCACGACGGCATCATCTTCGGCTGCGCGACGCTCTACCCCTATCCCAAGGAAGGCGTGGGCGAGATGGCCTGCCTGACGGTGGCGCCCGACTCCCAGGGCACCGGCGACGGCGAGCGCCTGCTCAAGCACGTCGAGGCGCGCGCCCGCGCCGTGGGACTCAAGCACCTGTTCGTGCTCACCACGCGCACCGAGCACTGGTTCCTCAAGCGCGGCTTCGTACATGCCAGCGTGGACGACCTGCCGGAAGACCGCCGCAAGCTGTACAACTGGCAGCGGCGGTCGATGGTGCTGATGAAGAAGCTATAAGGCGAGCGCGCTCGCCTGCACCGTTTCCACGGCTTCGTCCAGTTCCACCACCCTGCCCTCCCGCCACGAACGCGCGGCGGCCTCGGCCAGTTCCAGCGCGCGCACGCCGTCGTCCACGCCGGGCGCGGGCGGGCGCTGCGTGTCGAGTGCCTCGACGAAGCGCGTCAGTTCCAGACGGTAGGCCTCGGCATAGCGTTCCAGGAAGAAATCATGGACTGCAGCGTGCACGACATCGACCTCGCCCGCTGGATGCTGGGCGGCGCGCGGGCCACGCGGGCCTTCGCCACCGGCACCATCGCCCTGCACCCCGACCCGGCCCCGCTGGGCGACGTCGACAACGGCCTGGCCATCGTCGAGTTCGAAGGCGGCGCGCGGGCGGTGTTCTACGCATCGCGCACCTTCGCCCATGGCCACGAACCGCAGACCGAGGTGATCGGCACACGCGGCAAGCTCATCGTCGGCCAGGGCGCCTGGCGCGACCGCGTCGAATTCAGCGATGCCGACGGCACGCACCGCCACACCGTGGGCGATTTCTTCGAGCGCTTCGAGCAGGCCTTCCAACTGGAGATGGCCGCCTGCGCCGCCGCCTGCCGCGGCGAACGCCCGGTCCCGCTGACGCTGGCCGACGCCACCGAGGCCACCCGCATCGGCCAGGCCATCACCGCCTCCCTGCGCTCGGGACAGCCGGAGCCGATCTCCACGCCGGTCGCGAGGCAACGCACGCCACTTGCGGAACCGGCCTGAGGCGATAAGCCCCTACCGCCGCAACGGCATTCGCGGGCGTGGCTTAAAATTATGGGTTGCCGGACCTGCCACGCGGGTCCCCATTCGTCAAAAGAGGAATCCCCATGGCCCGCATGGTCCACTGCGTCAAGCTCAACAAGGAAGCCGAAGGTCTCGACTTCCCGCCCCTGCCCGGCGAACTGGGCAAGAATATCTGGCAAAGCGTCTCGAAGGAAGCCTGGGCCGGCTGGCTCAAGCACCAAACCATGCTGATCAACGAGAACCGCCTGAACATGGCGGATACGCGCGCGCGCCAGTACCTGCTCAAGCAGACCGAGAAGTACTTCTTCGGCGAAGGCGCCGACCAGGCCTCGGGCTACGTGCCGCCGCCGTCGGCCTGAGGCCCGGAGCGCCCGGTCACCACGGGCCGGGCACAAAAAAGCCGTTCAGTTTGCGCTGAACGGCTTTTTCTTTGGGCGCGATGCGGCTATGCCTGCACGGCCGCGCCATCCACCCGGAAGATCGCCACCGCGCGGCGCGGCGCATCGGCCTGGTCGGCCATCTGCTGCGCCGCGGCCGAGGCCTCTTCCACCAGCGCGACATTCTGCTGCGTCACTTCCTCGATCTGGCCGACGGCGATGTTCACCTGCTCGATGCCGGTGCTCTGCTCGGCCGAAGCTGACGAGATCTCCGTCACGATCTGCGTCACGCGCTGCACGGAGGCCACGATCTCGTCGATGATGCCGCAGGCCTCCTGCACCAGCCGCCCACCGGCTTCCACCCGCTCGGTCGACTGGCCGATCAGGCTCTTGATCTCCTTGGCCGCCGAGGCACTGCGCTGCGCCAGCGTGCGCACCTCGCCCGCCACCACCGCAAACCCGCGCCCCTGCTCGCCGGCACGCGCGGCTTCGACGGCCGCGTTGAGCGCGAGGATATTGGTCTGGAACGCAATGCTGTCGATCACGCCAATGATCTCGCCCACCTTGGCCGAGCTCTCCGAAATGCCCTGCATGGTCTCGACCACATCGCTCATCACGCGGCCGCCGCGCGCCGCCGTATCGGAGGCGTGGCCGGCCAGCGTGGAGGCCTGCACGGCATGCTCGGAATTGAGGCGCACGGTCGAGGTCAGCTCGCCCATGTTGGCGGCGGTCTCCTCCAGCGAGGCCGTCTGCTTCTCGGTGCGCGACGACAGGTTCAGGTTGCCCGAAGCGATCTGCGCGCTGGCCGAGGCCACGCCCTCGGCATTGCGCCGCACCTCGCTCACCACCTGGGCCAGGCTGCGCTGCATGTCCTTGAGCGCGATCAGCAGCTGCGCGATCTCGTCGGAGCCACGCGCCTCGAACGCACTCCCCAGGTCGCCCTGCGACACCGTGCGCGCCACCTCGACCGCGCGCGACAACGGCCGCGTGATCGAACGGCTGAACAGGAACGCACCGGCCAGCCCCAACCCGAACGCCGCCAGCACGGGCTCGCGGTCGACCCCGGTCACCACCTGATCCCCCACCGTCGGGTCGAACGCCGCCGCGACGAAGGCCTCGTAGCCCTTGCGATAGCCCTGCCCCATCGTCGCGTGGGCAGCCGCGAACTGGCTGACCAGCTCGCGGCTCTTGCCCGGCGGCAGCGACGCCTGCAGCGCCCGGGCCTGCTCGGCCACAGCTTGTTCGCGCTGGCCGAAGGCGGTCCAGTGTTTGTCGCGCTTGGCCGGGTCCTTGCCGCGCAGCAGCGTGTCCTTCCACTCCTGCACCTGGGTCTTGAAATTGACCAGCATGCCGGTCACCGCGCGCTCGTCGGCCACGCGCGCCTGGACCGTGGTGTTGTATTCGGTGATCGACCCGTTGAGGAACACAATGCAGTAGATCGCCCCGGCAAACATCAGCAGTAGTGCTGCGGCAAAGGCCAGGGGAAGCTTGACCGCGAGTTTCATGGGATTCCGTTGAGACGACTGCGGCATCGGCATGCGCTGCCGGCTCCCATCCGGGGAGTGATGCTGACGCCGTGTACAGGGCGACGTCTTGCCGTCGCCGTGACCGCCTTATCGGCCACTTAACGACTCACTTAATCCAATATTCAAGATACTCACACGCAAGCGTTAGCGTGCTTCCCTCGTGAAGCTGGCATCACAAAGGCAACCCTCCAGAATGCCCCTGGACAGCACAATGCATGCGGTTGCATTCGCAGCGCGGGATCGTCCGACCGCCGGATCGGCCTGCGGACCGGATGCCGTCCCGCGATCTCGCCGCTGACATCGGTGTCGGCCCAGGGCGCGGAAGCCGGCCGCGAATGCCGGCGGCAAGGACCCCGTTCGGCCGAACAGGCCGCTGCGGTGTCACACCGCGCCGGCCACCTCGTCACTGTGCCGCGCCACCGGATGCGGCGTGCGCCGCGCATTGGCGATGCGGATCGCGTCGTAGTACGCCGCGGCCGGCGGCCGCTTGAGATACTGGCCGGCGCCGCGTACTGCGCGCAGGTCGCCATCGGCCCAGGCCAGCGCGCCGCGCGTCAGCGTGTGGGTGGCCACCCCGCGCACCGTCATGCCTTCGATGAGGTTGAAGTCCACGTTCTGGTGATGCGTCTTCACCGAGATCGTTTTCGTCGCGGTCGGGTCCCACACCACCAGGTCGGCATCCGCGCCCGGCTGGACCGCCCCCTTGCGCGGATAGAGATTGAAGATCTGCGCGGCGTTGGTCGAGGTGATGCGCACGAACTCGTTGGGCGTGATGCGTCCGGCGTTCACGCCGTGGTGCCACAGGATGGCGAGGCGGTCCTCGATGCCGCCGCAGCCGTTGGGGATGCGGGTGAAATCCTCCCGGCCCATGGCCTTCTGCGAGGCGCAGAACACGCAGTGATCGGTCGCCGTGGTGTGCAGCTGGCCGGCCTGCAGTCCGCGCCACAGCGCCTCGCGGTGCTCGGCCGAGCGGAACGGCGGGCTCATCACGTGGGCGGCGGCGCGGGTCCAGTCCGGATCGCGGTAGACCGCCTCGTCGATCACCAGATGGCCCGGCAGCACCTCGCCGAACACACGCAGGCCCTCGTTGCGCGCGCGCACGATCACGTCCACCGCGTCCTTGACCGACACGTGCACGATGTAGACCGGCACCCCCAGCACCTGCGCGATGCGGATGGCGCGGTTGGCGGCCTCGCCCTCCACCTCCGGCGGACGCGACAGCGGATGCGCCTCCGGCCCCGTGATCCCGCGCGCCAGCAGCTGGCGCTGCAGCTGGAACACCAGCTCGCCGTTTTCCGCATGCACGGTCGGCAGGGCGCCGAGCTCCAGCGAACGCGAAAAGCTGTTCACCAGGATCTCGTCGTCGGCCATGATCGCGTTCTTGTTGGCCATGAAGTGCTTGAAGCTGGAGACGCCATGCTCCTGCACCAGCAGGCCCACGTCGCGCTCATCGACTCGACGCCGCGCCGGTACACCATCGTCACCGACACCGCGCCCAGCTTGCGGCTCTGCACCGCCGCATCGACCGCCGTATTGCCGCCGCCGATCACCACCACGCGCCGGCCGACCGGCACGTTCTGCAGCGCATAGGTCTGGCGCACCTGCGCGATGAAATCGACCGCGTCCATCACGCCGGCCAGGTCTTCGCCTGCCAGCGCCAGGGCGCGCACGCCCGCCAGGCCGATCGCCAGGAACACCGCGTCGTGCTGCTTGCGGAGCGCGTCGAGCGACACGTCGCGACCGAGCGCCACGCCCGTCGTCAATTCGATGCCGCCGCCCGACAGCAGCCATGCCACTTCGCGTTGCGCGAAATCATCGACGGTCTTGTAAGCGGCGATGCCGTATTCGTTGAGGCCACCCGCCTTGGCACGCGCATCGAACAGCGTCACGCGATGCCCGGCCAGCGCCAGCCGGTGCGCGCAGGCCAGCCCGGCGGGTCCCGCGCCCACCACCGCGACATGCCGCCCGGTCTGCGGCGCGCGCTTTAACAGCGCGGCCCCCTTGGCCATTGCCCAGTCCGTCGCATGGCGCTGCAGCGCCCCGATGGCAACCGGCTGCGCGTCCTGGTGGTTGCGCACGCAGGCCCCCTCGCACAGGATCTCGGTCGGACACACCCGCGCGCACATGCCGCCCAGCGGGTTGGCCGACAGAATGTCCGTCGCGGCGCCCTTCAGGTTGCCGTTACCGATCTTGCGGATAAAGCCAGGGATGTCGATCTGCGTCGGGCACGCCTGCACGCACGGCGCGTCGTAGCAGTAGTGGCAGCGGCTCGCGGCGGCGACCGCGGCAGTCGGGTCGAGCAGCGGCGCGATGTCCGCGAACGCGCACGACAGTTGCTCGGGCGACAGGCGCTGCGCGGCAATATCGCCGGTTTCCTTGAGAGCCATGGGCCCTCCTTCGTCAGTGTGGGGACACCGCCGTGCCTGCCGGCCGCGCATCACGCGAAGCCGGGGCGGCTTGTTCTTCGGGACCTGCGAAAGCGGACTGCGGTTGCGGCTATGTCACCGGCGCGCACGCGCGCGACAGCATCGCGTGCAACAGGACATTCGCGCCGGCCTCGATCCATGCGGGCGTCGCGTCCTCGATCTCGTTGTGGCTGATGCCGCCCACGCACGGCACGAACACCATCGACGTGGGCGCCACCTGCGCCAGGTAGCACGCGTCGTGGCCCGCGCCCGACACCATGTCGCGGTGCGAATAGCCGAACCGCTCCGCCGCCGCGCGCACGGCGGCGACGCACGCGGCATCGAAGCGCACCGGCTGGTAATAGAAGATCGGCTCGAGCTCGGTCTGCAGGCCGATGCCCTCGGCAATCCGGGCCACGCCCGCGCGCAGCGCCGCATCCATCTGCGCGAGCACGGCATCGTCCGGGTGCCGGAAATCGACGGTGAAGAACACCTGCCCCGGAATCACGTTGCGCGAGTTCGGATACACCCGCATCATGCCGACCGTCGCGCAAGCGAACGGCGCATGGTCCAGGCCGATGCGGTTGACAAGGTCGACCACGCGCGCCGCGCCCAGCAGCGCATCCCGGCGGCGCGGCATCGGCGTCGGGCCGGCGTGCGCCTCCTGGCCGGTCAGCGTGATCTCGTACCAGCGCTGCCCCTGCGCATCCGTCACCACGCCGATGGTCTTGTTCTCCGCCTCCAGGATCGGCCCCTGCTCGATGTGCAGCTCGAATGCCGCATGCAGCTTGCGGCCCCCGCACGGCACCTCGCCCGCATAGCCGATGCGCTTGAGCTCCTCACCGAGGGTTTTGCCGTCCACGTCCTTGCGCGACAGGCCGTAATCGAGCGTGAAGACGCCGGCGAACACGCCCGAGGCCACCATCGCCGGCGCAAAGCGCGAGCCCTCTTCGTTGGTCCAGATCACCACCTCGATCGAGTGCTCGGTCTCGATGCCGTGATCGTTGAGGCTGCGGATCACCTCCAGCCCGCCCAGCACGCCGTAGATGCCGTCGAAGCGCCCGCCGGTGGGCTGCGAATCGGCGTGCGATCCGGTCATGACCGGCAACGCGTCCGGGTTGCGGCCGGCACGCCGCATGAAGACGTTGCCCATCTGGTCGACCGTCACCGTGCAGCCCGCCGCCTTCGCCCAACCGACGATCAGATCGCGCCCCTGCCTGTCGAGGTCGGTGAGCGCCAGGCGGCAGACGCCGCCCTTGGGTGTTGCGCCGATCTTCGCCATCGTCATCAGGCTGTCCCACAGCCGCTTGCCGTCGACGCGGATCGAGGTATCGGGCACCGCCGGTTTCAGCACTTCGGATACAGCGTCCATGCGCATCGCTCCTCAGGATCCACCACCACTGGCCGCCGGCCACGCCCCGCACATCCGCAAAACCGGTGCAGCCGCCGCTGTCTTTTTGGGCATGCCCGCACGGGTGCGGTGCATGTTCCGCGGACCGTCGCCCGCCGTGTCACCCCGGGTATCCGCCGCGACTCCAATCCTGTCCGAATGGACAGGTTGTAGACGACGAGCCCCATCAAATCAATGTCTTTCGCAGGCGGCTTTTCAAAGCGAGAAGCATGCCATTGCGCCGCAGCACGGCACGCGCGCCATCGCAAGGCGAAGATGCCCGCGCGGGGCCAAGCGACTAGTACCTCAGCACAGAGGTTATGACAGTTTGGGTAGGTTGTAGGACAGGCAAGCAGTTGTGGTCAACGAGCAGCTCAATGCTGCGAGCGATGCCTGCTTGCCGGCGGAG
>CAKKOY010000014.1 GCA_919592095.1 Ralstonia syzygii subsp. syzygii | reverse complement strand
TGGCGTGCTCAACCGCATGGCTGCGCTTGCCCGCCCGCAGTCCGTCCGCGTCGACTGAATTACGCCTCACAGGGATGGCTTCGACTTCAAAGTCGATTTATGCAACAACGCAGCTTGGTCGCACCGTTGGTGTCGGCCGGGTGCGGGTCCACCTGGTTGCGCAGCACCAGCGAGAGCGTGCCCACGCTGCGCGCCAGATCGAGCTTCTCGGCCTGGTCCGGCGTGACTTCCAGGGTGACGGCGTTGACGACCTTGGGCTTGGTGTCGTCGCGGTTGACTTCCTGCGCCACGGCCAGCACCAGGATCTTCTCGAGCACGATCTTCGAGATCGACTGGTCGGCTCGGTCGCCGGCGGCGGCCTTGGTGTCCTTGCTGTCCTGGATCGTGTTGACGATGATGTCGACGTAGCTGCCCGGCAAGGCAAAGCCGGCCACGCCCACCACGTCGTTGACACGCACGGTGATGGCACGCTTGCCGTCGGCGATCACTGCCGACAGCCCGCCCGCGGTGCCCTGCGGCGTCAGCTTGGATTCCAGCACCGGCTCGCCCCGGGTCAGGCTGGTGCGGACCACGCGGCCATCGAGTGCGTGTGTGTCGCTGATCGAGCCCGGCGGCAGGCTGGCGGTCGGCCAGTCCACCGTCTTGATGAAGTCCGGCGACAGGCGCTGGCCCAGGTCGATGTCCGCCGCGGCGACCACCACCTTGGTGATGCCGCTGCTGCTTTGCTGCGTGAGCCAGCGCGAAGCAAAGACCACCGCCGCAAGGCCGGCGATCGTGGCGATCAGCAGCATGGAAAGGATGCGCAGGTTTTTCATTTCCAACCTCACTCAGAAATTCATCAGTCCAACCGCCACTTGGTGCGAAGGCAGGTGACGGGTCTGCATGGCCGGCCCAGACGCCGGTCGGCCAGGTGATGGCGGGGTGAAGGTGGCGGATGCCAGGTCGGACGCGGCCCGCAGGCGTGGCGGTGTGGCGCCGCGCAAGTCCTGGCCTGACCAATGGTGCGACTGCATTGGCGCATTTCGTTTCCCCCGTTCCGGGCCGCTGCGCAGCCCTTGAATCCGTTGTCATTTCTGGTGCGTGCCTGGCGGCGTTCTGGGCCGGTCAGGTTTGAGCGGCGACGCCGTTTGCTGTCTTGCAGCGCTTCGGCACGCACCAGGTCCCCCTCGAACTACAGCACCCCCCACTTCACCAACAGCGTGCCTGCGGCAAACGCCACGGCATACGGCAACTGGATCGTGCCGCTGCGTTTTTCGCCATGCTGCTGCGACGGCATGGCCTTGCCGCCGAACGGCAGCGACAGCAGCAGCGTTGAAACACCGGCCAGCGAGCGTTGCCCCTCACGGCGCAGCAATACCATGACGAGTGCCAGTACGCCGCCCGTCAGAAAACTCACGAACGCGACGTGGAACGCGCCGAACGGCCCCATGAAGGCACCGATCGCGCCCATCAGCTTCACGTCGCCGGCACCCATGCCACCGAGCAGATAGATGCCGATGCACATGCCCATGCTCACTGCGGCGCCGCCGAGCCAGGCCATGCCGCCCGCGGCCAGGCCCTGCACGAGGCATTGCCCGATGAGTGCGGCCACCAGGCCCGAACCCACCAGCCAGTTCGGAATGCGGCGCGCACGCACGTCGCTTGCGGCGGCAATCACGATGAGCACGATCAGGCTGAGGTTGGCCAGGGCGGTTGCGGTGGTCATCTCGGGGTCCTCGTTGGGCACTTTGTCTGGGTTCCTGTCCCCGCGCTGCCAGGGCGTCGCGGGCCAGGACCGATGCGGCCGGACCAGGTCCGGAGCTGCCGGACCTGATCTGGGCCGACAAGCACGGCTCAGCCGTGCGGCCGTCGACAGCTGGGTTGCGACCGAGTTCCAGATGGCGCCGACCGCGGTCTTGACGGTGGTGCCGTAGGTCACCATCACCAGTGCCACAAAGGCCAGCAGCAGTGCATATTCCACGCCGGCTGCACCGTCTTCTTCGCGCACGAAACGCTTGATCATGGCTTTCATGTCAAATCTCCTCACGTCATGGTTCAAGGAAAAGCGCACCGCTGAAGATCGGGCGCGGGTTTGAGCCGGACGGGCCGGCTAAGGCCAAACCAGGGGTTCCGGGAATCGCGTGTGCAGACCGGTGCCACGCCGATGCACGATCGGCCTGTTCCGGAGCGCAACATGACAAGAGGCTCCCCCGACTTCACCAGTTCTCAGGGATCGCGCCGACGGCAGGCCGCCGGCGTTCTCTCGCCCTGGCATCGCTGCGTTTCGCAACGGATGCCCCTTGGGCGCCGCGAGTCGGTCCGCAAGTCCTCCAGGAAACCGGCCCACGCCTGAAAATGCAACAACACCTTTTTTGATCGCGGGCGCTTGCGGCGCTTTGCCGTTCCCCCGTGATCGCCTGGCGTCTTAGCGCGCCAGGGCGTTTCCAACTTCCCCGCTCCTCTTCTGTCTGCCGCGCTGTTCTTCAGCGCTGTGTCCTGCGATGTGGCGCATCCCTGAGCAGCATGCACGCCATCGCGGCCTCAACCATCGTGTCCATCGCCTTATTGCCCTGCCCCGAGCGCCGTCGATATCTGCGATGCGACGTTGCTCCAGAAGTCACCGACGCTCGTCTCGACGCTGCTCATCACGCCGACCAGCACCAAGGCCACCATGGTCAGCAGCAGGGCGTATTCCACGCTGGCGGCTCCGCGTTGCCTGCGCTTGGCGTGCTCGATCGTGGTTCTCATCTCCCTCTCTCCCTTTTTCTTGGCCCCTTCGGCTCTGCCCCGCCTTTCCAGGGCAGCCGGCGGCGATGTCTGTGCGGGCATTAGAGCGACGACCGTGCCATCCCCGCTAAGTCGTTGATTTCCAATGACATGGCAGGTAGCGCGGACCCTGGCCCAGGCAACGGTCCGCGAGATGTTTCCCGGTCGATACGGACACCGTGTGGCGGCGCGGAGACAAGCAAACGATCACGCGAGCGCGATTTGCGCAAATGCGAAACAGAACGTGATGTATTGGACTTGTGCATCGCACAAACCAAGGGAAAGCCCGCACGCCGGGCGATCACGTGGAATGGCTACATCCGTGAAACAGCGGGCGGGTTGTTGAGGCAGCCAACCGCGTGCGAGGATGGGTGGGCGCCGGTCAGGATCTGACCGGCTTCACGGGAATGACCGAGCCTCGGCTCCGCAAGCTGGGCTACAGCCAAACGGCCTTCTGAGGTCGATGCACGATGCCGCGGCCGCGTATCGTCCGCCGAATGGATTAGGGGGGCCGCTGACGGCACAGGCAGCGGAAGCGCGCGCGAAATGGTTGCAGCGATGAAACATCGCCGTGGAAAGGTGGCGCGATCGGCAGCGCCCGCGGTCAGAGCACGAGCGGCTTGTCGGCGAGTTCGTTGGCGCGTGGTGCGCCGTCGGACGGGAAATGTGCGGCGAGCACCGTGTGAATCTGTTCTAGCGCCTCGAGCACTGGCCCGACGGCGACGCGCCGGGCGAAACCGTGTGTGATGGTCTCGCAGATGGCGCGCCACGCATGTGGCTCGACGCGTGCGGCGATCCCCCGGTCGGCCAGGATCTCGACCGCATGGTCGGCCAGGTTGATATAGAGCAGCACGCCGACATGCTCGTGCGTGTTCCACACCTCCAGCAGGCCGAACAGCGTGCGTGCGCGCTGGCGCGGTGTCACGCCGGCCCACGCATCGCGCATCGGCAGCGAGGCTTCGATGACGACGCGCACTTCGCCGCGATGCCGCTGTTCGCCCTCGCGCACGGCGGCTTCAAGCTGCTGAAGGTCGGACGGCGAAAAGGCGCGGCGCGCGTGTGCGGTGGTGGTCGTCAGGTGACGCAGGGCGCGGCGGGCGCCGCGATGGTGTCGGATGGAGGTCATGGTCGCGCTCGCCGGTTACCAGTTGCCGGAGGCGCCGCCGCCGCCGAAATCACCACCGCCGCCGCCGCCAAAGCCGCCGCCGCCGCTGTCACCGCCGCGTCCCCAGCCGCCGCCGAGTCCGCCACCGAACCCGCCGATGGCGCCCGGCCCCCAGCCGCGGTTGCCCATCATCACCCGCGAGCCGGGCCGGCCCGGCAGGCTGCCCGTGACGCGGCCGCCCGAGCGCATCGCCGCGCTCAGCACGAAGAACACGATGATGGCCAGCGGAAACAGCACCGGCAGCCAGGTGCCGATGCCGGATTCGTTGCGCTGGGCCCGGCCGCGCTCGGCGGGCGGCAGGTTCTCCTGCGCAATGACGGTCTGGATGGCCGAGATGCCCGCCGACAGCCCGCCGTAGAAATCGCCCTGGCGGAAGTGCGGCGCCATCACATCCTGCAGGATGCGCTTGGACTGCGCATCCGTCAGCGATCCCTCCAGCCCGCGCCCGACCTCGATGCGCATCTTGCGCAGCGAAGCCGGGTTGTCCTTGGCGATCAGCACGATGGCACCATCGTCCACGCCCTTGCGGCCGGCCTTCCAGGCCTCCGCCACGCGGATGCCATAGGCCTCGATCGGCTCGGGCGCCGTGGCGGCCACCATCAGCACGAAGATCTGGCTGCCGCGCTGCTGCTCGTAATCGGCCAGCACCTGCTCGAGCGCGCCGCGCTGCTGCGCCGTCAGCGTGCCGGTCAGGTCGGTCACGCGGGCGGCCAGCGGCGGCACGGCGACCAGCTCAGTCTGCGTATGCGCGGGCCATGCGGCGGCCAGCCACAGCACCATCGTTACGAGGCTTGCCAGCAGGGCGCGCATGCGGGGCGACATGGTGTCAGGCGTTCAGAACTTCACGGCCGGCGCGGACGAGATGCCTTTCTCGTTCTCGACCGTGAAGCTGGGCTTGACCTCGTAGCCCATCACCTTGGCCGTCAGGTTGGTCGGGAAGCTGCGGGCCAGCACGTTGTAGTCCTGCACCGCGCGGATATAGCGCTGGCGCGCCACGGTGATGCGGTTCTCGGTGCCCTCCAGTTGCGACTGAAGGTCGCGGAACGACGCATCGGCCTTGAGCTGCGGATAGTTCTCCGACACCGCCATCAGCCGCGACAGCGCGCTGGAAAGCTCGCCCTGGGCCTGCTGGAATTTCTGGAACGCGGCAGGGTCCTTGAGCGTCTCGGGCGTGACCTGGATGCTGGTTGCGGCGGCGCGGGCGCGCGTCACGGCTTCCAGCGTCTCGCGTTCATGCGTGGCGTAGCCCTTGACGGTGTTGACCAGGTTGGGGATCAGGTCGGCGCGGCGCTGGTACTGGTTGACCACCTCGGCCCACGCGGCCTTGGTGGCCTCGTCCTTGGCCTGGAAGTCGTTGTAGCCGCATGCGGACAGGAACGGCGCGGCCAGCACGGCCAGCGCCAGGGCCAGCCAGCGCAGCACGGAGAAACGCATCGGACGGAAGCTCGGGGCGGAAGTCATGAATACCTCGGGTCGGACAATCGATGTGGCATGAGACCGATTTCGTCTCACGGTGTTCCGTCGGAAATGCCATACAGCGCTAGCTTAGCGCTTGACGCTCGCAGCGCACGCCTATTAGGGTATGGGGACGTTTTTGCCGATTTCCATGCGCACTGCACCGTTTTCCCCGTCGATCCGCGTCGTGCCGGCCCTGCCTCTGCCGGCCGCATCGATGTGCGCGTGCGCCAAAAAAACCTCCAAACAGCCGCTCGTCTGACCGGAGCGCTGTTCCGTCAGATGGGCGACGGAACAGCGGCCAGCCGGTACGGCTGACCTCTCCCCGGCACTGCGGGGCCATCCTCCTGACGGTTCTTGATCGGTCGTGATTCGTCCAGGAGTCGTCATGCTTGAACATCCCTCCATCGCCGCACCCGCCTCATCCCAGGCGCGGCCTTCCTACGCCGGTATCTGGGTGCCCATCGTCACCCCGTTTCTCGACGATGCGGCGCGCTCGGTGCTCGCCGGCGAAGACGCGCAGGCGTTCGGCACGCTGTGCCTGGGCGGGGTCGGGGCGATCATCGCCTCCGCGCACGTGCGCACCGCATGGTTCGTGGAGATGGCGCGGGCGATCCGCGAGCAGCGGCTGGAGGACGCACGGTGCCTGAATCATGCGCTGGCGCCGGTGATCCGCCTGCTGTTCGCTGCGACCAATCCGGGGCCGCTAAAGGCTTGGCTGGCGGCAGAGGGGCTGGTGCGAATGTGTTGCGGGCGCCGATGACGGTGGCGTCCGGGGCCCTGCAGGCGGCGTTGGTGGAGGCTGTGGCGGCGGTTTGATTGTTGGGGTTGAGGATGCGTTTTGTTCCGGTGGTTCATCTTCCGTTTCGTCCCCTACCGGGGTCAAAACTCAGGATGGACCACCAAGGCCCCAAAAATTCAAACCGCCTTGAACGCCCGCCGAGCCGCTTCGAACGTCGCCTCCAGCACCGCATCGTCATGCATCGACGACACGAATCCCGCCTCGAAGGCCGACGGCGCCAGGTAGACCCCTTCCGCCAGCATCGCGTGGAAGAACGCATTGAAGCGTCCCACGTCGCTCTGCATGACTTCGGCAAAGCTGGTCGGCACACCTTCGCGGAAGTATATGCCGAACATGCCGCCCACGCTGTCCGCCGCAAACGGGATGCCGGCATCGCGTGCGATCTCCGCGAGCCCGTCGACCAGCTTGCGCGTCTGTGCGGCCAGGCGGTCGTGGAAGCCGTCCTGGGCGATCAGCCTCAGCGTGGTCACGCCGGCGGCCACCGCCAGCGGGTTGCCCGACAGGGTGCCGGCCTGGTACACGCCGCCCAGCGGCGCGAGGAACCCCATGATGTCGCGCCGGCCGCCGAAGGCCGCCGCCGGCATGCCACCGCCGATCACTTTGCCCAGGCAGGTCAGGTCCGGGGTGATGCCGTACAGCGCCTGCGCGCAACCGAGCGCCACACGGAAGCCCGTCATCACTTCATCGAAGATCAGCACGGCGCCATGCTCGGTGCACAGCGCGCGCATGGTCTGCAGGAACGCGGTCGTGGCGCGCACCAGGTTCATGTTGCCGGCCACCGGCTCGACGATGACCGCGGCGATCTCCTTGCCATGGCGGGCAAACGCCTCGCGCAGGGCATCGACATCGTTGTACGGCAGGACCATGGTGTGCTTGACCACGTCTTCCGGCACGCCGGCCGAAGAGGGCGCGTTCTGCGTGGTGTCGGCGAAGGTCAGCAGGCCCGAGCCGGCCTTGACCAGCAGGCTGTCGGCGTGCCCGTGGTAGCAGCCCTCGAATTTCACAATGAGATCGCGGCCGGTGAAGCCGCGTGCCAGGCGCAGCGCGCTCATCGTCGCCTCGGTCCCGGACGACACCAGCCGGACCTGCTCGATGGAGGGCACCAGCTCGCAGAGGGTTTCGGCCATCACCACCTCGGCCTCGGTGGGGGCGCCGAAGGAAAAGCTGTCGGCCGCGACCTGCTGGACGGCGCGCACCACCTCCGGGTGCGCGTGGCCGACGATCATCGGGCCCCAGGAGCCGACGTAGTCGATGTAGCGAATGCCGTCGGCATCCCACAGGTAGGGGCCGGCCGCCTTGGCGATGAAGCGCGGCGTGCCGCCGACCGAACGGAAGGCCCGCACCGGCGAATTCACGCCGCCGGGGATGGTTTTCTGGGCGCGTTCAAACAGGGAGGCACTACGGGACGGGCTGGACATGGATGATCGTGGCAGGAAGGCGCGCCGCGCAGGCCAGTACGCGGGCACGGTTGGTTGGAGTTGTTGGCCGATTTGCCGCAGAAGCCGCGCGTTGGCCGCAGCTTGCAATCAAACAGAGCGCCCGCACGGCGCTTTGTCTGGCGCGGGCGGGCGCGATTCGGTACCATCTGGCCTGCCATTTTAATAGACGGACCCATCGAAGCCTTGCCTTATGGAACAGCAAATTGAATACAAGACGTGGATGTGCCTGATTTGCGGCTGGATCTACGACGAAGAACAAGGCGCGCCGGACGACGGCATTGCGCCCGGCACCAAATGGGAAGACGTGCCCATCAATTGGACGTGCCCCGAGTGCGGCGCGCGCAAGGAGGACTTCGAGATGGTGCAGATCTGACCGGCCAGCCAGGCAAGTGGGCGGTCACCCTCGCGCCGACAGCGAAATAGCAGGAAGTGACGAATCCATGAATATTCTCGTCGCTTCCATGCCACAGGCGGCGTGCTCGGGCGCGACGCCATTGACGGCGAATAGGTGACTTGTCACACTTCGACCCATTCTGAGCTTCACAACTTCATAAGCGGGCCGGGGGGCGTAGTTTTGAAGTCGTCGCCAGCGTGGCCATCGGGCCTACGTTGTGTGGCGATTTGCCGCGTCTATCCGGTCAGAATGTCGTGGCGACCCGTGGTCGCGCAACGCGAGAACATGATGCAATCCGCGCGGGTGGAACAACTGACCAATTCCCAACCGCTGGTGAGTTCGCTTGCCGGCCGTAAAGTGCTGGTGATCGACGATTCCAGTACCATCCGCCGTACCGCGCAGATTTTCCTGTCGAAGGTCGATTGCCAGGTCGTGCTGGCCGAAGACGGGTTCGATGCGCTGGCCAAGCTGGGTGACTTCAAGCCGGACATCGTCTTCTGCGACATCCTGATGCCCAAGCTGGACGGTTACCTGACCTGCTCACTGATCAAGAAAAGCCCGAAGTTTCATGCCACGCCCGTGGTCATGCTGTCGTCGCGCGACGGGGTGTTCGACCGCGCGCGCGGCAAGCTGGTCGGGGCGGTGGACCACCTTGCCAAGCCTTTCTCGCGGGAAGCGCTGCTGGAGGCGGTCCAGATGCATCTGCCGGCAGCCGCTGGCGCCGCGCAATGACGGCACCTCTTTAGAAAGAAGGACTGTTTGTATGGCAATCAAAAAGATTCTGGTGGTTGATGACTCCCCCACCGAAGCACTGTTCCTGTCGGAAATCCTGAGCAAGAACGGTTTCAAGGTGTCGGTCGCGGCCGACAGCGACCAGGCCATGGCCAAGCTGGAAGGCGAGCCCTTCGACCTGGTCCTGATGGACGTGGTGATGCCCGGCCAGAACGGCTACCAGGCCACCCGCGCGATCAAGAAGGACGATCGCTTCAAGGATATTCCGGTGATCATCTGCACCACCAAGGGCCTGGAGACCGACCGCGTCTGGGGCATGCGCCAGGGCGCGTCGGACTACATCGTCAAGCCGGTCAAGGCAGAAGAGCTGCTCGAAAAGATCGCCAAGCTGCCGCAGTAACCGCGCGCAGATGTTTAACCCGCGCGACGCCTGACGGCGCGCAACGACCGCATCGGACATGAGCGAGACGCGCACCAACCTGACTTCCCGCCAGCGACTGCACGAGTACCAGGCGATGCTGGCCCGCCGCCTGCAAGAGGCGCGGTCCAAGGCATCGATGGACAGCTTCCTGGGCGTGCAGATCGGCGACCGTCATTGTGCTGTCGCTCGGCGACACCGGCGAGGTGCTGGACTATTAGCCGCCGGCGCGCGTGCCGCTGACGCAGCCGTGGTACCTCGGTCTGGTGAATGCGCGCGGTACGCTGCTGGGCGTGATCGATTTCGCGCTGTTCTCCGGCGAGGTCCCGACGGCGGCTGGCGTGGGCGCCAAGATGGTGGTGCTGTCCAAGTATCCGCAGCGTGCCTGCGCGATCCTGGTGCCCCGCGTGGCGGGCCTGCGCAGCCTGTACGATCTGCAGGCCGTGGAGGCCCCGCAGGAAGACGGCCGGCCGTGGCAGGGCCGCGCCTGGCGCGATACGCAGGGCACGCTGTGGCGTGAACTGAGCGTGCGCCAGTTACTGGCCGATCCCGCATTCCTGCAGGTGGGCCGCATCCGCGCCTGATCGCGCCGGCACCAGACGGACACCGGGCCGCGCACGACCGGCCCAGCAACGAAGAACAACACGGGCGCCCCCGCAACGGGAGCGGCGGCGCTCAAGAGCAAGACAGCGGCATGCGGCACGGCAAGGGGACGGGCCGCAGCTGCCGCTGGAAGGTGCGGACCTCGCTGATCACACAAGCGCGGCCGCGGATGGGAAAGCCATGCCGCGTCACTCTCGACAAGGCGGCATCGACAAGACAAGAGGGTCCTATGGGGTTCAAGTGGTTCAACGCAGGTCGCCCTGCCGGGGGTGAGGCTGGGGCGCCGGAAGTTGCAGCGGAAGGCGCTGGGGTGGCGGCCGTGCAGTTGGATGACGCCCAAGTGGACGAGATCGATCCTGCCGGTCCGCCGTCGCAGCTCAGCCACGGCCCGATCGATACCGTGGTCGGCTGGCTCGAGCGGGTGCCGTTCGCAGCGCAGCAGCGGGTGTTCACGATCGGCCTGTTGGCCGGCCTGGTGGCGCTGCTGGTCTCGATCTACCTCGATAACAGCCAAGCCAACAACGGCTCGCTGCAGATCGAAATCGCCGGTGACACGCTGATGCACTCGCAGCGTCTGGCCAAGGCGGTGCCGGTGGCGCTGCTGGGTAACGAGAACGCCTTCACGCAGCTCAAGGAAAGCCGTGCGCGCCTGCAGAGCAACCTCGAAGCGCTGAAGAACGGCAGCGCGGACTGCGGCGTGCGTGCCACGACCGGCGGCGACGCCCAGGTACTGCTCGACAAGTCCATCGAAGAGTGGAAGCGCAGCGAAAAGAGCGCCCAGGCGGTACTGACCCAGGAAAAGACGCTGGTGGCGGTGGGTAAGACGCTGAACGTGTTCAACGCATCCAACCCGGAACTGCTGGAAGAAGCCGAGCAGATCTCGTCGATGAAGCTGCAGACCAACGCGCCGGCGCGTGAAGTGGCCGCGTCGTCGCAGCTGGTGATGCTGACGCAGCGTCTGGGCAAGAACATGAACGAGTTCCTGGCCGGCGAAGGCGTCAACCCGGAAACCGCGTTCCTGCTGGGCAAGGACACCAACACTTTCCGCGAAACCCTGAACGGCCTGCTCAACGGTTCGGACGCGCTGCGCCTGTCGGCGGCCACCGATGCGGAAACCAAGGGCTACCTGCAAGAGCTGTCGACCCGTTTCGACAACGTGCAGAAGACCACGCAGATCATTCTGGAGAACTTGCCGGGCCTGATCGCCGCCAAGCGCGCCCAGCAGCAGATCTTCAACGACAACGAAAAGCTGCGTGCCAACCTGTCAGACCTGCAGTCGGCCTATTCCGGCAGCGTGCGCAGCCGTCCGCTGACCCTTGGCGCAGTGGTGCTGTCGGCCATCCTGACGGTGGCCTGCCTGGCCGGCCTCGCTGCCCTGTACCTGCGCGACTCGCGTGTGCGTGCAATGGAAGCCGAAGCGCGCCAGCGTGAAGCCGAAGAGCGCCGGATGGTGGAAAAGCGCAACAACGATGCCACCCAGGCCGCTATTCTGCGTCTGATGAACGAACTGCAGGACATCGCAGACGGTGACTTGACCAAGCAGGCTACCGTGTCGGAAGACATTACCGGCGCGATCGCCGACTCGGTGAACTACACCGTGGAAGAACTGCGCGAGCTGGTCGGCCGGGTGCAGCAGACCGCCGAGCAGGTGACGCAGGCTTCGTCGGCGGTGCAGACCACCTCCGACAAGCTGGTGCTCGCTTCCGAAGAACAGTCCCGCCAGATCCGCCAGACTGGCCAGTCGGTGGTGGAGATGGCCGACCGCATTACGCAGGTCTCGCGCGGCGTTGCCGAATCCGCGAACGTGGCGCGCGCCTCGCTGGCCGCTGCCGAGCAGGGCCAGCAGGCCGTGCAGAACGCGATCACGGGCATGAACGACATCCGTGACCAGATCCAGGAAACCTCCAAGCGGATCAAGCGCCTGGGCGAGTCGTCGCAGGAGATCGGTGAAATCGTGGAGCTGATCTCGGACATTACCGAGCAGACCAACGTGCTGGCACTGAACGCAGCCATCCAGGCCGCCTCCGCAGGTGAAGCCGGCCGCGGCTTCTCCGTGGTGGCCGAGGAAGTGCAGCGTCTGGCAGAACGTTCCGCCGAGGCAGCCAAGCAGATCGGTGCGCTGATCCGCACGATTCAGACCGATACCCAGGATGCGGTGCACGCAATGGAACGCAGCACGGCGGGTGTGGTGGAAGGGGCCAAGCTGTCGGACAACGCCGGTGCCGCACTGGTGGAGATCGGCCGCGTGTCGCGCCAGCTCGCCGAACTGATTGAAAGCATCTCGCAGACGACTTCGCACGAAGCGACGCTGGCTTCCGACGTGGCGCAGAACATCGAGCAGATCCTGCAGGTCACGGAACAGACGTCGACGGGGTCCCGCCAGACCGCGCAGTCGGTGCGCCAGCTCACGCAGCTCGCTGAAGAGCTGCGCGACTCGGTGGCCCGTTTCCGCATCGCCTGACGGGCATCGCCCCCGGATTTCGGGCGGGCGCGGCGCGCAGCGTCGCACGCAACCGCCACATGCTTTTTGGAAGCCCTCATGCATCATCCATCTTCCGCCCAGCCCGAATCCGCCTCCCTTGAGGCGGCCGGGGCCGTCTCTGCGGCGCGTCCTGTTTCTTCCGCGCCGGCGCGCGATCTGTCCGCGCTGGCCTGGGTTGCGCCCAACATGCGCGCCGCGCTGGACGACGCGGTACGCGAATTCAGCGAATACGTTGCCGATGTGGTGGCCAGCCCCGAAGTGATCGGGGCACGTGACACCACTTCGCTGCGCTTGGCCGGTCAATACCTGCACCAGGCCGCCGGCGCGCTGCTGATCGTCGGCCTGCGCGGTGTCGACGTGTACAGCCAGGCCGCCAAGCGCCTGCTGGAAGCCGTCGATGCCGGTACGCTCGCCGCAGATGCGCAGACCCTGGACATCTTCTCGCGCGCCGTGCAGGCGCTGCAGGAGTATGTCGCCGACCTGATGGCCGGCATGGCCGAAGAGCCGCTGCGCCTGTTTCAACCCTATCAGGTCGTGCTCGCCCGCCTGGGCGAAGAACGCATCCATCCCGCCGACCTGTGGGCCGACGAGCTGCGCCACCTGCCGGCGCTGCTGCTGCCTTCGCGTGATCTGGTGGGCCTATCGCGCCTGCGCCGCAAATTCGAACTGGCGCTGCTGGCCGCGCTGCGCCTGCCGAACACGGCCGGCGCCGAACACGATCCTGTCGTTGCCGCGGCCGCCTATGCGCCGATGGAGAAGCTGCTGCACGGCATCCGCGCGCTCGAGCGCGAGCTGCGCCGCACCGGCGACGACCTGCAGCGCGACCTGTGGCTGGTGCTCGCGCTGACCTTCGGCGCGCTGCGCGCCGGCCTGGTGCCGGTCGACATCACCGGCAAGCGCCTGGCCGCACGCGTCAACCTGCTGCTGCGCCAGTATTCGCACAACAATGTCCACCTGCCGCAAGGGCTGCTGACCGACGCGCTGTACCTGCTGGCCGGCATGGCCTACGGCAACGCGCCCGCCATGCCGGTCGGGGACGACACGCTGGGCTCGGACATCATCGCCTGCGTGCAGGCCTTCTCGATTCCCGTCACGCACGCGCCGGCCGGCGCGCTGCACACCCGTCACTATTACGCGCTGCTGCCGGCCGAGACGACCGACATGCTGCAACGGGTCGGCCGTACGCTCGAAACGCTGAGCCAGCAACCCGCTCCCGCCGCCGACGAGTTCGATGCCGCGCTGCAAACGCTGGCGCTGCACGCCGATGCGCTTGGCCAGCCGGCGCTGTCCGCTCTGATCAACCGGCTGGGCGAACCGGCTGACGTGCCCTACGATGACGTGGCGCCGACGCTGCTGTTCCTCTCGCGCATGCTGGTGCGTCCCTGGGCGCTGCATGGCGAATCGGGCGATCTGCGCAGCGCCTGGTTTGCCGCCCGCTGCAACGAGCTGGCCGAACATGCGCGCGCGCAGCGTGCCGGCGAAGGGGCGCCCGCGCCGATCTGGCTGTCGCGGCTGACCGATGAAATCACGCAGCACCGCGCGCGCGGCGAGCAGGTACGTGCATTGCAGACGCAACTGGCCTCTGCCGAGACGCACCTGGATGCGTTCGAGCGCGAAGGCGATGCAAGCGGCGGCCTGAAAGAAGCCAGCCGTCTGTTCGCCGAGATGCAGGGCACGTTCGCTTCGCTGGGCGCCAGCGAAGCGGTACGCGCCACCGAAGCCGCGCAATCGACCATCGCCGCGCTGGAGGCCCCCGGGCAGCATGCCGCCGCCGACCGCGAGCACTACCTGGCCGCGTTGGCCAGCAACGTCAGCGGTCTGCAGGGCTTCCTCGACGCACTGTCGGCCGGTACCGAGCTGACCGGTGCGCAGATCGACCAGATCGTGATCGAGGGCGTGCTGACGTCCGTGGAGCGCGAATCCGCCTGGCGCGCCTTCGCGTTCGATGCCGAAACCGGCATGCTGGTCCGCCGTGAACCCCAGGTCGATCTCGATGCCAGTGCCGACGCCGCACAGGCGGACGCCGACGTTTCGCACTTGCAGTCCTTGCTGGACCGCCTGCTCGCCAAGCACCCGGTCGACCTGGCCGATCCGCTTGCCGTCGAGCTGCGTGCCGCTCTGCAGGAAGCGCGCGATGCCGCCGCCATCGACGACGATCCGGCGCGCCGCCGCCGCCTGGAAGAGGCCCTGGCACAGTTCGACGCCTGGCAGGCCGGCAGTCAGGCCGCGCTGGAGCGCATGCAGGCCGCACTGGTGGCGCCGGCGGCCGGGGCTGCCGTGGTGGCCGCCCACCCGCCGGTCGCGAGCGACGCGCAGTCCATCGACGCGGAGCTGCTGGAGATCTTCCTGTCCGAAGCCGCCGAAGTGCTCGCCGGCGTGCGGACCGACCTGCAGGCGCTGCACGCCGGCGCGCAGGCGGGCTCGGGCGGTGCCGCCACCGGTACCGATCTGGACCTGCTGACGCAACTGCGCCGTGCCTTCCACACGCTCAAGGGCTCGGGCCGCATGGTGGGCCTGACGCGCTATGGCGAGGCCGCCTGGGCCATCGAGCAGGTCGTGAACGTGTGGCTGGCCGAGAGCCGCGTGCCCACACCCGACCTGGCAGCGCTGCTCAAGCGTGCCGAGGCGGACCTGTCGGCGTGGACGGCCGCCATTGCGCAAGCGCCGCACGCCGATCATGCGATCGAGCCGCTGGTAGCGGCCGCCGACCGCGTGCGTCACGGCGGGCCGTTCGTGTGGCTGGAGGCGGTGGCCGATACGCCCGCACCGCAAGTGTCCGAGGCACCGGCCGAGCCCGCTGTTTCGCTCGAACCCGTCGCTCCGGCGCCGGAACCGCGGCTGCATGTCCTGGAGCCGGTGGCCACGCTGGCCGAGGTCCCCGTCGCGCCGGAAGCGCCGCTCGCACCTGTCGAGCCCGCGGCCCAAGCCAACGATGCGGCCTCGCTGTCGTGGGACGACGTTCCCGCTTTGCCCGAGGTCGAAACGCCGGCAGCCGAGGGGCCGATCGCTGAAGCCGTGGCCGAGCCCGAGCCTATTAGCGAGCCGCTTGCTGGGCCCGTCATCGAACCGGTAGCGGAAGCACCCGCCGCCGAGCCCGCGCCGGCCGAAGCCGACGCCAAGGTGATCCCGTTCCCGTTCGAGCAGACCGGCGCGCTGGAAGAGGCATCGCACGACGACGGCATCAAGGCCATCGGGCCCGTGCACATCAGTGTGGCGCTGTACAACGTTTACCTCCAGGAGGCCGACGCTCTGATCCGCCGCCTGGGCGTGGACTTCTCCGAATGGCGTCACGAAGGCCGTGCCCAGCCGGGCGAGCTGGCGCTGCGCGGCGCGCATACGCTGCAGGGCAGTTCCGCCGTGGTGGGGCTTGAGCCGGTGCGCCTGATCGCCGATGGGCTGGAGCAGGTGCTGCTGAATCTGGACAGCCATCCGGTGGCGATGCATCCGGGCGACTTCCGCCTGCTCGACCAGGCGGTCGAGCGCATGCGCGGCATGCTGCACCAGTTTGCCGCCAGCGTCTGGCCCGATGCGGATGACGCACTGTGCCGCAGCCTGGCCGAGCTGTGCGAGCGCGTGCTGGTGCGTCCGCGCCTGCAGCTCGAATCGGCATCGCAGGAGTTCGCCGGCGTCGAGACGGTCGAGCTCCCGACCGCCAGCGAAGACGTCGCGCCGGAGATCGAGGCGCTGGAGGCCATCGTGCCGATCGCGCCGGTCTACGAGGCTCCGGTGGCCGGACCGGCCGTCGCCGAACTGGTGCGCCAGGCCCCGTCCGATGCGCTGGACCCGGCCCTGCTGGAAATCTTTCTGGAAGAGGCGCACGTTGCGCTGCCTGAACTGGGCCAGCAACTGCGCGAATGGGAAGCCGCACCGCAGGACCGCACCGTCTCCGGCCTGCTGCTGCGTAACCTGCACACCGTCAAGGGCAGTGCGCGGATGGCCGGCGCGATGACGCTGGGCCAGGCCGCGCACGAAATGGAAAGCGCCGTCGACAATGGCTTGCGCCACAATCGCGTGGACGATGCGCTGTTCCGCAAGCTGTACGTCTGGCTCGACCGCATCCAGGCCCACGTCGATGCGCTGGGCGCCGGCAAGCTGCTGCCGCTGGATGCCGGCGTGCGCGATGCGGCGGACGCGCCGTCCGCTGCGGGCGGCGACCCCGCATCCGCGGGCGCGATGTTGCCCGCCGTTGCCGGCGCGACGAACGTCGGCCTGACGGATGCCCGCAGCTCCGAGGCCGAAGCGCTGGAAGCCGCCGAGCGCCAGCGCTCCTCGAGTCCGAGGTCCAGGCGCTCAAGAGCTATCTGTCCGAACTGAACGACAACGTGGCGCGTCTGCGCGCCCAGGTGCGCGAGATCGAAATCCAGGCGGAATCGCAGATGGAATCGCGCATCGCGGATGCCGCCGCGCACGCCGCAACCTTCGACCCGCTGGAGTTCGACCGCTTCACCCGCCTGCAGGAACTGACGCGGATGATGGCCGAGTCCGTCAACGACGTGGCGACGGTGCAGCAGAACTTGTTCCGTGGTTTCGACCAGGCTTCGCTGGACCTGGAAACGCAGGCACGCCTGACGCGCGGCCTGCAGCGCAGCCTGATGCGCGCCCGCATGGTGCAGTTCGATACCGTCGCCGACCGCCTGTATCGCGTGGCGCGCCAGGCCGCCGCGGAAACCGGCAAGGAAGTGCGCCTGTTCATCAAGGGCGGTACGGTGGAACTGGATCGCAGCGTGCTGGACCGCATGGGCGGCCCGCTCGAGCACATGATCCGTAACGCCGTCGCGCACGGCATCGAGCTTGCAGAGGAGCGCCGCACCAAGGGAAAGTCCCCCGCTGGCGAGCTTACGCTAGAAGTGCAGCAGGAAGGCAACGAGGTCGTACTGCACTTCGTCGATGACGGCGCCGGTCTGAACCTCGAACGCATCCGCGCCCGCGCGCTGGAGCGCCAGCTGCTGGCGCCCGACGAGGAAGCCAGCGAGGCGCGCCTGACCGAGATGATCTTCACGCCCGGCTTTTCCACCGCCCAGCAGGTGTCGGAGCTGGCCGGTCGCGGTGTCGGCATGGACGTGGTGCGTGCCGAGACGGTGGCGCTGGGTGGCCGCATCTCGCTGCAGACCACGCCGGGTGCCGGCACGCGCTTCACCATCCACCTGCCGCTGACCACCGCCATCACGCAGGTGCTGCTGGTGCGCGTGGGTGAGCGCGTGTACGCGATCCCCTCGGGCATGATCGACCACGTGCAGCAGCTGCGTCCGCCGTCGCTGGCCGAGGCCTACAACGCCGCCGCGCTGGAATTGCCGGGCGGTCCGGTGCCGTTCCACTACTTCGGCGCACTGCTGGAAGAGGCCCGGCCTGTGATGGGCGGCCGCAAGTATTCGTCGGCGGTGGTGGTGCGCAGTGGCGCCGAGCGCGCGGCCGTGCACGTGGATGAAGTGATCGGCAACCGCGGAAGTGGTGGTCAAGCACATCGGTCCGCACCTCGCGCGTCTGGAGGGCATCGCCGGGGCGACCACGCTGGGCGACGGCGAGATCGTGCTGATCTACAACCCGGTGGTGCTCACGCAGCGCTTCGAGCGCGAAGCCGCCGCGCTGGGCCAACTGTGCAGGCCGAGCAGGGAACCAAGGGCGCCGTGGGCGAGCTGTTGCGCAACGGCAGCATTGACGCCGTGCCCGGCCTGGCCACGCAGCCGATCGTGATGGTCGTCGACGACTCGCTCACCGTGCGCAAGGTCACGCAGCGCCTGCTGACTCGCTCCGGCTACCAGGCCGTGCTCGCGCGCGACGGTGTGGATGCACTGCGGCAACTGCAGGAAGTCACGCCGGACGCCATGCTGGTCGACATCGAAATGCCGCACATGGACGGCTTCGACCTGACTCGCAACGTGCGTGCCGACGAGCGCATCGGTGCCATGCCGATCATCATGATCACCTCGCGCTCGGCGGACAAGCACCGCCGCTATGCCGCGGAGATCGGCGTCAACGTCTACCTGGGCAAGCCCTACAACGAAGACGAGCTGCTGCGCCACCTGCGCAATCTGATCGGTTCGCGGGCACCCGCCGCCAACGCAAGCTGAACGGGCGAAGCGCAGAAGTGACAACGGGCCGGTTTGATACCGGCCCGTTGTTTTTTTCGTGGACGTTCCATTCTCGTGGTGCCGGGCGGCGGTCTGCGCGTGGGGCGTCCGACCGATCCTGGCGGGCGCTTAGCGCTTCAGCGTCGCGGCCCGCCAGGCTGCAAGGCGCGCATCGCCGGTTTCTCCGTCCACCCAGCGGATGCGGTCGAACTTGGGGTGGAACGACATGTCCTCGGCGGGCGATGGGTGTGGCATGATCGAACGCTTGGTGGTCGGGCCAAGCGTACGGCAAAATCCGCACCGCATCCTGATCTCCATTCGTTGTTGCCATGACCGCTTCTTCCGCCCGTCTGCCGCTGTACCGCATCCTGCAATCCCAGGGGTTCGGCACCCGGCGGTATTGCAAGGACCTCGTATTCGCCGGCCTGGTCCACGTCAATGGCGTCGAGGCCGAGGACCCCGACATCCAGGTCGACACGGTGGGCCTCGTGCTGGACGTCGACGGCGAGCGCTGGGCCTACCACGCGCGCGCCTACCTGATGCTCCACAAGCCCGCGGGCTTCGAGTGTTCGCAGAAGCCGCGTCACCATCCCAGCGTCTACACGCTGCTGCCGGCGCCGTTGCGCGAACGCGGTGTGCAGTGCGTCGGCCGTCTTGACCAGGACACCACGGGCCTGCTGCTGCTGACCGACGATGGCCAGTTCGTTCACACACTGACCCGCCCTCGCCACCAGGTACCGAAGGTGTACGAGATCACCACCGCCGAGCCCGTGACCGACGCGCAGGTCGCCCAGCTCTGTCAGGGCGTGCTGCTGGATGACGAAGATGTGTCCGTGGCCGCCGCCTGGGCCGAGCGGGTGGATGCCCTCCATCTGCGCATGGCGCTTACGCAGGGGAAATACCATCAGGTGAAGCGGATGGTGGCAGCCGCCGGTAACCATGTCGCCGCGCTGCACCGCAGCGCCATCGGCGCCCTGACGCTGGATGCCGGCCTGGCGCCAGGCCAATGGCGCTGGCTGGAGCGCGACGACCTGACGGCGCTGAATACCACGCCGGTCCATGCCGTGGGGGCGGCCATGGGTGCGTGAGCCTCCACAAAAAATCACATCTGCGGTGCCGACTCCTCCAAATGAAAAGGCCACTCGGCGGGGGCTTTTGGTAAACTGACCTCATGGCCTCGCCGGACACCTCCATCAATCTCACGAATCAATTCCTGATCGCTATGCCCGGCATGGCGGATCCCACGTTTTCGGGTACGGTCGTGTACCTGTGCGAGCACAACGAGCGGGGTGCGCTCGGCCTCGTCATCAACCGGCCCATCGACATCGATCTGGCGACACTGTTCGACAAGATCGACCTCAAGCTGGAAATCCATCCCCTCGCGGAACAACCCGTCTACTACGGCGGTCCGGTGCAGACCGAGCGTGGCTTCGTGCTGCATGACGCCGTGGGCTCGTATTCGTCGTCGCTGGCGGTGCCGGGCGGGCTGGAAATGACCACCTCCAAGGACGTGCTGGAAGCCGTCGCCCATGGTGGCGGGCCGCAGCGCTTCATCCTGACCCTCGGGTATGCCGGCTGGAGCGCCGGCCAACTGGAAGAGGAAATCAGCCGCAACGGCTGGCTGACCGTCCAGGCTGACCCCGAGATCATCTTCAATGTGCCGGCCGAGGGGCGCTTTGCCGCTGCGTTGAGGTTGCTCGGCATCAATCCCGCCATGCTCTCCGGTGAGGCCGGGCATGCCTGAGCCGGCGCGACCGGCCACTGCCTCCGTGCCCCTCCACGGCACCCTGCTGGCATTCGATTACGGCGAAAAGCGCATCGGCGTGGCGCTGGGCAACTCCATAACACGTTCGGCGCGGGCGCTGGAAGTCATCTCCAACCGTTCGGTCGAGTACCGCTTCACGCAGATCACACGGCTGGTCAGCGAATGGCAGCCGGTCGGCTTCGTGGTCGGCATGCCGGTCCACCCGGAAGGCGAGGACCAGCCGATGATCAAGCTGGCCAAGCGCTTTGGCAACCAGTTGCATGGCCGCTATGGCCTGCCGGTCACCTGGGTGGACGAACGTTACTCGTCGATTGCCGCACAGGATGCCGGCGCCACCGACGATGTGCTCGATGCCGAGGCCGCGCGCATCATCCTCCAACAATTCTTCGACGAATCACACGCATGACATCGCAACAGATCGATGCCGAGGCGCTCTACCAGAGCCTCGTCGCGCAGCTTCGTACGCGGACGGCCGGCACGCATGGCAGCGGCTGGTCGGTGGCCGGAATTGTCAGCGGGGGCGCCTGGATCGCGGCGCGCCTGGCGCATGATCTGGGCCTGCAAGAGTATGGCGTTGTCAATGTCGCCCTGCATCGCGACGACTACGCCAAGAAGGGCCTGCACGCCCAGGCCCAGCCGACCACGCTGCCGTTCGAGGTGGAGGAGCGTCGCATCCTGCTGGTGGACGACGTGCTCGCCACCGGCCGCACCATCCGCGCCGCCATCAACGAATTGTTCGACTATGGCCGTCCGGCCGCGGTGGAGCTGGCCGTGCTGGTCGACCGCGGCGAGCGCCAGTTGCCCATCGCGCCCGACTATATCGGCGAGCGCATCACACTGGCGGCCGACGAGTCGCTGGTGCTACGCCAGGACGGCGAGGGCGCATCGGCACGCTTCACCTTCACGCGCGAACCCAAGGCCGCCTGATGCCGGGCGTCGCGCACCGCTTCTGCTCTGACTGCTTTCGTTTGCCTTTGCCTTCCGTCCGCGTTTGTCCCCTGTCATGACCAAGACTTTCGCCAACCCGCAGCTCACAAAGAACGGCGAGCTCAAGCACCTGCTGTCGATCGAGGGGCTGTCGCGTGACATCCTCACGCACATCCTCGATACGGCCAAGCAGTTCGTCTCGGTGTCGGATGCCGACCGCGAGGTGAAAAAGGTGCCGCTGCTGCGCGGCAAGAGCGTGTTCAACCTGTTCTTCGAGAACTCCACGCGCACGCGCACCACGTTCGAGATCGCGGCCAAGCGGCTGTCGTCGGATGTGATCAACCTGAACATCAACGCCTCGTCCACCAGCAAGGGCGAGTCGCTGCTCGACACCATCAACAACCTGTCGGCGATGCAGGCCGACATGTTCGTCGTGCGCCACGCCAGCTCGGGTGCGCCGTACCTGATCGCCGAGCATGTTGCGCCGCACGTGCACGTGATCAACGCGGGCGACGGCCGCCATGCGCATCCCACGCAGGGGCTGCTCGACATGTTCACCATCCGTCACTACAAGAAGGATTTCTCCAACCTGACGGTGGCGATCGTCGGCGACATCCTGCACTCGCGGGTGGCGCGCTCCGATATCCATGCGCTGACCACGCTGGGCTGCGCCGAGGTGCGTGCCATCGGCCCGCGCACGCTGCTGCCCTCCGGCCTGGAGCACATGGGTGTGCGCGTCTTCCACAACATGGAGGAGGGCCTCAAGGGCGTCGACGCGGTCATCATGCTGCGCTTGCAGAACGAGCGGATGAGCGGCGCGCTGCTGCCGTCCGCGCAGGAGTATTTCAAGGCGTACGGCCTCACGCAGGAGCGGCTGGCGCTGGCCAAGCCGGATGCCATCGTGATGCACCCGGGTCCGATGAACCGCGGCGTGGAGATCGACTCCGCCGTGGCCGACGGCGTGCAATCGGTGATCCTGAACCAGGTGACGTTCGGTATTGCCGTACGGATGGCGGTGATGGGCATCGTGGCTGGCAACAACGACTAAGAAGACCGATGAAACTGCATATCAAGGGCGGCCGCCTGATCGATCCGGCCAACGGCATCGACGCGCAGCAGGATCTGTACATCGCCGCGGGCAAGGTGGTCGGCGTCGGCCGCGCGCCAACGGATTTCCACGCCAACAAGACCATCGACGCCACCGGCCTGGTCGTCTGCCCGGGGCTCATCGACCTGTCCGCCCGCCTGCGCGAGCCGGGCTACGAATACAAGGCGACACTCGAATCGGAGATGGCCGCTGCCATGGCCGGCGGCGTGACCTCGCTGGTGTGCCCGCCGGATACCGAGCCGGTGCTGGATGAACCCGGCCTGGTCGAGATGCTCAAGTTCCGTGCCCGCAACCTGAACCAGGCGCACGTCTACCCGCTGGGCGCGCTGACGGTCGGCCTCAAGGGCCTGGTGCTGACCGAGATGGCCGAGCTGACGGAAGCCGGCTGCGTCGGCTTCTCACAGGCCGATGCATCGATGACCGACACGCTGGTGCTGATGCGTGCGCTGCAATATGCGCAGACCTTCGGCTTCACCGTCTGGCTGCGGCCGGAGGATCCGTTCCTGGGCAAGGGCGGCGTGGCGGCGAGCGGCCCGCTGGCCTCGCGCCTGGGCTTGGCCGGCGTGCCGGTGATGGCCGAGACCGTGCGCCTGCACACCATCTTCGAACTGATGCGCAGCACCGGCGCGCGCGTGCACCTGTGCCGCCTGTCGTCGGCCGCCGGGCTGGAGGTGGTGCGCCGCGCCAAGGCCGAGGGCCTGCCGGTCACCTGCGACGTCAACGTCCACCATATTTCGCTCACCGATGTCGACATCGGCTACTTCAACTCGCAGATGCGCTTCGTGCCGCCACTGCGGGCCGGCCGCGACCGCGACGGCATCGTGCGCGCGCTGGCCGACGGCACCATCGACGCAATCTGCTCCGACCACACGCCGGTGGACGACGACGAAAAGCTGCTGCCCTTCGCCGAGGCCTCGCCCGGTGCGACCGGCCTCGAAACCCTGCTGCCGCTGACGCTGCGCTGGGCGGCGGAGCACAAGGTCGATTTGCCGCGTGCGCTGGCGCGCATCACCAGCGAACCGGCTCGCGTGCTGGGCCTGCAGGCCGGCTCGCTGGAAGAGGGGGCGAGGGCCGACGTGTGCATGTTCGATCCGGATGCCACCTGGAAGGTCGAGCCGCGCAGCTTGCGCAGCCAGGGCAAGAACTCGCCGTATCTCGGCTTTGAGCTGGCTGGCCGTGTGCGGGCCACGCTGGTTGCCGGTCACCTGGCCTATGACGGGCATTGATCAGCGCGCCGAAGCGGCGCCCGCTGAGGTGGCCGTGCCGCCGCAGCGCAGGCATGTGCTGCGCAAACTGCGCCTGGTCATGCACCTGATCGAGGGGATTGCGACGTGCGCCCTGCTGTTCTGGTGGGTTGGTCCGGTGCGCAAGCGCGCGTTGATCCAGCGCTGGTCGCGCAGGCTGCTGGCCCTGTTTCGCGTGACGGTGGTCGTGGATGGCGAGCCGGCGGGGCAGGCTGATCTGGCGGGTGCCATGATGGTGTCCAACCACGTGTCGTGGCTCGATATCTACGCCATCAACAGCTGGCATCCGCCGCGCTTCGTCGCCAAATCGGAAATCCGCAGCTGGCCGCTGATCGGCTGGCTGTGTGCGCAGACTGGTGTGCTGTTTGTCGAGCGCGCCCGCAAGCGCGATGCGCACCGCATCATGCACGCCATCGCTGATGCACTGCGTGGCGGCGAGAGCGTCTGCGTGTTTCCCGAAGGCACGACTTCCAACGGGATGCAGTTGCTGCCTTTCCACGCCAACCTGTTCCAGGCGCCGGTGACGGCCGCCGCGCCGATCCGCCCGGTGGCGCTGCGCTACCGCATCGCGGCCACCGGCGAGCTGACGACGATTCCCGCCTATATCGGCGACATGTCGCTGCTGGATTCGCTCAATGCGATCCTGAACGGGCCGCCGCTGGTGGCCGAAGTGTTCGTCGGGCCCGCCGTGGCCCCGGAAATGGATCGCCGTTCGTTGGCCGAGCACAGCCGCAAGGCCGTCGCCATGCTGATGGAGCGGGCCGGGTAGCCGGCCGGATTCCGCTTTACTTCTTGTGGGCGAGCGGGTCCTGCGCTTGCTCGCAGGCGACCTGGATCACCTCGCGGCCGGCCGGGGCCAGCGTCATGCGCGCGGCGGTCAGCTTGCCGCCCCACACACAGCCGGTGTCCAGGCCCAGCAGGTCATCCCGCATCACCAGTCCGCGTGTCGACCAGTGGCCGAAGGCGATCGGCGTGCCGCGCGTGCGGCGGCCGGGGGCGTCGAACCACGGTACGTGGCCGTCCGGCGCGCCATCGGCATCGGTGGTCTCGAACTCCATGGCGCCGTCCGGCGTGCAGAAGCGCAGGCGGGTCAGGGCGTTGATCGTCAGCCGCAGGCGATCCATGCCGGTGAGATCGCTGCTCCACTTGGAGGGATGGTTGCCGAAGGCATCGGTCAGGAACGTCTTCCAGTGCGGGCTGCGCAGCTCGCGTTCGACCGCGCCGGCCAGTTCCAGTACATCGCTCGTCGTCCACTGAGGCAGCACGCCGGCATGGATCATCAGGAAGCCGTTCTCGAAGATGGCCAGCGGCTGGTGCCGCAGCCAGTGGATCAGCGCATCGCAGTCGGGGGCGGCGAGGACATCGCCGAAGGTGTCCCGCTTGCCCGGTTTGCGCACGCCGGCGGCGACCGCCAGCAGGTGGATGTCGTGGTTACCCAACACAGCACGGGCCCGCCCGCCCTCGCACAGCATGATGACCCGTCGCAGCGTGCCGAGCGAATCCGGCCCGCGGTTGACCAGGTCACCGACGAAGCGCAGCGGGGCGTTGGCCGGCAGGGCGGCCAGCAGGGTCTGGAGGGGAGAGCAGCAGCCTTGGAGATCGCCGATGGCGTGAGGAGGGATCGACGCGACTGTCATAGGTTTTATGGGTCACTCGTTGTGACTGTCTGAGACGGCTTCGTCTCAACTGTTACAACGCGCTACAAAAAGATCGACTGTATTGGCAGGGCCCACCCTGGGGTCGGATAGAATACGCCACTTCTCACCATACTTAACGATTCCGCCGCCCTCAGGGCGCATCGAGCGGACCAGGCGCGTGCCAACGGCGCGCGACAAGGAGTAGAGCGTTTGTCCCATATCCTCGTAACCGGTGGCGCCGGCTTCATCGGCGGCAATTTTGTCCTGAACTGGCTGGCCAATCCCGGCACGGACAGCATTGTCAACGTCGACAAGCTGACCTACGCAGGCAATCGCAAGACGCTGGCCGCCGTCGAGCGCGACCCGCGCCACGTGTTCTCCCAGACTGACATCTGCGATCGCTCGGCGCTCGACAGTCTGTTCGCTCAGTACAAGCCACGCGCGGTGGTCCACTTCGCCGCGGAGAGCCATGTGGATCGCTCCATCCACGGCCCGGCCGAGTTCATCCAGACCAACATCGTCGGCACTTTCACGCTGCTGGAAGCCGTGCGTGCCTACTGGGGTGGACTCGACGCCGACGCCAAGGCCGCGTTCCGCTTCCTGCACGTTTCGACCGACGAGGTCTTCGGCTCGCTCAGCTCCACCGATCCGCAATTCTCGGAAACCACGCCGTACGCGCCCAACAGCCCGTACTCGGCATCCAAGGCTGCGTCGGACCACCTGGTGCGTGCCTACCACCACACTTATGGGCTGCCGGTCCTGACGACCAACTGCTCCAACAACTACGGCCCCTACCATTTCCCGGAAAAGCTGATTCCGCTGATGATCACCAATGCACTCAGCGGCAAGCCGCTGCCGGTGTATGGCGATGGCCAGAACGTGCGCGACTGGCTCTACGTGGGCGACCACTGCGCCGCTATCCGCGAGGTGCTTGCGCGCGGCCGTCTGGGCGAGACCTACAACGTCGGCGGCTGGAACGAGAAGACCAACCTGGACGTCGTGCACACGCTGTGCGACCTGCTCGACGAACTGAAGCCGAAGGCGACGGGTTCCTATCGCGATCAGATCGCGTTCGTGAAAGATCGGCCGGGCCACGACCGCCGCTACGCCATCGACGCCCGCAAGCTCGAGCGCGAACTCGGCTGGAAACCCGCCGAGACGTTCGAGACCGGCCTGCGCAAGACCGTCCAGTGGTATCTGGACAATCAGGTGTGGGTGCAGGACGTGGTCTCGGGCGAATACCGGAACTGGGTCGCGAAGCAGTATGCAGCATAAGCCGCACCCTGTTCCGAGGCTGCTTGTCACGGGAAGCAACGGCCAGGTGGGCTTTGAGCTGCGCCGCAGCCTCGCGCCGTTGGGCGAGGTGATCGCGCTGGACCGGGCCCCCTGCGACCTGACCCAGCCCGATGCGCTGCGCCGGCTGGTGCGCGAGCATCGACCCGACGTGATCGTCAACCCGGCCGCCTACACTGCCGTCGACAAGGCCGAGACCGATGCCGACGCGGCATTCGCCGTCAACGGTACAGCGGCCGGCGTTCTGGCCGAGGAAGCCCGCGCGCTGGGCAGCCTGCTGGTGCACTACAGCACCGACTACGTCTTCGACGGCAGCAAGGCCGGCGCCTACGTCGAGAGCGATGCGGTCAACCCGCAGTCCGTCTACGGCAAGAGCAAGCTCGCGGGCGAACAGGCGATCACCGCGTCGGGCGCGGCAGCGCTGGTGTTGCGGACCTGCTGGGTGGCCGGCGCGCATGGCGGCAATTTCGCCAAGACGATGTTGAAGCTGGGCCGTGAGCGGGACAACCTGCGCGTGATCGCCGACCAGTTCGGCGCACCCACCACAGCCGCGCTGATCGCCGACGTGACCGCGCAGATCGTTGCGCGCTTCTGGCTGTCGGGCGATCGCGCAGCGTTTCCAGGCGGCCTGTACCATTTGGCCGCGGCGGGCGAAACGACCTGGCACGGCTACGCCACGGCCGTGTTGCGCTACGCCAAGGCGCGCGGACTAGAACTGAAGGTCGACCCCGAGCGCATCGAGGCCATTCCGGCGACGGCGTATCCGCTGCCCGCGCCACGGCCCGCCAACTCCCGCATGAACACCGGCAAGCTCACCGAAACGTTCGGCATCCATCTGCCGGACTGGCAGCAGGGCGTCCATCTCCTGCTGGATCAGATCTTTTCCTGAACGAATCGCCATGCGTAAAGGCATTATCCTGGCCGGAGGTTCCGGCACGCGACTCTATCCGATCACCCGCTCGGTTTCGAAACAGCTGCTGCCGGTGTACGACAAGCCGATGATCTACTACCCGCTGTCCACGCTGATGCTGGCGGGGATTCGCGACATCCTGATCATCTCCACGCCGGAGGACACGCCGCGCTTCACTGAGATGCTCGGCGACGGCAGCAAGTGGGGCATCAACCTGCAGTACGCGGTGCAGCCCTCGCCGGATGGGCTGGCGCAGGCGTTCATCATCGGGCGCGACTTTGTCGGCAACGATCCGTCGACTCTGATCCTCGGCGACAACATCTTCCACGGCCACGACCTCGTGGCCCAGCTGACGCGCTCGGCTACACAGCAGTCGGGTGCCACCGTGTTCGCCTATCACGTCCACGATCCGGAGCGCTACGGCGTGGTCGAGTTCGACCAGAACTTCCGCGCGCTCTCCCTGGAAGAAAAGCCGGCCAAGCCGCGTTCGCATTACGCCGTCACCGGGCTGTACTTCTACGACAACCAGGTGTGCGACATTGCCGCCGACATCAAGCGATCGGCTCGCGGCGAGCTCGAGATCACGGACGTCAACAAGCATTACCTGGCGCAGGGCCAGCTCGACGTCGAGATCATGGGCCGCGGCTATGCCTGGCTCGACACCGGCACGCACGATTCGCTGCTGGAAGCGGCGATGTTCATCGCGACGCTGCAGAACCGGCAAGGGCTGATGGTGGCCTGCCCCGAAGAGATCGCGTACCGCAACCGCTGGATCAGCGCCGAGCAGGTCGCCGCGCTGGCGAAGCCGCTGAGCAAGAACGGCTACGGCAAGTATCTGCAGCACATCATTTCGGAAACCGTCAAATGAATCTGAACGTCGTTCCCACCGCCATTCCGGAGGTCCTGATCCTCGAGCCGAAGGTGTTTGGCGATGACCGGGGTTTCTTCTTCGAGAGCTTCAACGCGCGTGCCTTCGAGCAGGCCACGGGCGTCAAGCGGACCTTCGTTCAGGACAACCATTCGCGTTCGGCCCGCAACGTGCTGCGCGGCTTGCACTACCAGATCCAGCATCCACAAGGAAAGCTGGTGCGTGTGACGGTCGGTGAAGTCTTCGATGTCGCGGTCGACCTGCGCAAGAGCTCGCCCACCTTCGGCAAGTGGGTCGGCGTGACGCTGTCAGCGGAGAACAAGCGCCAGCTGTGGGTGCCGGAAGGGTTTGCGCATGGGTTCGTCGTGACCTCCGACCACGCCGAGTTCCTGTACAAGACCACGGACTACTGGTACGCCGAACACGAGCGCAGCGTTGTCTGGAATGACCCGGACCTCGGCATCGAGTGGCCGGTCCAGGGCACGCCGGTCCTGGCGGCGAAAGACGCCGCGGGCGCCCGGCTTGCCGGCGCGGACTTGTTCGACTGAGGAAGGCCCGTCCTGGTCTCGAGTCGCCGCCCGCAGACATGGCGCCGGATGGCGGACATGCTGAACATTGCAGGAGGTGTTTCCGGGAAGACCGGACAGGATCCAGGAACCGTCGTACAGGTGGGGGTTGCCTTGCCGTTGACACAGAGCACATGACAGGAACGCCCATTCAACGTACCGGTGTCGTCAGGACGCTCACCAACTCGAGCGTCGTCGTGCTTGAGCGGATCGCCCAGATCGGGGTGACGCTGGTCGCGACCCTGGTAATCGCGCGCACCTTCGGGCCGCAGACGTATGGCGTCTGGCAGGCCGCGCAGTCGATCTTTGCGGTGACGTCCGCGCTGTGCCTGATCGTGCCGGGCGAAGTCCTGCTGCCGCGCCTCAAGGCGACGCACGATTGGGAACGGTTGTCCGTCACGTTGTCGTCGGCGCTGGTCGCGCGCATCGCGTTCGGCGCGCTGATTCTGTTGGGTTATGGCGTCGCCCTGATCGTCGCGCCGGCGGCGTTGCGCGGGACGCTGGTCGTCGCGCTGATCCTGCAGTGCTCCATCGCCATCACGGAGCCCGTGAACGGGCTGAGTTCGTGGTATCAGGCGCAGTTGAACAATGTGCCGGTGTCGCTGCGCCGCCTGGTGGGCCTGGCCCTGCGGCTCGCCATCTTTGTGCTGTGCATTGTGATGCTTGGCAGGCCGGCGCTGCCATTGCTGGCGGCGGCCTGGCCGATCGAGGCGCTGGTCGCGGGCGTCCTCGTGACGTCGATGTTCCTGGCGTCCCACGGGGCGTTCCGGTTCCGGTGGAACTCCAAGGAACTGTCATCGCTGGTGCGCTCGGGGCTGCCGGTCTGGTGGGGGCTGTTGCTCTACGCCTTGTTCCTGAAGGCCGACCGGCTGCTGCTGCCCCATCGCATGGACCCGCAGGGATTCGGTGTCTATGGGGCTGCGGCCCAGTTGGTCGAAACCGCGGTCGGTATGGTGATTCTTGTCACCAATACGCTGATGCCGAGGCTGATCTATCACCGCGCGGGCGGCCGGCTGGATCGCACGACCGCGGCGGGTCTGCTGGGCGCGATCGTGATCGCATGCGCGGTGACTTCGCTGATGGCACCGTTCATTGTCAGCGTACTGTTTGGCGCGGGCTTCACGGGGGCCGCCCCGATCCTGGCCGTCGGCATCTGGCTGGCTGCCCTGGCAGCCATCGATACGCTGCTGACGGGCATCTTGATCCGGGAGCGGGTGTTCCGGGTGGTGCTGATCAAGTGGACGCTTGCCGCGGCCCTGCAGTACGCGATCATTACCGTGTTGTTTCCGCATCTGGGGCTGGGCGGGGTGCTTGTTGCCTATTTATCGGGATATGGCGTGGCGCTGGGGCTCTCCGGGTATAGCCTGAACAGGCTGCGCGCGCGTGCCGATGCACAGGCCTAGCCGTGCGGGTTGCGGGCCAAAAGGAAGATGGATTTGAAATGCTGAAATCAGGTGCAATTTTCGTCACGTTCCGTCCGACGGACGAGCAGGTCGCTGCGATTGCCGCCACGGCGCGGCTGTTCGATGCCGTGATCGTGGTCGACAACTCGCCTGCGCCGGACGCGACCCTGCGTCACCGCTTCAGTCTGCCGAACGTCCAGTTTCTGGAGAATGCAAATCGCGGGGGAATCGCAGGGGCGTTCAATCGCGGCGTCGAGGCGCTACTGGCGAGCGGGATCGATCGGGTCTACTTCTTCGACCAGGATTCGGCGGTTCCGCCCGACTATCGCCAGCTCATGGACGAGGCGCTGGACAGCGCGCCAGAGGTCTGCATGGTCGGGCCCAATATCTATGACATCAACCTGCGCGCATTCTCGCCACGCTATCTGGTGTCGCGCTGGACGTATCGCGCGGATCCCATCCCCGAATCGGCCAATGCGCTGATACCGTGCTCGTTCCTGATTTCGAGCGGTTCGGTGGCCACCAGGGCGGCGTTGAAGACGTGTGGTCCGTTCCGGGAAGACTATTTCATCGACGATGTCGATACGGAGTACTGCCTGCGGGCGGCCCAACTGGGCGTCGGCGTGTTCATCAACCCGCGTGCCGTACTGAACCATGCGATCGGCGAGCGTGAAGAGCACCGGTTTCTGGGGGTGCGGATCCGACCGAGTCATCACGGCGCACTGCGTCGGTACTACCGCTGCAGGAACGGCATCAGCCTCAGCCTGCGGCATGCGCGGCATTCGCCTGCGTTTCTGATACATAACCAGAAGCGGCTGGCGCACGAGATCATCGGTGTGCTGCTCTATGAGCAGCGGAAGTGGAAGAAGTTGACGGCGATCGGGGTCGGCATCATTCACGGCGTGATGAGCCGGCTTGGCGATCTCCGGGAAATTGCCCCGCGGTTCCATCGGTGGCTGGTGTGCTGAACGGAACGATTGGATTGGCGCGCCACGGAGGCGAGGTGACGGGAGGATTTCCGGGCTGACAATGCCGGCGTAGATGGTCGCGGCCAAAGCAACACCTGAAACGGCATCGTTCGGGACACAAATCGAGCGATTCAGTCGGGTGCGGCGTATTGGCGGACACCGATATGCGCATGTTTCCTGTATTCGATTTTTTGCCCGACGCCACGATTGAGGTTCTTGTTTATGACGTTCTCCATGTGGGCCACCGTTGTGTGCTTCGGTGT
Organism: Ralstonia syzygii subsp. syzygii; assembly: GCA_919592095.1. GTDB lineage: Bacteria > Pseudomonadota > Gammaproteobacteria > Burkholderiales > Burkholderiaceae > Ralstonia > Ralstonia syzygii. The sequence goes on along the minus strand of CAKKOY010000014.1, from coordinate 15,309 downwards.
CGTTCCGAGGGCGAATGATGATGCGTCAGGCTGTTGATACTCATGACTAATATTACCGCATCGATTGTTCTGTATAACAATCCGATCGATCAGATTCGGCATTGCATCGAGTCGATGCAGGCGGACGCGCGCGTTCACGTGCTGCTGGTCGACAATTCCGAGAAAAAGGGCGGTTATGCTGGCCTGGTGGCAGAAAACGTCGACATCCTCGATGCGCCGGGCAATGTCGGTTTCGGCCGAGGGCATAACCTTGTCCTGGGCCGGCTGGCGGCGCTGCGCTCCGAGGTCCATCTGGTGGTGAACCCCGATATCGCTGCCAAGGCGGGTTGCGTCCAGGCGTTGGCCGACGTGCTGAGCCAGCGCAAGGATGTCGCGCTGGTCGGGCCGCGTGTCGTGTCGCCGGACGGCGCGCTGTACCGGTCCTGCAAGCTCCTGCCGACACCGTGGAACCTGTTCGCCAGGCGGTTTGCCCCCCGCCAGCTGTATGCAGCGGCTGACGCGCGTTATGAGCTGCAGGCATTCGACTATGATCGGGAATTGCAGCTCCATAACCTGTCGGGGGCTTTTTTGGCATTCCGGGCGGAGGCTTTTACGGCATTGGAGGGATTTGATCCCAGGTATTTCATGTACCTGGAGGACGTCGATATCTGCCGTCGTGCCTCGAGCCTGGGCGCGGTGATCTTCTTGCCAGGGGCCGAAGTTGTGCATGAGCACGGAAAGGGATCCTACCGTTCATGGCGACTCCTGCGCGAGCATATCCGCTCCGCGATTTTGTATTTCAACCGCTTTGGATGGTTCGTCGATGCGGAGCGAAGGCTGTTGAACAGGGAAACTCTGGCGCGTGTGAACGATATGCGCTCGGTTGTTTGACGATAAAACTGCGCGCAATTCTATGCTTACATTGTCGGTGGCTTTTCTCGTGTCGTTTGCCGTGACCTTGATGGTCATCCGGTATTCGAGCCTGCACGCCCACATCACGGCCGACTGGGATCTGCATGGGGTGCAGAAATTCCATGCACGGCCCGTACCCCGGATCGGCGGTCTCGGTATCGTGCTGGCGATGACCGCTGCCGCCGTGGCAGCCTGGATACGCGATCCACAGGTCGTGGGCTATCCGTTCCTGCTGCTGGTGGTCTGCGTCATGCCCGCCTTCATCGCCGGCTTCATCGAAGACATGACCAAGCGCGTCAGCCCCCGGGAGCGGCTGCTGGCGACCATGGCCGCCGCCCTGGTGGCGGTCTATCTTCTCAACGCCAAGATCGTACGGATCGACATCCACCTGATCGATCTGGCGCTGGCGATCCCCTTGATCTCCATCGCGATCACCACGGTTGCGGTGGCAGGCCTGGCCAATTCCATCAATATCATCGACGGCTTCAACGGGCTGGCTTCGATGGTGGCGATGATGATGTTCGTCTCGCTCGCCTACGTCGCGTTCCGCGTGGGTGACACCTTGATCCTGACGATCGCGTTCGCAATGATCGGGGCCATCCTCGGCTTCTTTATCTGGAACTTCCCGGCCGGGCACATCTTTCTCGGTGATGGCGGCGCCTACATGATCGGGTTTGTGCTGGCCGAGTGCAGCATTCTGCTGGTGCTGCGCAATGGCAGCGTCTCGGCGTGGTACCCGGTCCTGATGGTGATCTACCCGATTTTCGAGACCTTGTTCTCGATCTACCGGCGGCGCATCCTGAAAGGGGTGCCGGCCGGATACCCGGATGGCGTGCATCTCCATACCCTGATCTACCAGCGCGTCATGCGTTGGGCGGTGGGCAGCAAGGACGAGCGCCACCGGCTGCGGCGGAATTCGATGACGTCGCCGTACCTCTGGCTGCTGAGCCTGCTGGCGGTGCTGCCGGCGACGCTGTTCTGGAACAGCAAGATCGTCCTGCTGGTTTTTGTCGCGATTTTCATCTCCTTGTATGTGTGGCTTTACTGGCGCATCGTCCGGTTCCAGTCGCCGCGTTGGCTGATTGTTAAAAAACACCATGAAAAGTGATCCAGGATTTGAGGACGATCGTCCGGGCGATGCGGCGATTGCGATGCTGGCCCAGGGGGCACAATTCGCTCACCGCCACGCGAAGAAGCTTGCCGTGGCCGGGGTCGTGGGCGCCGCGCTTGCGCTGGGCCTGGCGCTGGTGCTGCCCAAGCAATGGGAGGCAAGTGCGGTGATCCAGGTGGGCCAGATCACCAACGAGACGCCCCAGTTGCCGCCCACGCCCGTGGAAACGGTGGCGCGCGCCGTGGAGCGGCTGCAGCTGCCGCAATTCGCGGATCTCGTGCTGCAGAAATTGAACCTGCCCGTCGGGATCAACGAGAACGCTTCCACGGACCTGATCCGGCGCTCGTTCAAGGCGGCACAGCTGAAGAACGCCGAGCTGATCGAAGTGACCGTGCGCGGTTTTTCCCAGGCGGATGCGCAGCGATATGTCCAGGCCTTTTCCGACGCGCTGATCGGTGCGCACGCCGGGCTCGCCAAGCCGTCGCAGGACAAGATCAATGCGAGCATGGTCGAAGTGCGCCGGCAGATCTCGTCCGAGGACGTCAGGAAGGGCGAGCTGTCGGCATTGATGCGGGCCCGCGACCAGGCGAAGACCGAGGCGAAATTCTCGGAGAGCGTGCTGTTGGCGACCATGGTCGCCGACAACGATCGGCTGCTCAAGGGGCTGCGGCAGCGCGAAATCAATATCCAGGAACAGCTGAATTCCGAGCGGACTTTCAACACGCGGCTGTTCGGCCCCGTGCATGTCAGCCGGCGCCACGTGTTTCCGAGCGGCTTGCTGTTTGCGGCAAGCGGCCTGGTGCTGGGCTTGCTCGCCGCAGTCGGCTGGGGCCTGATCGGGGATTTCCGCCGGGGCATCCTCGGCGACCGCAAGTGATGTGATGCGCCGTGCCCGACCGATGCCGGACGGGCACGCCTGCATTTTGAATGATCGATGATTGAAACAGGGTGTGTACCCATGCAAATTGACCCCTCCATCTTCAAGGCCTATGACATTCGCGGCATCGTCGGCAAGAACGTCGACCGTGAAACCGCGCGGCTGATCGGCCGGGCCTTCGGTTCGGCGGCCCGCGCCAACGGCGAGGCCGCCGTGGTGATCGGCCGCGATGGCCGCCTGTCCGGTCCGGATCTCGTGGCCGGCCTGGCCGAAGGCTTGCGCCAGAGCGGCGTGGACGTGATCGACCTCGGGCTGGTGGCCACGCCGATGGTCTACTTCGGCACCAACATCGAACTGGCGGGCCGCCGCGCCACGTCCGGCGTGATGGTCACCGGCAGCCACAACCCGCCCGACTACAACGGCTTCAAGATGGTGCTGTCCGGCCAGGCCATCTACGGCGAGCAGATCCAGGCGCTGCGCCAGCGCATCGAGCAGGGTGCGTTCACCGAGGGCGCCGGCACGTATGTCCAGGTGGACGTGCGCCAGCAGTACATCGACCGCATCGTCTCCGACGTCAAGGTGGCGCGGCCGATGAAGATCGCGGTGGACTGCGGCAATGGCGTGGCGGGCGCGTTCGCGCCGGCGCTGTTCCGCGCCATGGGCTGCGAGGTGACGGAGCTGTTCTGCGAGGTGGATGGCCATTTCCCGAACCACCATCCGGATCCGGCCCATGTCGAGAACCTGCAGGATCTCGTGCGCACGCTGCAGACGACCGACTGCGAGCTCGGCCTGGCCTTCGATGGCGACGGCGACCGTCTGGGCGTGGTCACCAAGGATGGCCAGGTGATCTTCCCGGACCGCCAACTGATGCTGTTCGCGCAGGAGGTGCTGTCGCGCCACCCGGGCGGCGAGATCATCTTCGACGTGAAGTGCACCGGCAAGCTGGCGCCGTTCATCCGCGAACATGGCGGCAAGGCCACGATGTGGAAGACGGGGCACTCGCTGGTCAAGGCCAAGCTGAAGGAAACCGGTGCGCCGCTGGCCGGCGAGATGAGCGGCCATATCTTCTTCAAGGACCGCTGGTACGGCTTCGACGATGGCCTGTACACCGGGGCGCGCCTGCTGGAAATCCTGTCGCGCCACGCCGATCCGAGCGCCGTGCTGAACGCGCTGCCGAATTCGCATTGCACGCCGGAGCTGCAGCTCAAGTGCGCCGAGGGCGAGCCGTTCGCGCTGCTCGACAAGATCAAGGCCAATGCGACGTTCGACGGTGCGAAAGAAGTGCTCCGCATCGACGGCGTGCGCGTGGAGTATGCCGATGGCTTCGGCCTGGCGCGCCCGTCCAACACCACCCCGGTGGTGGTGATGCGCTTCGAGGCGGACAACGATGTCGCCATGGCGCGCATCCAGAGCGAATTCCGCCGCGTTATCCTGGCCGAGAAGCCGGACGTGAAGCTGCCGTTCTGATCCGCATCGCCAATGCAGATTCGGGGGAAGGGGATGGCGGCATGCGGGTGCTGATCGTCAAGGTGTCGTCGCTTGGCGATGTGGTGCACTGCACGCCGGTGGTGGCGGACATCCTGCGCGCGCATCCCGGCGCCGAGATCGACTGGGTCGTCGAGGAGGGGTTTGCCGGCATCGTGCGCATCGTGCGCAGGGTGCAGGGCGTGATTCCGTTCGCGCTGCGGCGCTGGCGCAAGTCGCTGGCTTCCGGCACGACATGGGGCGAGATGGCGGCATTCCGCCGGGCCCTGCGCGCCAAGCCGTACGACGTGGTGCTCGACACGCAGGGCCTGATCAAGACCGCGCTGGTCGCCACGCAGGCCAGGCTGGCGCCGAACGGTTTTGTCGCCGGGCTGGGCAATCGTACCGATGGCGCGGGCTACGAACCGCTGGCCCGGCTGTTCTACCAGCGCGCGGTCCACATGGAGCCGCGCGTGCATGTGGTCGAGCGTTCGCGCCGCATGGTGGCCGAGGCTCTCGGCTACACCGTCCCCGAGGCGATCGACTTCGGCCTGCAGCCGCCGGTCAGCCTGCCGTTTGCGCTGCCGCGCCCGTATGTGGCGCTGGTGCATGCCACCTCGCGCGCCGACAAGGGCTGGCCGCAGGGCGCCTGGGTCGATGTCGCCCGCGCGCTGCTGGCCCGCGATTACGCCCTGGCGCTGCCCTGGGGCAGCGAAACCGAGCGCCGCACCAGCGAGGCCATCCGCGAAGCCATCGTCGCTGCGGTGCCGGGCACGCTTGGGCGGATCGTGATCCCGCCGCGCATGTCGCTGCCTGACGTTACCGCCTTCCTCGACCAGGCGACTGCAGTGGTCGGGGTCGACACCGGCCTGGTGCACATCGCCGCGGCGCTGTGCAAGCCGACGGTGGCGCTCTACAACTTTTCCACCTCGTGGCGCACCGGCGGCTACTGGACGCCCAAGGTCCACGACCTCGGCAGCGCCGAGGCCCATCCGACCAGCGCGCAGGCGCTCGAGGCGCTGCGCGTGCTGGGTGTGCTCTGATGCTGCGCATGGCTTATCGCCTGCTGTGGCGCGTGCTGTTGCCGTTCGCGCTGTTGCGCCTGTGGTGGCGTGGCCGCAAGGAGTCCGGCTATCGCCAGCATGTGGGCGAGCGGCTCGGCTTCTATCGGCCGCGTGCCAATCCCGACCGTCCGCTGCTGTGGGTGCACGCGGTGTCGGTCGGCGAGACGCGGGCCGCGCAGCCGCTGATCGATGCGTTGCTGGCGCGCTTCCCGCAGCACGACGTGCTGCTGACCCACATGACGCCGACCGGCCGCCGCACGGGTGCCGAGTTCGCGGCGCAGCGCAACGGCCGCGTGATCCAGGCCTATCTGCCCTACGACCTGACCGGAGCCGTCGACCGGTTCCTCCGCCATTTCCAGCCGCGCCTCGGCCTGCTGATGGAAACCGAGATCTGGCCGGTGCTGATCGAACGCGCCCACCACGCCGGCGTGCCGATGGTGCTGGTCAACGGGCGACTGTCTGCGCGCAGTCATCGGCGCACCGCACGGCTGGGCCAGGCCGCGCGCGAGACCTATGCGCAGCTCGCCGCCGTGCTCGCCCAGACCCCGGATGACGCCGACCGCTATCGTTCGCTCGGCGTGCCGCGTGTGCGCGTGACCGGTAACCTGAAGTTCGACATCACCCCGCATGTGGATCAGATCATGGCGGGCCGCGCACTGTGCGATGCGCTGTGCGGGCGGGCCGTCTGGGTGGCCGCCAGCACGCGCGAAGGCGAAGAGCCCCTGCTGCTCGATGCGTGGCATGCGCATCGCGCGCAGCATGCGGGGCGGCGTCATCCGCTGCTGATCCTGGTGCCGCGCCATCCCCAGCGCTTTGACGAGGTGGCGCAGCTCGCCGGGATCAAAGGCTTCCGTGTCGTGCGGCGCTGTGCCTTGTCGCTGTCGGCAGCCGAGGTGCTCGATGTTGCCGATGCGCTGGACGCGGATATCCTGCTGGGCGATTCGATGGGCGAAATGGCGCTGTACTATGCCGCCGCGCAGGCCGCATTCATCGGCGGCAGCCTGCTGCCGATGGGCGGGCAGAACCTGATCGAGGCATGCGCAGTCGGCACCCCTGTCGTGATCGGTCCGCACACCTTCAATTTCGCGCAGGCCACGCGCGATGCCGTGGCGGCCGGCGCCTGCGTGCAGGTGGAGGATGCCGCCTCCACCGTGCGCGTGATCGACCAGTGGCTGTCCGATGCCGATGCGCGCGAGGCCGCATCGCGTGCCGCGCTGGCATTCGCCGCGACCCATGGCGGCGCCACGGCGCGCACGGTGGAGGCGGTGGCGGCGCTGGTGCTGCCGTCGCTCTAAGCGCTCGTGCCGAATGGCACGAGACCTGCGAACTCAACGCGCACATGGCAGACTAACCAGCTTTCGCACAGTCCGCTTTCCGCTTCCGTTTTCGACACGTTCATGTTTCGCCCCGATCGTTCCAAGCCCCGCTTGCTGCAGACGCCACGCCGCGTGGTGCTGGCCGCGGCAGCCCTGGCCGCGCTGACGGCCGCCACCATCATCGGCGCCGGCTGCATGACGACACCCAAGGCAACCGCGCCGGTCGTACACAGCGATGCAGCATCGGCCCCCGTTGCCGTCGCTGCCAGCGCTCCGGTGTCGGCCCCGACTCCAACCCCGGCCCCGGCATCGGCTGCTCCCAATCCAGGACAGGCTTCGCTCACGCAGGCGCAAGGCGAGGGGCGCTCGCGCTTCGTACTCGTGCGCTGGCAGGAACCCGGTGCCACGCCGAAGGAGTTGCCTTCGGCCGAAGGCGATAGCGCGGATCCGGCGAATCCGCCCATCTCCATCGAATTCAGTGCCGGCCTGGAAGCCGCGAGCGGCGTGGCCTCAGGCTATGCCGGCTGCAACCGGTTCACCGGTCCGTACGAGAAACTCGTTTCGGGCATGCGCTTCGGCACGCTGGTGTCGACACGCATGGCCTGCGATCCGGCGCGCATGCAGCTGGAGAATGATTTCCTGGAGGCGTTGAAGTCGCCGCTGGCGACGGTCGGTGGGCATGCAACCCTCGTTCGCCGGCGCGCAGGGCCGCCAGGTGATCTGGAAGACCGCCAGCGGCGCACTGCTGCAATTTGCCGAGCACCCGTTGCCGCCGCGCGGGCAGTCGCACTGACGTCGGGTCAGCGCTTGGCGTTGGCGGAGGGGGTGGAGGGCTTGGCCCGTGCCGCCGGCCGGGGCAGGGTGGTCAGGTTTTCCGAGGCGTTGGCGGTCAGCAGCGTATTGATCTGCACCACGTCCGCCTCGCTCAGCGAGCCGGCGGCGGACTTTAGGCGCAGGCCGTTGACGATGGTGTCATAGCGCGCGCGTGCCAAGTCGCGCCGGGCCGAGAACAGCTGCGCCTGCGCGTTGAGCACATCGGTGCCGATGCGTACCCCCACGCCATAGGCGAGCTGGTTGGAGTCATACGCCGTACGCGCCGACACCTCCGCAGCCTCCAGCGCTTTCACCTGGGCAAGCCCTGCGATCACGCCGATATAGGCTTGCCGCGCACCTTGCTCGACGGCACGGCGGGCGTACTCGAGGTCGCTCGCGGCCTTGGTTTCCAGCGCGATGCTCTCGCGTACGCGTGACTGGATCGCACCGCCCGCATAGATGGGAATCGATACCTGCACGCCGATCTGCGAACTGTCGAAGCGCGCGCCGCCCGGCAGGGACGGCAGGTACTGGTTGCCGCTGGCGTTGGTGTGGCCGGTCTGCGCGACCAGGTCAACGGAGGGCAGGTGTCCGGCCGAGGCTTTCTTCACGTCGCGCTCGGCGTTCTGCAGGTTGTACTGGGCCAGCGCTACCTGCGGGTTGCCGCCGAGGGCCTGCTCCACCCAGCGCTCCGGCGCTGCGGGCTCGGGCTGCGGCAACGCGACCCCCGTGCGCGCGCCTGCCAGCTTGCCGACCGGCTCGCCGGTGATCTGCTTGAGCGCGGACTGCTTGACCTCGAAGTCGCTGCGGGCGGCGATGACGGTGGCGTCGATCGCATCGCGCCGGGCCTGTGCATCGTTGGCGTCGGTGATGTTGGCGTTGCCGACCTCGAAGTTACGGCGCGCCTGGTCGTACTGCTGCTGGATGGCGTCGCGCTGCGCGAGGACCAGTTGCAGCGTGTCCTGGGCGTTGAGCACGTCGAAGTAGGTTTGCGCGGTGCGCGTGATCAGGTCCTGCTGCGCTTGCGCGAGGCTGGCTTCCGCAGCGGCGGCGGCGATCTCTCCCTGCTTGTAGGTCTCCCAGCGGTCCCAGCGGAACAGCGGCTGCGACAGCGACAGCGTCCAGCCGGTCGACGAGAAGGTCTTGTTGAAATCGGCGGGCGCGGTCTGTTCGAACATGGTGCGCGTTGAACTCCAGGCGGCGCCGATCTGCGGCAGCAGGCCGGAGCGGCCCTGCGTCAGCTTCTCGCGCTGCGCAAGCGATTGCGCGCGTACCGAAGCGAATTGCGGATCATTGGCGAGCGCGGCACGGTAGGCAGACAGCAGGTCGGTCGTCGGCGCATCCTTCTGGGCCCAGGCCAGCATCGGCGCAATTGACCAGCACAGCACAACAAGCGAACCGCGCACGGCCATCCGCGCGCGGCTACTGCGAGCAACACTCATAAAGCCCCCGGACGAGGAAACGTCGGAAGGCAGCGCGGACAGGGGAAGCGGCCCGCGCGGCTTCCCCTGTCAGTACGTCGCCATCTGCGGGTCGACCTGGCGAGCCCAGGCGTCGACGCCGCCTTGCAGGTTGTACACGCGCGCCGGATCGAAGCCGGCACGCATGATCAGGAACTGCGCCACCTGCATGCTGCGGCCACCGTGGTGGCAGATACAGACGATGTCCTGCTCGGCATCCAGCTCGGCTGCGCGATGCGGAATCTCGCCCATCGGGATGTGCGTGATGCCGGGCAGGGCGCAAATCTGCACCTCGCCTGTCTCGCGTACGTCGAGCAGGACGGGCTTCGCGCGCGAGGCGTCGGCGAGCCATTGGGCGAGGGCGGTCGGAGCGAGCTGTTGCATGATGATCGGGGAAGGCGCGATGGCGCGTTAGAAGCGGAACTGCGATGGCGCGGGCACACCCACCAGCGGCGTCACATAGGTTTCGAACAGGTTGCGTGTCTGGAATTCGGTCTCGGACACGCGCGTGATCAGCTGCGCCTCCATGACCGGTGCACTGCCCACGAAGATCGACAGGCGGCCGCCGACCTTCAGCTGCATGAGCAGGGATTCCGGCACCGCCGGCACCGAACCCGACACGCAGATGACGTCGTACAGGCTGTTGCCCCAGCCCTGGGCGGCATCGCCCTCGGCCACGTCGACGTTGGTCACGCTGTTGCGGGCGAGGTTGTCGCGCGCGAAGGCAACCAGTTCGGGTGCGATGTCCACGGTGATGACGTGGCGGCCACGGTGGGCCAGCAGCGCGGCCATGTAGCCCGAGCCCGCGCCCACTTCGAGCACGTCTTCGTGCTTGCGCACGGCCAGTTCCTGCAACACGCGGGCTTCCACGCGCGGGGGCAGCATGTTCTGGCCGCCGGGCAGCGGAATTTCCATGTCGACGAAGGCCAGCGCGCGGTAAGCCTCGGGCACATATTGCTCGCGCTTGACGATGGCCAGCAGGTCGAGCACGTCGAGATCGAGCACATCCCATGGGCGGATCTGCTGCTCGATCATGTTGAACCGGGATTTTTCGATGTCCATGGGCATGCCTTCCAGGCGGAGCGAATGAGGGTTTGTCGACAAATCTGACATTTTAGCAAGTCCGGAGGACATTCCGGCGCGGATCGTCATGGCGCGGTGCCTCCGTCGGTGCCCGTGTCGTTCGCGGGCGCGGGCCGCCATGGCTGGCAGGCCAGGGGCGGGGGTGGCGGGACCGCGGTGCCCGGCACCGGGTTGCGCAACAGACCGTGCAGCATCAGCGCGACCAGATGCGCGATGAACGCCTTCGGGTCCAGTTCGCGGTGGGAGCACGGGCCGAAGGAATGCTTCCACATCATCAGGAACAGCATCGGGGCGATCAGGGCCAGCGTGGTCATGTCGACATCGGTCTCGCGGAACTCGCCGCGCGCCATGCCGCGCTCCAGGATGCGCGTGAACAGTCGGCTGCAGCGCTGGATGACCGCTTCGTGGTAGTACTGCGCGAGGTCGGGGAAGTTGCCCGCTTCGGCCATCAGCAGCTTGGTCAGGCCCGAGACCGGCGATTCGCCGATCATCTCCCACCAGCCCATCAGGATCTCGTGCAGCAGTGCTTCGCTGGTGCCTTCGAAGGTGTCGATCAGGGCCTCGCCTTCGGCCAGCACGGGCAGCAGGTTTTCCTGCACCACGGCCTTGAACAGCTCGACCTTGTTGGCGAAGTACAGATAGACCGTGCCCTTGGACACGCCGGCCGCGGTCGCCACATCTTCCAGCCGCGTGGCCGCAAAGCCGCGCGCCACGAACAGGGACAGCGCCGCCGCCACCAGTTCCTGCGGGCGGGCTTCCTTGCGGCGGGTCCAGCGTTTGGTGGAGGACTCGGGGTCTCGATCGGTCACGGCGGTCACTGCGGCAACAGAGTCGGCGGGCAGGCTTTGCCACTGACTCTCGGATAACTTACTTTTCAGTCATTAATGTACGCACGCAGGGGGGGACGGGTCAAGCGGCATGGGAACCGTCCTGCGGCATGCGTCTCGGATGTGCTGGTGCACAATAGCGGTTCCGCCCCCAACCTCCCCGAGCAGACGGCCATGGACTGCCGACCCCGATGCGGCGCCTGTTGCATCGCACCCTCCATCTCCAGCCCGATTCCCGGCATGCCGCGCGGCAAGCCGGCGGGCGTGCGCTGCGTGCAGCTCGATGCCGATGACCGGTGCCGCATCTTCGGCCGGCCGGAGCGGCCGGCGGTCTGCGCGAGCCTCAGGCCCGAGCCCGACATGTGCGGGGTCTCGACCGCGCACGCGATGCAGTTCCTGACCCGGCTCGAAATCGCCACTGCGGCACCATGACCCTGGATCCCGACATGACCGACCGTTCCACCACATCCGCCGTTCGTTCGCCGCGCTTGCGCCGGTGGGCAGGCGCTGCCGCCGCTGCCCTGGCGCTCGCCGCCGTGCTGGCCGCCTGCATGCCGACCGGCTGGACCGGCGACGGCTACACCTTCTCGCGCGGGCAGCTGCAGGGCGCGTTGGCGCGCAAGTTCCCGTTCCAGCGCCGCTATCTCGGCGTCTTCGATGTGACGCTCGCCAACCCGCAGCTCACGCTGGACGCCGTACGCAACCGCATCGCCATCCAGGCCGATGCGCGCGTGGAGAGCGGTCTGTTTCGCCAGCCCCTGATCGGTCCGCTCGCGGTATCCAGCGGGCTGCACTACGATGCGCCGACGCGTTCCATCCGGCTGGACCAGCCCAGTGTCGACCGCTTCGACTTGCAGAACGTCCCGGGTGGCCTGGGCCCCCGGATCAGCGCGCTCGGCTCGCTGATGGCCGGACAGCTGTTGGCCGACTACGCTGTCTATACCTTCAAGCCGGAGCAACTGAAAGTGGCCGGCATTGACGTCGAGCCCGGTACAATCACGGTCTTGCCCGAGGGGGTGCATGTCCAGGCCAGGCGGCCTTGAGACAGCCCTCCCGGCGCAATCCATTTCCCTTCATCCTTCCCGCTTCCTCCTGACTGCATGGACATCGCACTCGCCATCAAAGCGCTGATTCTCGGCATCGTCGAAGGGCTGACCGAGTTCCTGCCCATCTCCAGCACCGGCCACCTGATCCTGGTCGGGCAACTGCTCGATTTCAACGACGAGAAGGGCAAGATCTTCGAGATCGTGATCCAGTTCGGCGCCATCCTGGCGGTGTGCTGGGAGTTTCGCCACAAGATCATCGACGTGATCAAGGGCCTGCCCAACGACCCGCGCCAGCAGCGCTTCGCCATCAACGTGATCGTGGCGACGATTCCGGCCATCACGCTCGCGCTGATCTTCGGCAAGACGATCAAGGCGCATCTGTTCAACCCGATCGTGGTGGCATCGGCCTTTATCATCGGCGGCCTGGTGATCCTGTGGGCGGAATGGCGCGAGCGCCATCGCGGCGAGACGCACGATCCGCGCGGCAACGCGCTGCTGGAGGCCGCCAAGGCCGGTGCGCCGCGCGTCGAGACGCTGGACGACCTGCGCATCTCCGATGCCATCAAGGTGGGCCTTGCACAGTGTTTCGCGCTGATTCCCGGCACGTCGCGCTCGGGCTCGACCATCATCGGCGGCCTGCTGTTCGGCCTGTCGCGCAAGGTGGCGACGGAGTTCTCGTTCTTCCTGGCGATCCCCGTGATCTTCGGCGCGACGGTCTACGAGTTGTACAAGGAGCGTGCGCTGCTGTCGGCGGATGACCTGTCGATCTTCGGCATCGGCTTCGTGGCCGCGTTCATTTCGGCGTTTTTCTGCGTGCGCTGGTTGCTGCGCTTCATCGCCTCGCACGATTTCCGCGGCTTTGCGTGGTACCGGATCGTGTTCGGCGTCATCGTGCTGGTGACGGCCTATACGCATCTCATCGCCTGGCAGGCGTAACGGCCCAGTATTTCCCCACCGGGCGCGGGCACTCTCGCGCCGTCTGCACGATCGGGCGGATTCGGCCACACTGGCGTTCCTGTTCGCCAGCGACCAGCCGGTCCCCCCGATCATGAGTGCGCTCTTCCAGCCTTTTTCCCTGCGCGGGCTTCGGCTCGACAACCGTATCGTCATCTCGCCGATGTGCCAGTACTCGGCCGACCATGGCCAGGCCACGGCATGGCACCAGACGCATCTGGGCGCGCTGTCTCAGTCGGGTGCGGCGCTGCTGATGATCGAGGCGACGGCCGTGTTGCCGGAAGGGCGCATCACGCACGGATGTCTCGGGCTGTGGACGACGCCACCGACGCGGCGCTGGCCAGGGCGCTGGCCGCCATCCGCCCGCACGCGCAGATGCCGATCGGCATCCAGATCGCGCACGCGGGACGCAAGGCGTCGAGCGCGCGGCCGTGGGAGGGTGGTGCGCTGCTGCCGCTGGAGTCGGGCGGCTGGGAGACCATCGGCCCTTCTGCGTTGCCGCAGCGCCCGGAGGAGCGGTCGCCGCGCGCCATGACCGAGGCCGACCTCGCGCGTGCGCGCGATGCCTTCGTCGCCACCGCGCGCCGGGCCGTGGGCCTGGGGCTGGCCGCGATCGAGCTGCACGCCGCGCACGGCTATCTGCTGCACGAATTCCTGTCGCCCATTGCCAACCAGCGCACCGATGCCTATGGCGGTTCGCGCGAGAACCGCATGCGCTATCCGCTGGAAGTGTTCGAGGCGGTGCGCACGGCGGTGCCGGATGAGGTTCCGGTGGGCGTGCGCGTGTCGTGCACCGACTGGGTCGAGGGCGGCTGGACGCAGGAGGATTCCGTCGCATTCGCGCAGGCGCTGCGTGCACGCGGCTGCGACTGGGTGGATGCGTCGTCGGGCGGTGTGTCGCCGCTGCAGCAGATTCCGCTGTCAAGCGGTTACCAGGTGCCGTTCGCCGAAGCCATCCGGCGCGATGCGGGCATTCCCACCATCGCGGTCGGGCTGATCAACGCGCCGCACGAGGCCGAGGCGATCATTGCCGAAGGTCGCGCCGACCTCGTGGCGATGGGCCGCGCCTTTCTCTACAACCCGCACTGGGCATGGACGGCTGCGGCCGATCTGGGCGCGACGGTCAAGGCGCCGCCGCAGTACTGGCGCGCGTTTCCGCGTCACGCCAAGAATCTGTTCGGCGAGACGCATTTCGGCGCCCGATAGGGCAGACCGTCAGGCGGCGCGCCTGCGGAACACCACGTCCCACACGCCGTGGCCCAGGCGCAGGCCGCGCTTCTCGAACTTGGTGACGGGGCGGTAGTCGGGGCGTGGGGCGAAGCCGTCGGCGGTGTTCTCCAGAAGCGGCTCGGCGGACAGCACTTCCAGCATCTGGTGGGCGTATTCTTCCCAGTCCGTTGCGCAATGCAGGTAGCCGCCCGGCTTGAGGTGCGCCGCCAGCTTGGCCACGAACGGCCCCTGGATCAGGCGCCGCTTGTTGTGGCGCTTCTTGTGCCACGGGTCGGGAAAGAACACGTGGATGCCATCCAGCGTGCCTTCGGGAATCATCTGCGCCAGCACCTCCACCGCATCGTGCGAGATGATGCGGACGTTGCCGATACCGCGCTCGCCGATCAGCTTGAGCAGCGCGCCCACGCCCGGCTCGTGCACTTCCATGCCGAGGAAATCGTCATCGGGACGCAACTGTGCGATATGCGCGGTGGTCTCGCCCATGCCAAAGCCGATCTCGAAGATGCGCCGCGCGCCGGAGCGGTCGAAGGCAGCCTCCCAGTCGAGCGGCGCGGCGGCATAGGGCAGCAGGAAGCGTGGCCCGAATTCATCGATGGCGCGTTGCTGGCCGGTCGAGGTCCGCCCCGCGCGGCGCACGAAGGAGCGGATGCGGCGCGGATGGCCGACTTCGGCGGCGGCCGTGTCTTGCTGTTCCGGCGTGGTGTCGGCGGGGCCGGTGCCCGGCTGTTCGTTGGGCTGCATGAGGATGTTCGTGCCGCATGCCGCGCGATGGCGGCGGACAACAAAAAAGCCGCCGAGGGCGGCTTCAGACTGTTCGGTGGAGCGGGCGATGGGAATCGAACCCACGGCTCTAGCTTGGGAAGCTAGGGTATTACCATTATACGACGCCCGCGTAGCCTCACATTCTATGCGGGGTTGCGGAGATTCGGCAAGCACGGAAGGTGGACGGTGGCTTGAAAAGTGGCATCATCGTCATGCCGCTTGCTGCATTCGCTGGCGTTGTCCTGCTTCCGCACCTCAATCCACCCTCCCTCGTTAAGAGCAACGATCTTGACGTGCAGGGGCGTTGTTGCATAAATCCGGTCGCCCGCGCGCGGCATGATGACGTTTACGCGCAACGGTCTGGGCAGATGGCGCGGTAAACAATCCGTCTGGCTGCGTAGATTGTCGTCT
>CAKKOY010000013.1 GCA_919592095.1 Ralstonia syzygii subsp. syzygii | reverse complement strand
GCGTGCTCAACCGCATGGCTGCGCTTGCCCGCCCGCAGTCCGTCCGCGTCGACTGAATTACGCCTCACAGGGATGGCTTCGACTTCAAAGTCGATTTATGCAACAACGCCCCTCGGGCGGCCCCCCTGAGAAAGACCATGGACGCCAACAAGCCGGCCGATCCGTCCCACGAGATGTCAACGATCGGTGTGTTGCAAGGCCGTAATGAAATGTTGGAGGAGTCCATCCGCCGTGCGCAGGAGACGCTGAGCGCGGTGTCGGCCCAGGTGACGCGGCAATTGCCGCTGCTCAACCAGAACGTCGACCGGTTCGTCGAGACCGAAGGCATGCCTTTCCACGAGGCGCAGACGCTGGCAAAGCGGCATATGCGCGGAGAGGCCGTG
Source organism: Ralstonia syzygii subsp. syzygii (assembly GCA_919592095.1). GTDB lineage: Bacteria > Pseudomonadota > Gammaproteobacteria > Burkholderiales > Burkholderiaceae > Ralstonia > Ralstonia syzygii. Next base: position 46,379 of record CAKKOY010000013.1, on the reverse strand, counting down.
TCCTCGGCCAGCGTGGCGCGTGCGTTCGCGGCGCTGCTGGAGCAGATCGAGGCGCTTGAGGCCGACGAGGCCGCGCGCCGCCGGGTGCAGCAGCAATGGATGGTGAGCCAGCTCACCTACAAGATGCTGTATCTGCACCACACCAGCCAGAACCCGGCGCTGTCGGCCCCCGCGCTGCGGGCGCAGAAGGGGCGGGTGCGGGCCCGGGTGCTGGCCCTGCTGGACGCAGGGCGCTCGTACGACGACATCCGCATGGCCGACCTGCGCTTTGACGACGACGCAGGCGAGGCCTGACGCGGCGGTTCATCATTCTTCGTCGTCTTCAGGCTCGGAATCGAGGAAGTCGCGGCGCGTCAGCCAATCGGCGATGGCATCGTCGCAGGCCTTCTTCAGCTTGGCCTTGCTCTCGACCCTGTCGAACAGCGTGAAATTCATCAGTGCCAGACCCAGGTCGGTGATATAGAACATCCGCTTGTGGTTGTCGAAATGGACGATGCGGCCGTCGATGTCGCCGTCCTCTTCCGGTTCGGCGGGCAGATCCTCCAATTCGACCACGCGGCAGGTGAAGCGCGGCGCGCGGGTATGCGTCAGGTATTCGAACTCGTCGTGCGACACTTCGCCGGACGGTGTGACGGTAATAGCGAATCCCCAGATAAAACGCGGGGTCGGCAGATCCGACAGCTCGTCGATTTCATCCATCCTTTACTCTCCGGTTCTGATGGCGGCTTTTGATAACGGCGCATTATCGCGCGACGCGCGCGGCACGGAAAGCTCCCGTGACGCACGCAACGGCGGAGTGCCGGCGTGACCGACCTCCGCGTGCAACGTGTCGCCATGGGGCTGGCGGCCCGCAACCGCTTCGATGCGGGCACGCTGCGGCCCTGGATTATCGCCGGGCAGGCGGTGGGCTGGCTTAGCCGCGAGCGCGCCGCGCTGCTGACGCGCTGGCCGCAGTGGTTCGAGGTCGGTGCCGATCAGGTCGGCCTGCGCGATACGCTGGATACGGTTGCCGCACGCACGGCCGCGCTGGAGGAAGTGGTCGCGCGCTTGGCGGACGACGGGCACATCCGCGGCTGGCGCGATGAACGCTTCACCGTCGATACCGGCTGGGGCACGCCGTCGCTGGCCGTGATCGAGCGTGCCGCCGCGCGTTTCTTCGGCATCCGCACCTATGCCGCGCACATGAACGGCATCGTCGACGCGCCCGAGGCCACGCTGTGGCTGGCCCGGCGGGCCGAGTCCAAGCCGATCGACCCTGGCATGTGGGACAGCCTCGTCGCCGGCGGCATCGGTCATGGCTTCGATGCGCGCGGTGCGCTTGAGAAGGAGTGCTGGGAAGAGGCCGGCATCAGCGCTGGCCTGGCCGCGGGGCTGGTGGAGCGCGGCACGCTCGACGTGCTGCGTACCGCGCCGGAAGGTATCCAGAACGAGACCCTGTTCGTCTTTGACCTGACGCTGCCGGCGGACTTCCTGCCGGCCAACCAGGACGGCGAGGTCGCCGGCCACCTGCGCGCGGACGTTGACACGGCCCTTGATATCATGGCGGACTGCGCGATGACGGTGGATGCCACGCTCGTCACCCTGGACGCTCTGCAGCGCCTTGTGCCGCAGTGCTTCGCGCCCGACAACAATCGATAAACGCTTGATGAGTCACTCCGGTTTCATTCTCACCCTGTCCTGTCCGGACCAGCCGGGCATCGTCCACGCTGTGTCCGGCCTGCTGTTCGAGCAGGGCTGCAACATCCTCGACTCCGACCAGTTCGGCGACGAATTCACGGGCCGCTTTTTCATGCGGGTGCACTTCGTGCCGCAGGGCCAGCCGCTGGGCCTGCAGACGCTGCGCGAGCGCTTTGCGCCCATCGGCGAACGCTTCTCGATGCAGTGGGGCATGTTCGACGCCGCGGTCAAGCCGCGCGTGATGATCCTGGTCTCGAAGATCGGCCACTGCCTGAACGATCTGCTGTTCCGCGCGCGCGCCGGCCAGTTGCCGATCGAGATCGCGGCCATCGTCTCCAACCACCGCGATTTCTACCAGCTGGCCGCCTCCTACGACGTGCCGTTCCTGCATCTGCCGCTGCTCAAGGGCACCGATGCACAGAAGGTCCAGCAGGAAGCGCGCATCTGGGACATCGTCGAAGAGCAGCGGATCGACCTGGTCGTGCTCGCGCGCTACATGCAGATCCTGTCGGACGACCTGTGCCGCAGGCTCGAAGGCCGCGCCATCAACATTCACCATTCGTTCCTGCCGAGTTTCAAGGGTGCCAAGCCCTACTACCAGGCGCACGAGCGGGGCGTGAAGCTGATCGGCGCGACCGCGCACTACGTCACGGCCGAGCTGGACGAGGGCCCCATCATCGAGCAGGAGATCGAGCGGGTGGACCACAGCATGGACCCCGAGCAGCTCACCGCCGTGGGCCGCGACGTGGAATGCGTGGCGCTGGCCCGCGCCGTGAAGTGGCACGCAGAACACCGTATTCTCCTGAACGGCCACAAGACCGTCGTCTTCAAGTAACCGACACGGAGCACGCACGATGCGACAGATCGTCCTTGATACCGAAACCACCGGCCTGAATGCCGCCACCGGCGACCGCGTGATCGAAATCGGCTGCGTGGAGCTGGTCAACCGGCGGCTGACCGGCCGCAACCTGCATTTCTACATCAACCCCGAGCGCGAGATCGACGCCGGGGCAATGGCGGTGCACGGCATCACCAACGAGTTCGTCGCCGACAAGCCCAAGTTCGCCGAGATCGTCGCCGAGATCCGGGATTACGTGCAGGGCGCCGAGGCGATCATCCATAACGCTGCGTTCGACCTGGGCTTCCTCGACATGGAATTCCAGCGGCTGAAGCTGCCACCGTTCCGCGAGCATCTGGCCGGCCATATCGACACGCTGCTCGAGGCGCGCCGGATGTTTCCCGGCAAGCGCAACTCGCTGGATGCGCTGTGCGACCGCCTTGGCGTGAGCAACGCCCACCGTACGCTGCACGGCGCCTTGCTGGACGCGGAACTGCTGGCCGAAGTGTACCTGGCCATGACGCGTGGCCAGAACACGCTGGTGATCGACATGCTGGAGGGGGGCGAGACGGCCGCCACCGAGGCTGCCGCGATCGATCTGAGCGGCCTGGAATTGCCGATCCTGCTGGCCTCCGAAGCGGAGGCCGCGGCGCACGCGACCGTGCTCAAGGAGATCGACAAGGCCAGCGGCGGCAAGACAGTCTGGCCCCGAGAAGCCCCGGAAGCCGCGCCACAGGCGGCCTGATGCAAAAAATGCAGCGGGGGCTTTACACAGCCGCTGCCTTTTGCCATAATCACGCTTTCGCCGCACACGGGTGGTTAGCTCAGCGGTAGAGCACTGCCTTCACACGGCAGGGGTCACAGGTTCAATCCCTGTACCACCCACCAATTTCTGGTGATAAATCAGGTACTTGCAGAAGTGCCTGCTTTGTCGCGTCTGTGTCCCTTGCAAACACGGGACATTCACGGGACAATGCGTCTCCAATCGTCATCTGGAGGCCGCATGGGCACCGTATTCTCTCGCACGGACAACGCAGGCAAGACCACGTATCAGGCCAAGGTCCGACGCAAGGGCTTTCCGGCCATGTCCAAGACCTTCCCGACCAAGACGGCAGCCGAGCGCTGGATCACAGAACGTGAGGCTGAGCTGTTCAACGGGACAGCACGTGTCCCGTCCGCCGAGGTCAAGGGCTACACGCTGTCCGACCTGATCGACAAGTACATCGAGGAAGTCACCCCACACAAGAAGGGCAAGGACGTGGAGGAGACCCGACTGCGGGCCATCCAGAGGGCGAACATGGCGAAGGTACCGCTGGGCGAACTCACGGCTCAGATGTTCCGGTCGTACAAGGATGAACGCTTGAAGGCCGTCGCTGCCAGCACGGTGAACCGGGAGCTGAACCTGATAAGCCACGTCATCGACACGGCCCGGAAGGAGTGGGGCATCAGCGCGGGCGAGAACCCGACCAAGGGGGTCAGCCGCCCGAAGAACCCGCCACCCAGGGATCGCCGCCTGTCCGCCAAGGAGCAGGTTGCGCTGTTCGAGGCGTGCGCTGATACGCGGGGAGGATACCTCCGCCAGATCGTCGAGCTTGCGTTGGAAACGGGTATGCGTCAGTCCGAGTTGGTGGCCCTGGAATGGGGGCGCGTGAACCTGCCCAGGCGCACCATACGGCTGATGGAGGGCACGACCAAGAACGGGCACGGGCGGGGTGTCCCGCTATCCCGCAGGGCCGTCGAAGTCCTGGAGAGCATCGCTCCCGAGGAGGAGCGCCACGGGCGAGTGTTCCCGGACCTAACCACCGAGGCGGTCAAGCGGGCGTTCATCCGCACATGCGAGCGGGCCGGTATAAAGGACTTCCACTTCCACGACCTGCGGCACGAGGCCACCAGTCGCCTGTTCGAGAAGGGGCTGAACGTCGTGGAGGCGGCGTCCGTCACGGGGCACAAGGACACTCGTATGCTGATGCGGTACACGCACCTGGACGCCTCCAAGCTGGCCGACAAGCTCGGCTAGGTCATTTCTCTTGTGCCCAGGCGCGCAGCGCGGCCTTATCCGCGTTGCACATGTCCAGGGCGTACTGCTCATCCTTGAGCCACCGCACCAACCCAGCGTTGGTCCGTTCGTCTGGCGCGGCGGCGTGTTCGCAGTCAGCGAGTATTTCTTGCGGCGGGAGCAGACGCTCCACCCGCACTTTTGGCGTACAGGCCGTCCCAAACAGCGTCAGGGACAGCAGCGCCAGCCCAAGCAGGGTTCTCTTGCAGCTCATGGTCTAGCTTCCGTCGTTGGTCCTCCTGGGCCTTCTTCGCAGCGGAGAGCGCGGCGGAGCGGGCAGTCAGGGAGGCCCGAGTTGATTTCAGGTCTTTGCGGAGGGTGTCGTTTTCGGCCTGCACAGCCTTGAGCGATGCCTCTGCGTCATCGGCCCTACTCGCGGCGTGCTGCCACAGGAGGTATTCGGTGATACCCACGGCGGCGAGCACCGCGACCAGCGCGGCCAGGAATCGGTTCACTGTGGTCATGCAGTCTCCAGCGTGAGGCACAGCTTCTGCTCGGCGGCGCGGCGCTTCACGAGGCCGGGTAGCTTCTTGTCCTTGGCGTACACCCACCGGGGCAGCTCGTTGCACGCACCCACGCGGTCGCCGACGTTCAGTTTGCGGAGCAGGGTGGACTTGTTGAAGTTACCTGCGCCAACGTTGAACACGAAGTCAGAGTACGCGGCCAGCTCGTTCTTGTTCAGCGGGACGGTGGTGTAGCGCAGCACGTAGTACGCGGCCTCGGACATGTCCTCGTGGAACCACGCCGCGCACTGCGCACGTGTAGCCTTCATGCCGCGATAGACGCCCTTGGTGTGGCCTCGGCAGATGGTGGGTACGGCCCGCCCGTGTATAGGGTCGGGGTAGGCTTCGTACCGTGTGCCCTCGAAGTAGGCCGCGATTGGCCCGATCACGGCGAGGGCAGCAGCCACCAGCGCCGCAGTCGCCCGCTTGGCGGCTGACGGTTCCATCAGGCCAGCTTCACGGTCTTGGCCGCGTCGGCTGCCGGGGCGACAGCATTGCAGGCGTTCGCGCAGGCGATGAAGAAATCGCGCAGCGCTTGTGCCGAGCCTTGGCCCGAGGCACCGTAGCCTGCTTGGATTTCCACGGCGGAAATGGCGCGGGCTGCGTCAACGCGCAGGTCGAAGCCGTTGGTCACGTAGGGGCCGACGTTCGGCAGCTTTTCGTACAGCATGAGTTACCTCCGGTATTTGTTGAACAGGGAGCCGCCTCGGGTCGAGGGGCCTTGAGACATGCGGTTGTAGCCAAGCGGGTTCTTCTGCCACGCACGGAACTGCGCCTCCTGCTGTTGCTGGATCGCCTGCTCCTGGTTGATGCCCATCTGCGTGACCCAGTACCGCACCGCCGACGCGAGGGAGTCCAAGCGGTCGTCGTGCTGTAAGGCGTTCTTCTCGCGCGTGACGTGGGCGATCTGGTGGAAGATCGAGTAGCTGGCCCGCTTCTCGGCGGGGTAGGCGGAAAGGGATGCAGCCTCGTTGCGTGCGATGTCGTCGTTGAATACGAGGGAGCCACGAGCGATGACGGGCTCCAGGGTGTCGATGATCCGTAGCTCCTTCTGCCCGGACTCCCACACTTCCTCGATCACACAGCCTTGACCCTGTGTTGCCGGGTACTCGGCCCGCAGGATCGGTAGCCACGTGTGCAGGTACGCACCGTTGCCGAAGTTCTTCTCGACGAGGATTCGGTTCACGCCCCACTTCACAGCGATGCGTGCCAGCGTGCGGAAGCCGGATGGATCGAAGCCGCCCTTGATGCCGCCAACTTCCAGGACGTAGATCGTCCCGTTCAATAAGCCGACAACGGCGTAGCCTGTCTCGTCCCCGTTCTTGCCGCCGCCTGCCGGGTCAACGTGCATGACGATGCCTTGCAGGGCGGTGCGCTCGTCGGAGACGTGCGACGGGGTGCCGAGGGTGTACGTGGTCCCGTTGACTTCGTACTTGATCGTCTGGTGTTCCAGGATGCCCGGAGTGACAGACAGCGGGAACGCATCCGCGAACCGCATGGATTGAATCTTGGTGAGTCGCAGAGGGAACCGGTCGGCATCGGCTAGCTTCGTGTTCAGCATGTGCTGGAGCTGGAAGTAGCTCGGGCCTTGGTCGGCTTCCTTCTTCGCCAGGAACTCCTCGGTGCCGGCAGGGAGCTGCGTGTCGGTCGGTTTGCCCTGGTCGCCCAGGATGCCGCCGCCGATCTGCAAGTCCTCGTTGTCTTCGATGGCCCTGCGGATGATCGGGGCGAGCATGTCGCCGTAGTTCTCTCGCTGCTTCTTGGTCGGATAACGGCCCGGCCAGATGCGCACGGTGTAACCGCGCCCTGGTAGCGTGTTGTAGATGGAGTTGATCGACTGGGGCGTGCCGAGGTACACGATGCGCCCAGTCGCGCAGATGGACGGGAAGTCCCGTGTCAGTTGCAGCAGCGTCTCGCGTTGGTGCTCGGTCTGCGAGTTCTTGGCGGACTCGATGTCGTCCGCGATCAGCAGGTCGGCGCGCTTACCTTGTAGGTTGCCGGTGATGCCGACGCACGCCACGCTCGGGGACTTGTCCAGGCCCTTGAGCGAGTGGTGCACGTCGAACGCTTCGACGGATGTGCGGTCGCCCGCATTGCGGTCGGGGCGCAGGCACTCCAGCTCGTCCATCGTCATGATGATGCGAACGATGAGGGTGGAGATTTCGTTGGCCTGCGTGCCGCCCGCCGAGATTACAAGGATGCGCAGCCTCGGGTCATGGATGAGGCACCAGACGGCGAATGCTGCGGTGATGGTGGTTTTTGCCTGCCCGCGCTGTGCCTGAATCATCAGGTAGTGCGGCCCGTACTCCAGGAACTCGGCAACGTCTTCCTGAATGCGCGTGGTGGAGAACCCCAGTTCTTCCATCACGTCGTGAAGGAACGGAACAAAGGTGGGGTACGCCTCGCGCACGAGGTCGAGCATTGCCCAGCGCTGGAGTGCGAGTTCTTCTGACTCGCGCGCCACTAGTGGACGTGGTTGAAGCCCTCGATGTCACCGAGGTCGGCCTCGGTAATCGCGTCAGTGGGTACGGTGGTCTTTGCGGAGCGCTTCTCGCGGCGGGCGCGCAGCTTCTCTTGCAGGGCTGCCATAACCGAGTTGTCCTCGATAACGGCGGTGATGCTGTTGTCTTTCAGGAACTTGATCGCTGCGCCGATGTCGGCGGCGGACGCTTCGTTTGCGGTGATGCGCCGCTTCAATTCCTTGGCAACTTCGGCGTGCAGCGACTCAAGTTCAGTCGTGCTCGCTTTGCTCACTTGAACAGTTCCTTGATGGCGTCACGCGCCTTGGGCAGCGCGCCGATGATTTGGATGGTGAGGTACAGAACGGTAAGGAAACCCGCGATCCCGGCCCATGGAAGGTTCAGGAAGGTATAGGTTGCCCCGCCAGTCCCGACTACCATGGTGGTTTTGGGGTCGTGGATCATGGGAGTTACGTTCGAAGGGCTGCCACTTCGGCCTGTAGCTGGTCTACCTGGGCAGACAGTTCTTGAATCGCCTTTACGGCGGTGGCTAGGATTGGTAGCTGTGCGGGGGACAGCATCATGCCGGCGTCACCGAGGGTGAACGTCGGATCAACTTGCTGGAGCTGCTGTGCGATGAACCCAATCTCGTGCGTCAGGCTCGGGTCCATGATGTTGCCGTCACGGAACCGGAAGCCGTACAGCTTGATCTGCTTGAGCTTCAACAGGGCGTCCGTCGTGGACGGTACGATGTCCTGCTTGAGGCGTGCGTCGGATGGGTTGAGGGTGATGCCGTACCCGGTATTGTCCACCGTGACGGACAGGAAGCCGTTACCCGGAAGCCAGGAGCGGCCGATGCGGGTGCCGTCGCCCGAGTAGAACGACCGGTCAAGGTTTGACGCTGCGGAGGATGTCCACACGTCGCCCTGGTCCGTACCGTCTACAAAGGCGCGTAGCCGGCTACCCTGCCAGCCGACCTCCACACCGTTTGGACTGTTGTTCACCACCAGCGTGCGCACCGAGTTGTCCCCGGTGTTCCGCATGTACGGACGTTTCGCGTTGCCGCCGACGAACCCAACGTCCGAGCAGGTGTCCCCGTTGGTCTTGGTGTTCATCTTGTCAACGAGGTACCAGCCACCCTTACTCGTGTAGATGTTGCCGTCGCTCGGGAATTCGACATAGGCCCCACCACTGTGCGCAACCCGCAGCGTGCCTGTGGCGTTCTGCTGAATGCGGAAGTTGAAGTCGTCGCCTGAATTACGCTTGAAGTCGATGTACGGGCCGCTCGAAGAGTACACCTCGATTGATCCGCCGTGCAGCTCGGACGACCCGTACGCCTCGTTGACATACAGCCCACCCGTCAGCGTGTCCCCGGCTTTTGCCACGCGCTGATTGTCTTGGGTGTCCGTGTAATTCTTAGTGGTTGCGTCCTGGGGACCTGTTGGGTTGGCTAGACTGACGATGCGGTGAGACGACACGTCCAGCGTAGCCACGGACGGGGCGTTGCTCATCACTACTACGTTGCCGGTCTGGTAGGCCCGGAATGGCGCGTAGTTGAACACCGATTCTGCGGAATAGGACAGGATTGCGAACGTGTCATTGGTGTCCCCGATCAGCGCCCACTGCAAGTCCCCCGGCGCTGTGCGGTGGCCCGCATTGAGCGCGAGGCCGTTCCACACCCGGTTGCCGTTGAAGTGGTCGAACGAGACGAAGGTGCCATCCTTGCGCCCGTCAGCGTTGGCTGCCGCAGCGTTCGCTGTATCCAGTGCCTGCTGCGCCTTGGCATCAATACCGCTGGCCGTGGCCGAGGCGTTGTTCGCTGTGGTCACAGCTGAGGTCGAGCTGTTTAGCGCCGTGGTGGCCTTCGCGTCGATACCGTTGGCAGTGCTCAGCGCGTTGGTTGCGTTTGTGCTGGCGGTGTTCGCCGTGCCGACAGCGGCTGCCGCGTCAGTGGCGGCGTCGTTGGCCGTAGCAGCCGCTGCGTTCGAGGTAGACAACGCCGTGTTGGCGGTGTTCAGCGCTGTTACGCTGCGCTCGATGGCTTCCGAAGATCCGGCGTTGATCGAGTCGAACCGGTCAACCATTTCGGCGGCGGCGAAGATTGCCTGCTGCGCCAGGAGGTCGAGGTTCTTCTCCGTCATGCTCGCGTTGGTGCTGAAGTCCACCAACGGCTTGGACTTTGGCGTGTCGCGGTAGATGACGACGTGTATGTTCGCTGCGGGTGCGGGCACTACCTTGACGGTGTTCGGGCCGTCCCAAGAGAACGCGACCGGCTCCGTGTGGCCGGTGGCTGTGTCGTACGTGTAAGCCTTGATGTGCGACTTGTCGATGTAGCCGCCACCAAAGTTGAACTCAAAATTGGTCTTAGACCCGTCCCCCGGAAGCGCTACCACGGAGTTCCGGTAGCCGTCCCCGGTGGACGAGTTGATCCACGGGTCCAGTGTGCCCATCGGATTCTCCTGTTGTGTGTCTTTTGGGGACACGAAAAGAGAAGGGCCACCAGAAGGTGGCCCGTAGGTTAGCGGTCGTTCACAAGCTCATTTGTCAGCGCCGTCCCGAAGATGGTGTTCGCACCGGGCACCCATCGGGTTCCTTGCTTCACCTCCTTCATGTAATCCACCGGATCGACGCTGCCTTGCTTGTGGCCGGTGGCTGCGCCGTAGGCGATGTTGCCCACAGCGGACACGCCTCGCCCCAGGTTCTGTAGGTAGCCCAGGGCTGCAATCGGGCCGCTGTTGCCGTGCGTCTGCCCGCCGAACATCAGCGAACCCGCGTCCATCGTGTCGGGCAGCAGGCCCGCCATGTTGACCATGACTGCCACGCCGGTTGCGAGCCTGTAGCCGGACAGGTTCTCCTTGAGGTACTTCTGCCGCTGCTGCTCCGACATCCCCAGGGTGTTGGAGTACGCCTTGGCCTGGTACAGCATTGCGCCCCAGGTCGTCGCAAACGCGAACGCCGTGTAGGTGTTCGAGTCGTTGATGAACATGTTGCGCATCATCTGCTTCTCGGAGGCCAGGAGGCCCGAGCGACGGAACTGGCTGATGATTCCGCCAAGCGTGCCCTCGGCTGCCCAACGCGGTACCTCACCGATCATGGCCCGCTGTACGGACTGGAAGGTCGCCCGGTGCAGCACTCCGATGAAAGCGTCCGCAGCGTGCTGGTCGTCCCACTTGTCCCAGTTGATCGCGTCGCCCTTGGCGCGGCCTGCGTCGTACTTCTGCATCTGCGCCTGGATGCGCTCGATGTCCGAGGCTTGGAAGCCCAGGTCAGCGAAACGGCGGTCGCCTATCACGGACTTCCCGGTGGCGAGGTGCTGCCAGATTTCCTCGGTGATGGCTGGGAGCAGGCCACGGTGCACCATCTTGCCGACGAGATTCAGGCCGGACAGGTGGTTCACAGCGTTGACGCCCTTGTCCATCATGCGGCGGAAGGTGCTGCCCTCGGCCAGAAGGCCCTCCGGGCGGAGGTGACCTTCCGAGGTCTGCTGCATGTGCAGTCGGTAGTCCGCGCCCAGGAGGCTGCCAGCCTGTTCGGCTAGTTGCTTGATGAGCGGCGTATCCAGCTTCGAGAAGCCGGTGCCGAGCACCTTGAACAGCCCGCGCACACCAACCGCGGATACCACGCCTGCCGCGTCGGCCAAGGCGTTCAGGCCGATCTTGCCCATCATCGACATGTGCGCGCCCATCTGGAGCATTGAGGCCACCGCCGACTCGCTGTTGTTCAGGCGGTCCTGGTGGCTGCGGATCAGGAAGTCGATGTCGTCGATGTCCTTGTGGGTCGCGCCGTCGCGCCGCAGAGCCTCCTTGAGCGCGTCGATGTGCTCTGCGCTCTTGAGGCCACGGCGGGCGAGGGCGATGTTGCCCGCGAACTTCGAGGCGTTCCCGTTGACCATGCGGCCCAGGTCCGTGTCCAGGAAGTCCATCAACGACACGCCGTTCTGCGACTGCGCCAGGAGGTCGAACTCCGTGCGGGTGCGGTCGTCACGAATCTCCGCCAGCTTCTGCTTGAACGCGGCAATCATGTCCGGCGTCACCTTCGCGTTTTTCCAGTCCTCGGCCAGCAGGTCGCCAGCGATGGCCTGGAAGTGGTTGTCGGTGTGCTGGATGCGCTCCTCGGGGCTGCGCATCACCATGTCCACGTAGCGGTCGGTCAGGTTGCGGACCTTCTCCATGACTTCCGTGTGCAGGGCGTCGAACGCCTCAGGCGTTTGCGGGCCTACGTCGCGCAGCTTCGCCATCATCGGGTCCAGTACCTTCGCCACATACTGCTCGCGGATCAGGCCCTTGAACTCGTTGAACTTCACCACGTCGTTGTGATAGGCGTCGAGGATGCCCGACCAGTCCCAGCGATACGGCATGTGGCCCTGCCAGCCGAGGCCGTTGTGCAGGGCGGTGCCCAGTGCTTCGCCAGCCTGGAGGGAGTCCTCCGTGATGTTCCGCCAGAAGCCGTCGAGCGCTGCGGCCAGCTTGCCGTACGGCGTGTCCTCGTACTTCCCGCTGTCGCACCCGGCCAGTCGCTCCTTGCGCTTCGCCTCCCGCAGCTCGGCCACCTTGCGACCGATCACCTTCTCGGCCTCCATGCCACCGCCCGCCGCCAGCTTGAGCTTGTCTTTGCTGGACAGCAGGCTCGGGAGGACTTGGTTGTACAGCTCGATGAAGCCCTGCTTGTAGAGGTGCGTCAGCCTGATCTTGTCGATGGCTGCGGAGTTCGCATGCTGGCGGTTGATGCCGGTGGCGGACTCGCCCAGGATGGATGACCACAAGCGCACGCCCTTGGAATCCGACATGCCCAGGCGCAGGCCCACCGAATCCAGCGCGCGGCGCAGCTTGCCCAGGCCCGGTGTGTCCCACAGGATGTTGGACTTCCCGTACCACGCTTCGGCGCGGCGGGACACGTCCGTCTTGAGTTCCTTGTGGTCCGCGATGTGCTGGCCGAAGGCTTGCACCAGCGGCGACGCCTTGGACTCGTCGCGTAGTGTGTTTGGGCTTTGCAACACGGAGAAGTGGCGGCCGTCGCTGCGGAGCACCGTCGTGCTCAGGGGCTCGTCCAGCAGGCGGTCAGTGAGGTTCATGGCCCGCGCCAGGGCTGACGACTCCGAAACGTCCAGGCCGAGAAGTCGGCGCACGCCGTTGAACAGGCGCCCCAGGATGGACTGACCTTCCTTCCGGATGCCGGCGAGCAGGTTGATGAACTCGGACTTGCCGCTGAACAGGCCAGCCACGAATTCGTGAACGTTGCCAAGATAGTGCTTTGCCATGCGGTCGTTCTCCTTGAACGCCGCAGCGGCTTCCTCCCGCAGTGCTTCCAGTTCCTTCACGATCTTGCCGTGAGCGGAGTTCGGATTGCTCAGGCCGTATTCCAGCTTGTAGGCCGTGGCCGCGTGCGCTGCCTCGTGCAGCACCACGAAGTCGTCGGCCTGCTTACCCACACGGATCGAGTGACTGGCGAGGCTGTACGTGCCGCCGTTGGACTCGTGCTCCGTGCGTAGGAAACCCACGTCGTCGCGGATGGAGTCCCGCAGGCGTACCGCCAGGGAGGCGGCCAGGGAGTCCTGACTGTCCGCGATACGCGCCAGCTCGGCACGGATGCCTTGCGTCGATGCCAGTGGCTCGGTCGCGTTCTTCGACACACCTTGCTCGTGGATGTACTCCGCTCGCACTGCGCCAGCCTCTGCTCGGTCCTTTTTGAACATTTCGGTGACGTTGGCCGTGAACGTGTCGTTCGACGCAGTGCGGCGCAGGTCGCCCACTTTGCCTTGCTCGCGGGCCATCGCGCCGTATTCGGGCACCGCGTGCAGGTGTTGCTGCTCGGCCAAGATGTCCCGGCCGGCGTTGGATGCCACGTCCGGGTAACCGACCTTTCCGATGTTCGGGTCCACCAGCGCGCCGTCCTCACGGACGGACACCAGACGTGGCTGTTCCTGGAGGTGGGCGGTGGGGTCGTGCGCGGCCACTTCGGTCAGGCCGCTACCGATGGTGCCTCCGTTGTTGTCTCGCACTGGGTCGGAGACGCGGGCCAGGGCGTTTTCCACAGTCGCCTCCAGGTTGCCCTCGGCACCCTGAACTACGTGAGCGTCCTCGCGCCCCATCATCTTGGTGTGGAGTAGGTGGCCGAAGCCGCCGAGGGCTGCACCGACGAGAGCCTGCTGCGCGACGCCGGTCCACTCAATGTCCTGGTTGTCCAGTTTGCGCATGGCTACGTCTGCCATGACGTTCTCCGCTGCGGCAGAGGCGATGGCCGACAGCGGACTGGGGACGCGGGCGGCTACACCTGCTGCCTCGGCGGCGCGCACGGCGTTTGCTGTACGCAAGCCAGTGACGGCAGCGCCCATGCCAATCGTACCCGCCAGCATGGCAGGGTCGCCCATGCCCGCTGCGAATGTGAGGGTCTGCGCGCCGAAGCTGCGCATACCACGAGCATTGCCGAGCTGGTTCATGAACTCGGCGCGCTGCTGTGCCCACCCCATGCGGCGTGCCCACTCGGCATCGCTGTCCGCACCAAGGACATAGTTGCGGAGGTCGTCGTTCACCCACACACCCGGCGTCTCGTTGCGCATAGCGTCCCGCTGCTCTGCGGCCATCGTCCACCCAGTGGTTCCCGGTTCGCGACGGAACGCATCAACAATACGGCCTGTCAGCGTGTTCCAGATTGCCGATTGTGCAAACGCATCGAGCATGCCGACTTGATGCGTCGTATCGGCCATCTGTGCCGCGCCTTCCTGCTCGATACCGTCCAGTACGCCATTGTTGTCCGTTCGACCGATCGCGGCCAGTTGGGCGGCATTGCTGGTGGCAGCATCTTGTCCCGCCTTATGTTCGAACTCGGGGCGCAGGCGGTCGGCCAGGGCCAGCTTCTCGCGCAGGCTACCCGCCGAGCTTCCAGCGACAACGCTACGTGGCGTCAGGGCGGCGTTGCCCAGGATCGTCTCCACGTAACCATTCGTCTCAGGGTTGCCCCACTTCTCCTGCTTCCACCCGGCGTTGTATGCGCGCAGGGCGTCAGGCAAGTTACCAAACTGCCGCAAGTTCTCGCCCATCACCTCGCCGTGGATGCGCAGTGCGTCGTCGTAGTTCGACGGGTCCAGCTTCATACCCAGGCGCTGCTCCAGCTTGGAGAGGGTCTTGGGGATGACCTGGACGTAGCCCATCGCGCCCTTGGACGAGACGGCGTTCGGGTTCCACTTCGACTCCGTGTCGATCTGGCGGGCAGTCGTGCCTCGCGGCAGTCCGAGCTTGTCGTCCTGCTGTTGTGCTTTGGACAGTTGGTCGTCGGTCGGTTGGAACTTCATGTGTTGTTCTCCTGTGAGAAGCTACGCATCGCACGGTGGACTCGCAGAATCCACCGCACACTGCGTGCTTACGGTCGTGCGTAGGGTGCAGCAGGCTTGAACTTCTGTAAGCCGGACTGCTCGATGATTGCCCTGTTCGGATTCGACAGGGACTCGTGTGCCTTGGACGTGTGCTGGTTGATGTACCAAGCCAGACCGCCCTTATCGTTCTCGTCGCGGCCCGCCCCGATGATTAGCGGGGTAGGGGTGCCCATACGGACCTTCGCGTCGTTGTCCTTGGGCCAGACGAGCAGCATCAACCGCCCGTCACCCATCTGAGCCCCGGAACGAATCTCCCAGTCGTCGGGCTTGAAGTTCTCCATGTCGCCGCCCTTCGCCTTCACGATGGTCGTCATCCGGTCATGGATCATTTCCTTCATCGCGTCCTGGTACATTGATGTGGACTGGTTTGCGGCTGCCTTGGAGCGGAGGACGCGAGACACTGCCGTGTTCAACGACACGTCACCCTGCACCGTGTTGTCGGCCTGGATGATCGTGCCGGGTACAGCATCGGCATGCGCGAGACGCTTGTTCAACACGATCTGCGCGGCCTGCTCCATCGGGAGGTTGTAGGAGCGGGCGTACTGCGCCGCCTCGTGTGCATACTCATCGCCCAGGTTCTTCCTAACCTCGGGTGAGAGTTCCCACCCGGACAGTGCGCCCTTGCCGCCCCACGGCAGGATGCGTCGGAACCAGCTCGGATCGGCCTTGTTGATGACATCCTGCATGGCCGCGCGGTCGGCGGTGCTGGCCTGCTTGTACTGCGTGTGGGCGATTACTTGACGCTGCGCGTTCAGCGCCTGTACGTCGTTGGTATCCACCCCGCTGTTGATGAGCTGGATGACCTTGCCCGAGCTGTCCGCGCCAACGTAGTCGGCCACGGCTTGCGGCCCGTTCAGGGTTTTGTAGAGACCCTTCGCGTAGTTCAGGGCGGCGATCTGCTGCTCCGTGAGCGGACCGTTGCCGCTGGTCAGCGCGGGCACTTGGACGTGCATCAGTTCTTGCAGCTTGGAGCTGCGCAGCTTCTCGTCGTGCGATACCTGGGCCGCGCGGTCAAAGTACCGCTGGATCATGGCCGGATCATTCGAGCCGATGGCGGCGTCGAACTCGGCGTTCATTGCGTCGTTCGTTGCCTTCGAGTCCAGCTCCAGGCCCTTGATGCTGGAGGCGTTACCAGTCATGAACGCCTTCCGGGCGAGGTCGCCAGACAACCGGAAGTTGTCCTCCTGCTTTGCCAAGGCGAGGTTCTGCTTGTCACTGGCGAGCTGGCCGGCCATCCACTCCTTAAGCATCTGCGCGCGCTTGGTGTTGTTGATGAGCGGTTCCTCGCTACCCGTCTCCTTGCGGTGCCGCGAGTTGTACTCGTCGATCACCGTGTTCAGCTCCTCGGGTCGGGTGATTTCACTGGCCCCGTGGGCCAGGTTGAACTCCAGCGCGCCCAGGTCGTTCGTGATGTTGGTGATCGCCGGGTTGTTGCGGGCGCCCTTCATTACGTACTGCGGGACTGCTGCCTCCAACGCTTCACGCGAGTCACCGTCGATCTGGTCCCACAGCGGTGACGCCTTAACCGCGTTGTAGTAGTCGAAGTATCCACCGTTCAGCGC
The DNA here is from genome assembly GCA_919592095.1 of Ralstonia syzygii subsp. syzygii. Classification (GTDB taxonomy): domain Bacteria; phylum Pseudomonadota; class Gammaproteobacteria; order Burkholderiales; family Burkholderiaceae; genus Ralstonia; species Ralstonia syzygii. The sequence goes on along the minus strand of CAKKOY010000013.1, from coordinate 29,915 downwards.
ACCCTTGAGCGACCGCACCATGCCTTTGCTCCAAGACTGCTTGGGCTGCCCTGCGGCTGGCTGTGCTGCGGCCACCGCGTCCTGGTAGGCAACGGTTCGGTCCTCGTCGGACCAACCCGTCCCGTTGGCCCTGCGCTTTCCGGCCAGGGCCGCAGCCTGCGAGACGTTCAGGTTGACCTGCTTCTCCAGCATGTCGGCCTGTTGCCACGCGATGTGCTCCCGCATGTGGGTCTTCATCAGCGGCCCCCACTGTTCGGCCAGCTTCGTCTGCACAGTGGCGTCCACCAGCGGGTCGCCAGTGGACTTGATGCCTGCTGCCTGCGAGACGAGGTAGGACCGGAAGGAGTCGGGGGACTGCTGCTTCAAGTCCTGCATGTCCTCCAGCGTCTGCGTTTCTGCCTGCGTCAGCGCGGTGGTCGCGGCCATCGCCTGCGCACCGCGCACGGTGGCAGACGGGCCGAAGATTTTGGTGAACCACGGCTGGTCGCTCTCGATTTGCTGGAGCGACTGCCCCTGCGCCACTCGCGCCGCGCCCTCGAAGTACGCCTTCTTCTGTTCGGCTTCGACGTACGGCTTGAGCACGTTACCTGCGAGCTTATTGATCGCGTCCAGAGTTTGAAAGCTGGGGGAGGCGATACCGTTCCAGTCGGTCGGCGCGACGCGCGCGCCGGGCGCTACCGGCGTTGCGTTGCTCGGTCCACCTGACAGCGTTGTTTGTACGCCGGAGGTGTTGTTGACGGGGTTCTGAACAACCACGCTCCCGTCCGGGTTCAGGGCGAACGAATCCGGTCCAATTGATCCTGCCACGTGTTACTCCTTAAAGGTCGAATCCCTGGGCACCGCCGCCGTAGTCGGAACCGCCGCTACCCGCGCCGAAAATCGACGAGGTGCGGCTGTCACCCGCGCCGAAGGACGAATACGAGGTGCCTGAGTAGCTCTTGGTGTCGAATCCGAAGGACAGCGAGTACCCCTCGGACGGGTTGGACTGGGCGTTGCTCCAAGCCGTGTTGTCCCCGCCGAACAGGTGGTTGCCCTGAGACTGATAGCCGGTGTTGCCGAAGTTCCAGTTGATGCCACCAGTGCCCATAGCCAGAGCAGCTTGCGCGATTGGCGGCAGGTCGTAATCAGCAGCCCACATGGGTGCCACGACGGTCGGTACGATGGTCTTGGTAACGTCGAGCGGTGCAAACGTCTGGCCCTCGTCCAGCGACTTGATTGCACCCGCCATCAGGCCCGCGCGCTGGACGAGCATGTCATAGGTGGTCTGCTTGAACTTCTCGTCGTTTCGCACCTGTGTGCGGGCGACGGCTGCCGCCAGGGCGGAGTGGAGCATGTTCGCGCTCGTACCTCCCACCCCGTTAGCCGCTGCGGCTGCGGTAATGGCCCCTTGCTGCTCGGCGCTCCGTAGGGATGCCTCCAGGCTGTTGTTTGCCCGCGCGTCCCCGAGCCGCGCCTCGGTCACTACGCTCGCGTTGTAGCGGTTGCCCGCCGTGTCGAGCTTGGCTTGGTTGTCCGCGCTGCGGTTGAAGTTCGATAGCGCAACGCGCGCAGCCATCAGGGTGTTGTTTGCACCCTTGAGTGCATCCTGCGCTGCCGCGTTCGCCTCTGCGGTGATGCGGTTCGCATCCAGTTGGGCCATGCCGACCGTTTTCTCGGCATCGTTCATGGCATTCTGGAGCTGGCCCTTGCGATACCCAGTTGCTGCGTTGACGCCCATCTGGATGAGCGAACCCATGTTTCCTCCTTACACCCGTCGGGCGTTGTTAAAGAACTGGCCGACCCATTCCATCGCAGTGATGGTCAGGGGCAACCAACGAACCGATTGCAGCTTGACTGTGTGCTCCATGTTGGAACGGCCAGCGGGTACGTTCAGGACGGTGGTCGTCACCGGTTGCCTGTTCGGTAGGTTGTTGCTGTGCCCGACTAGTCGTCCGTTGAAGTAGAGAACCTGTTTCTCGCTACCGTTGGCCCGGAGGGTCGCCAGCATCCCGCCCGTCTCGGAGATGGACACCGAGTAGCGAGTGACCACCAGTCGCCCGTTGACGATGGAGTTGTTGTTCTGGTCGCGCGTGAATGGCTGCGTCGGAACCACGTACGAGTCGAACTCCATACCTACGTAAGCGTCCGGGTCCGGTGCGCTAGAGAGCATGTCTTGCCAGAAGGCGTCGTAACCAGACAGTGCCGCACCCATGAACATGATGTCGCCCGTCGCGCCCACAGCACTGTTGGCCGGGGCGTTCGCAGTCTTGCCCAGGAACCCTACGTTGTTCATGTAGTCCTTGGCCCTGCGCTGCATGTCGAGGTACGGGCGGTCGGACAACGTGGAATCCATGGTGAACTGCTCGCAAGCAACCCACGTCTCTGCCCCGCGCGTACGCAACACGAACACGTATGGCGTCGCCTTGTAGACCGTCATGCCGATGATCTGGCCGACCTCCGGTGCCCACTGCCAGCGCGACCATGAATCGAAGGCGCGCTGCTGACTTCCCGGCTGATCGATGAAGCTGTAGACATAGACACCGTTGTCGTACCCGTCCGTCCGCAGGAACACGGTTGCCGGCGAGGACATGGCTGTGAGTTCCGTCGGCCTGCCACGCAGGTACAGCCCGAGCTGTTGGCTAATCTTGAACGTCTCGGGCGTGTCCTGGAACAAGCCGAGTTGGAACTGACTGACAGCGCCCGCGTACTGGCTCGGCCCGGCCTGCGAAGTGGAGGCCGCGTACTTGCCGTAGAACAGCAGGTTCCCCACCACGCAGGGCTGTGCGTACGTCGAGTCGCGCTCGTTGGCCGCCGTCATAATCGCGGCCGTCTTCGGGGTGAGGGCGATACGCCCGGAGATTGCGTACTGTTTGCGCTCCCCGAACATGAAGAGGTCCTTGCTGTAGGTGACGCTGCGCCGGATGATGTCGTCCTCCGCGCCGAGGGCGTACACCTCAATTGGGTCGTCGTCCTTGACGGCGATAGCCGAGTCGCGGAACCAGTTGAAGTAGTCGCCCGTCCGGGACAGGAACACCACACCATTCGCTACGATCACCAGCCGGTCCTGGAACACGGTAAGCAGGGTGATGCGCCGCCCGAAGAAGTAGGGCACCGCGCCCCGTGCGGTGGTGTCGCCGCACTTGCTGGCCGAATAGCCCGGTACTGTGAACCCAGTCGCAGATGCGAGGCCCTCCGGTGTCGATGCGATGTGGAACGTCTTGCCGTCCGCAGACACCGCCCCGAGGGCGAAAACCTGCCCCGGCGTGACCGCCTGCGCTGCTGCCTCCTTCCAGGTGACGGTCTGCCACGATCCGGTCGTATTGCCGGACTGGTCACCAGTAGCGACCATGTAATACGGGTCGGCCCCCTTGGCCTTGACGCGGACCACCTTGCCGGGTGCATGCACCCCGGACAGCTTCGACACATCGTCCACCTCGTTGAAAATAAGGCGGAGCAGCGACCCGTCGCCAGCATCGTCTGCCGAGGCGTAGGTCACGTTGTCGAAGTACGCCGTCCCACCGAGGCGCCCGGCGTTCACGAATCCCTGGGAGGTCAGGCTGTCCACCAGCTTCTGTGCGATGTTCTGCGGCTGGATGTCGGCGGCGGCGTCGCCCACCCACTTGTTCACCGCCGAGTTGTAGGCGTACACGCGGTCATTGACTAGCTTCTGGTAGTCCTTATTGACCGACCCATCGGGGTTCGTTGCCGGGATGTCCGCAGTGTTCAGTAGGTTCGGGTAGCTCGACGACATCGTGGTGTACGTCGCCGTGAACTGCTTACTGTCAGAGGCCCGCGTCACCTTCAACGTGTAGGTGCGCGAGTACGCGCCGCCGCGCACCCAGGCCACGGCCTGCTGGCTGTGATCCTTGAAAGGGTCGGTCACGGAGTAGCCAGGGGCGAGCTGCTGCGCAGCCATGATGATGTACTGGCCCACGGTGGTGAGCGCGGATACCCCACCGTCGACCCACGGAGCGAGTGCGGCGGGATCGACGAGGTTCACGTTGAGGAACTTGCCCGTGTCCTTGTTCAGCACGAAGCAGAAAGGCAGGGCATCACCCGCCGAGCGCTCGTAGCCCTGGTACACGAGACTGTACTCCATACCTGCCACGAAGAAGCTGTACTCGCGGTAGTTGCGCGCCCGGGACACGCGGATGGGGGTCATGAGGTTGGCCGAGTCGATCAGGCGCTCGTCCAGTGTGATGGACCCGTGGCGTCGCGCGAGGCCGTGTACCGGGTCCGAAACCATGTTGACTTGCTCGTAGTGCTGGCCTGGGTGCCGCTGCTGCGGTACTTGCTCCGACACACCACGGACGACGCTCTGGTACGAAGAGACGACCTTCATTACCAGCGTCTCCGCACGCGCTTGTACATCGGCTGGATCAGCCGCAGCTTCTCCTGGATGGACGGGGTGTGGGTGAAGTTCACCTTCTCGTTACGGATGTTCTCCGACGAGAGCAAGTTGAACACTTGCTGGTACTCGCCGCCGATCTTGCCGTACTTCGCGCCGTCGCCGTCGAACGACGCTTGAAAGGACAGTGCGGCGCGGCACTTCACGAGGTGCTGTGCTAGGACGGGCAAGTCGTCGAACGGAATCTCCCGCACTACGACGCAACCGAGTACACCGCCTACCTGTGTGGTCAGGGCGCGGAGGTCGAATGTCGAATTGGTGCGGTCGTACACGCGCCTCCCCCGCTGCGTCAGCGCAGGGAAGGGCGGACGAAGATCAAGGGTGTCTGCCGGGAGGTAGACGTAGCCCGTCGTAACGTCTGGAGTGAGAGACACGGCGTCGGTGTTGAACCACCAACCGCGCGTTTGCTCTAGGGTATTCGCCTCGTTCAGCTTGTTCAGTGCTGCCGCGACGTACGGATGGTCGAGGTCAAGCGCATTCAGGGGCGTCTCGCCCATCGTGTCCAAACACGCATTGACCACATCGAGTGTGGTGATAGCCGCCACTGGATGCGCTCCTTAAACGAAAAAGCCCCAACTGCTTGTGGCAGCCGGGGCTTGAGTGGGTACTAGGTGGGGTTACGCAGCCTTGAGCACGCCTGCGAACGCAGGGTTGTTAGGCGCGACACCGAACGACAAGTGGGCGTCGATGAACCACATCTTCGACTTCTGGTCGTAGAACACGTCCGGCGTCAGCGGGATCGTCTCGCCAGCCAGTAGAGCACGCGGCGAGAACACCGCCGCGATGGTCTTGGAGAAGTCGCCGTCGTATGCGCTGTTGTTGCCCGCGTTCGACAGGTAGTGGCCGGTGATGTTGGTCGTCGGCAGGTTGTTAGAGAAGTAGATCGGGACGCCTGCGGCGCTGATCGCCTTCGTCTTGATCGTGGTGCCTTCCGACGTGATCAGTTCCTTGTCGATCAGACGATCGTTCTTGAGCAGGGTGTAGAAATACTTCGGCTTGGTGACGATAATGAGTTCGTCATCCACCGGGTCCACGTCCTTGTCCGCCATCGCGGCGAACATGTCCAGCAGCTTCGACTCCAGCTTGGCCGGGTCCAGCTCGTCGTTGGCGGCACCGAACTGCGTGACCGTGCCCGGATACCAACCGGACGGGTACTGCGTCATGTCGCTGATCTGCGCGGCCTTGATGGCTTGGATCAGGAACGACTGGTCGAAGAACTTGGCGATCTTCTTACCGTGCTCGGCACCGATGGCGGCGCGGGCGTCGTAGCTCGCTTGGAAGTCATCCAGCAGCGGCACGATTGCGCGGGCGTTCACCAGCGTGTCGATGGTCAGCTTGACCTTCGTTGCTTGGTTGACGCTACCTGCCGGCTCCGTACCCGGCGTCACCTTGTCCAGCGTCGACTCACCGACCTGGAAGTTGCTGATCGTCGAGGTGCCCCGGACGTTGCGCACCGGGATGAAGTTGCGGATGATGGACTTGCGGGCGATGGTGCCCTCGACTACGCCGCCGTACTGCTCGATGTGCAAGGCCAGCGGGTTGGTTGCTGCCGGTGCTGCGCCGATTTGGGCGTTGTTACCGGCTTGCAGATTCGCGCCCGGACGGGCGATGTTGGTGTAGCTGATGGGCATTGAAGCTCCTCTTGTGGTGCGTGCGCCTGCCACGCTTTAGGTCTGACGACACACGCACGGCGCTGTGTGTCTTTTGGGGACACGAAAAGGCAGGTGACACAAACGCAAAAGAAAAGGGCCGCCCGGATTTCTCCGAAGCGGCCCTTGTGTGGGTGCTACTGGTGATGCGCTAGGGCATCGGTCGGTCGTCTTTCACGTCAGCCCCGGTACATACCCCGGCGCTGGTTCAGCGTGGCGTACTCCTGGGTAGACTCAAAGTTCGGCCCGAGCTTGCCGCGCAGTTCCGCGACCGCTCTGCCGTACTCCATTGGCGACAGCGGGGTGTAAGCGCTGCCCGCACCGGACGGGGCATGCTGGTTCACCGCCGACTTCTGCGCGTCGTACGTGGTGCCCGGTGCCTGTCGGAACGCGCCGACGAGGTAGTGGGCCACCGCCTCGGCAACGATGCCGCCCTGAGCGAGTGCAGAGTTCAGCGCGGGCTTCTCCGATGGGTCGGCATTTGCGCTGGCCCACTGGAGCACTTGACCCCATTCGGCCTCGCCACCAGCGGCAGCCACGCATACCTGGGCGGTGTGGGCGTTGCGCTCGCTCGCTTGGGTCTGGTGCGCCTCGTAGGCCCGCTCGGCCAAAGCCACGTGGGCCTCCCACCCGGCGACACCCTTCTCGGCCAGCATCGCCTTGAGTGGGCCGAAGTCGCCGCCAGTGGCAGCCGCTACCGCTGGGTGATTCACACCGATGCCCTGACGGCCCAGGAAACCGAGGGCCAGGTCAAGGTTGGCATCACCCGTCGCCTCGAACGTCTGTGCGGGGCCGAATGCACCCTCAGTGCCTGCGGCGTTCGTGGCTGCCGGTGTCGGCTGGGTGGGGATGGCTGGCGCGGCGGTAGTCTGTGCAGCGGTCTGCGTAGGGGCCGCGGTCGCCGCAGTGGTGCCTTGCGTGGTCTGGACTTCGGAGCCGGTGGTTGCTTCTTGCGTCATGCTGTGTGTTCCTTATGCTGTTGCGCCGCCGCCTGTGACGGCTGCTGCGACGGGGCGGGCGACTTGCTGTGCAAGTGCCATCTGTTGTTGGTTGGCAAGCTCGGCCTGCTGTTCGGCCTCGGACTTGACGAACTGCGAGGCGTCAACGCCGCGACCGGCGAAGATCGCCGTGGCGATGGCGTCCATCTTGAGAACGAACTGGGCTTGGGGTGACATACCGGCGATGATCGCCATGTCCTGCAAGCAGGCTTTCAGGTTCTCAAGGTCGGCGTTGCGGGACAGGGCGTCCAGGCCGGTGATGACGGTCGGCTCCACGGCCGTTCCCGCCAGCTCCACACCCTCCATCTTGATGAGCCAGAACGAGATAGGGAGCTGGAAGTCGATAGCGAGGCGGGAGTACACGCCACCCAGGGACGTCTCAAGCTCTTGGGCCTGGAGGCGGACCTCCTCGGCGGTGACACGCTCGGCGTTTCTGATGACCGATGAGCTTAAGAGGAACGTGCGACCGAGACGGTTGACGTACTTGGTCGCCACTGTGTCGATGAACTGCATGTTCGCGCCGGTCCCGGAAATCAACGGGATGATGTCGTCCTTCACGCCGGGCAGTGCGGCCCCGTTCTCCGAGTCCTCCAGGTCCGCCGCCTTGGTCATGCCTGCGGGGTTCACTAACCAGCGGAACTCGGAGGCCAGAATTGCGCCAGTCACCTCGGCCTCGGACAGCGCCGAGAGCGCGGCGAAGTCGCCGGAGCACTGCTCCACCAGCCCGGTGCCGTAGTTGTTGTCGTCGTGTAGTTCCCAGGTCAGGGCGCGGTACGGGAGCGTGTCCTCGGTGTACTTTGCCTTGAACTCCTGGCCTAGCTCACAGTCGTCAACGTGGGTCGTGACCAGATAGTTCTTGATGCCATCCCACCTGATCCACTTGAAGTAGGACACCTCGCCACACGTGCCGGGTTCCATAGGGTCCATCGCGCCGTAGCGCTGGGGGTGATCCTGCTTGAGGGCTTTCTGCACGTCGCTGTCCAGCTCGTCGAAGCGCACCTTCTCATGGATCACAATCTCGATGACCTTGCCGGACATTGAACGTTTCACGTTGTAGCGCTTGAGGCCGATGACGCGCATCGGCGTCTCTCCCTTCTTGCCCAGGATCAGTAGGCAGTTGCCTGTGACGATCAGGTGCTTCATCGCCTCGTACAGCTTGGGGCGGACGCCCAGCTGGTCTAGGCGTCGTACGGCGCGTTTCTCCGCGAGGGAGAGGGCACCGGCCAAGTCGTCCTCTTTGATGCCGAGCTTTTGCGCGAGGTCGTTGGGGATGTCCAGCCGGAAGAAGGGGCGGGACGGGGCGAACAAGGCCAGCATCAGCTTGTTCGCCAAGTTGTTCACCGACTGTGCCCCAACGGACTGGAAGTCGGTTTGCAGCTCCTGGGACTGCTCCGTGTACCCCGGAGGTGTGCAGATGGTTGGTAGGGTAAATGCTGCGTACTTCTCGCAGCGTGTGAGCAGGGGTTGCTTGATGAGCGCCCCGGCCTCCCACGCTGCCTGAGCGGTTTGCCGCATCAGGTCAGTCGGATACCCACGCCACCCGAGGTCGCTCCGGACGAGGCACCACTGGCGGCACTGTTACCGGACTGGTAACGCCGTCGCGGGTCAGAGCTGTCGTCCGGATTGCCAAGGGAGATTTCCACCGGCTTATCCTGCACGGGCTGCTGCTCGGCCATCTGCTGCTGTTGCGTGCGCTGGTTGATGAGGTTCTGCTGTGCGAGGTTGGCCGCTTGCTGCTGGCTCTGCTGCATCTGCAACGCCTGCGATGCAGCCTCTTGCTGCTGCTGCATCTGGCGCTCCTGTGCAGCGGCTTGCTCGCGCACCGCTGCTGCTTGTTTATCCGCCGCTTCCCGCACGGCGGCTGCCTGCGCTTCCGCGCCTTGGCGTGCCGCATCCTCGGCGCGGTCGAAGTGACCCGAGAACGGGTCGATGAAGTCGAATGCCTTTTTGACGAAACCGCCCATTGCTATTCCTTGAGCCTCTTGAAAAGTGCATGGGCTTCAACGCGGAAGCCGTAGCGTTCATAAATACGCCGCAGCCGGTTGTCCGCTGTGAGTGCGGTCCCCGCTGCGACACCCTCGCAAGATGCGAGCGCGGCCAGCTTTAGAAGCGTCTGTACGACGACGCGGAACGTTCCAGGTTTTGGGTCGAGGCGCATCACCATCAGCTCCTCAAGGAAGCGAGCCGTGGGGCTATACCAAGGCACCCCTATGCCGAACACGATCAGGTATCCGTCGTGGATCACCGACTCGACCAATCGCTCCCTGATTTGGCGGTAGACGTGATGGGGGTCGATGTGTCGCACCCATGCCTTGCCTTCGCTCTGCACTTTGCTTGCGGTCGAGTGGACGGCCCGCTCGATGGCGGACCATTCCTGGTCGGTGTAATCACCTGGAGACAACATAGCCATCACGGAGCAGCTTCAGCACGACCTGTACGCCGAGCTGATACCCGGCCAGCAGTTCGGTGGTAGATGTCGTTACGTTAGGCGGAGGCACCCTGGCCTCCAGCGCTGCGTACACTTCCGGTTCGAGTCGGGTGACTACTTGCTCTTTCATCGGCTGTCCCTGTTGCGTGTCTTTGGGGGACACATAATCGTCAACGCATTTCTGTGTTCCCAAAAGACAGACATCACGCAAAGAAGAACTGGCTGCGCAGAACCTCTTGCAAATCCAGCTCTCCCGAAGCTGGAGCAGGAGGTAGGCCATCCCGGCCTTCCGCGAAAGCCAGGATTGGATTGTTTTCGTCATACATCCTCACGAAAGTTTCTCGGATCAGCTTGAACAGCTTCCCCGCATCAGCCGCGTGCGTGCCATAGTCGTCGTGGATCATCGCCAGCGAATCAACGCCGGTATCACGGCAGGCAAGCGTGGTCAGCACGAGGTGGGCTGCGTCCATCGAGTGAACAAAGTTGGGTGCCATGCCGTTCTTGTGCCGCTTTACACTCGGGTGTTCCCCAGTGGTTGCGACCTTGACCGTCATTCCGCCAAGCAGCAGTGAACGTGCTCGAATAATCTCCAGTTCCTGATACACCTGGACGACTGGAAAGCCTGATGGGGTAGTCCACTCAATCTGTTGATGCCCTCCTCGGATGAGGACATGGGCAGAGCGCTGTAGCCAGTCCATCGCTTGTGTGGCTGCAATGACGACTTCCCCGATGGAGTCCCATACGACATGGGATAGGAAGTTGGCAGCGAGGCTGTACTCCGCCTTGTCGAACTCCTTAGCTTCATTCTTGCGGAGATAGTCGTCCACGATGAACTCTGCGCAGGAGTACCGCGTTGACCCGTAGGGGAGGGTCATGACGCTACGCTTGACCAGCTTGCGGTTCATACCGTGGGCCAGCCACTTGGGTAGGAACGGTCGGTCGCGCTCCGAAAGCGTCTCCGGGTTCATCGCTTGCAGCTTGCGCTGCACGACATCTGCTACTTGCTGATAGATGTCGTTGGGCTTTGCAGCGGGTACGAGATTAACCGCCCGTCCGCCAACAGAATCTCGAAGCATTGCCGAGAAGTGCTGCAAGCCATTGCAACTACCGTCGAACCCCACCGGGATTCGAGAGACGAAAGTACCTGGGCTTCGTCGCCACTGAGCGTACTCGACGCACCACGCCAGAAATTGAAAGGGGGAATCTGCTTGTTCCCAGTGCTGTTGGTTTGAAACGGGGTCGTCTGCAATTTGAATGATCCATGCATCGCGCTCGTCAACCCAGGCGATGCGTTGCTCGAAAGTTACCTTGTCGATGCCGAAGCGATTGGCACCGTTGATCTTGAACCAGCGGACAGCCTCGTCATCTGTCAGAGGCTTGCCGTCCGCGAAGCGGAGCAGGGCCTTCTGCATGTCGCTGCCCTGTGGGGAAATGCCGGTGGTCATGGCGTACAGGCGACCACGGAAGTCGGCTTGGTACACGAAGTGGATGGCGGGGTAGTCGCGGTACTTGAGCGCAGTCTGCGTGGCGCTGTAGAAGCGTCCCCACTTGACCCCACGCGCTTTGTTGTCGGTGTGCCACTGGGCCATGAAGCGCTTCCACTGCTTGAACTGCGCGGCTTGCTCCTCGCTCATGGCGTCGGCCTTCATGCCCGGTGTCAACCATTCAGGCGCGACCGGCTTGTCCTCCCACGTCTCACCGATCACCTCACCGAAGTCGCGCCCCTTACCGAGTGCGAGCACGACATCAAGGACACCCGTGTTCACTTGCCACTTGACGCGCTGTAGGTGGTTGATCGCACCGAGTACACGGGACATGTCCGCCTGCGCGATACGGTCGCGCATCGACCGCATGTGCTGTCGCCGCATGTTCACGCAGTGCGGGAGCTGCCGCCTCATTTCCTGCGTGTGGTAGCCGCCGTCATTGACGGACACCCAGTCCTTCGGCGGTTCAATGCAGGGTTGGTGGAAGGGCATCGTCATTTCAACGACCCCGCGTATGCGACGCACTAGCTGGCCGGCCTCCTCGGACAGCGAAACCTCCAGGCGTTCCTTATGCTTCCCGTAGCGCGTTTCATGCACGCGCTGCACCTCCAGCAAGCCGACCTCGCGCATCAGCTCCACGAGCCACAACCCAACCTGTGTGCGGTCAGAGGGCGACCAGTAGGGGACTTCAATCTTCGCTTTCTGCGCGCTGTGTCGCAGCGTTTGGTAGCGGTGCTGGCTGCTCTTGCTGCGGCGACGGTCGAGGTCGTGTGAGACTTCCCAGTAGAGTTCGGGATTGATGTGCTCGAACGTAGCCAGGACCAGCTCACCGTAGACGCCCTTGCCGATGTCGTTGCCCAGGTTGCGGGCGTTGTCACCGGCACCGCTGACGGTATGCGTCAGGGCACAGCGCACCGCGATGAAGGCCACGGCAGCCGGGTCCAGGGACCGCAGCAACATCACGTGGGCTGCGCGGCGTCCCGGCTTGCCAGTCGTTGCGACCGACTCTTCAATCATGTCCCGCACCGGGACAAGCCAGCGCCGGAACACAGCGCTGGAGTAGGGGTTGTTCTCGATCCGGCCGGACTGCTCGTTCTTCTCCATCATGCGCACTGCACGTGCGCGTCCTGCGTCCCGGATTTGATGCTCTAGCTCAACTTGCGTTGCTGCTTTCGTCACTCGTAGTCTGCATGCTCTTTGTCGTGACGGATGCCCTTGAAGCGCGGCTCGCGCAGGGAACCCTTCACCGTGAATCCAAGGGCAGCAACTTCGACGATCTGTCCAACGATCAGCGACGGCTCTGCCCACCACTGATTGCGTTGTTCGTCCGACATGCCGGAGCACGTCACTTGACCTTTCGGCCCTTGCAGCACAAGCGCGCCGAGTGTTCCGGCGTACTTGCCTTTGCCTTCTTCGACGCCGACTACCCGCAGGTCGAACGTCTCGGCGTTCTTCACCTTGATGATTTCCCCGTCCGTGCCAGAGCCGCGTACCCAGGGCGCAGTCGGGTCGCGGAGAATCCCGCCGTCGTATCCGCCCTGGGCGACGAGGTTGTCAGCGAACGCCTGCGGGTCGCCGTAGGTGCCGGGGTTGTAGTATTCGCAGAGACGCAGCGTGTCTCCGGGATGCGAGTCGCGGAGGTAGTGCCACAGTTGCGTGTACCGCGTCATGAAGGGGTTGTCGCTGAACCCCGCTGTGTACTCGTCGAAGCTCAGTACATCGAACGCGATGAACTGGAGGCCGTGTGCCGGGGCGTGTCGCCGGAAGTCACCGCTGATGGCCGACTGTGCGCGGCCCTTCTGCCACACCTCACCGAGAACCACTGCGGTCGCGCCGCGTGCCAGCACCGCGTTGAAGCTGGCGCGGCCTGCGCGCTTGATGTGGTCACAGGAGCGGACCACCTCGCCGGTACGGGAGAGCAGCACCTGCTCGTTCGGCTTGAGGATCAGGATGCCGTTGCACCCGTCGTACTTGCGCTGTGCGCCGTAGACGTTGGCGAGGGCGGCCACCGTAGTGAGCCCTTTCTCCTTCTTCGCCTTGGCCGTTACCTTGTCGAACTCGACGGCCTTGTGGATCAGGTAGTCGGCCATCAGAGCACCTTGGCCAGGACGTTGGCGAACTGGGCGGCTTGCACCTCCAGCTCCTCCTGCGTGCCGGCGTTCTGCACGAACGAAACGGCGAGCTTGCTCAGATAGTCGGGGACGATGCGGCGCGTCAGCATGTCCGCCATGTCCTCGCTCGGGTGGTTGTTCACGCGGCGATGGCCGGGGCGGTTGATGCAGATGGCGTAGTCCAGTACCGGTGCCTCGTGAGCGAATCGGAAGTCGGTGACGAGCACTGCGCCGGGCGACGTGCGCCACTCACCTACCGCCGCGTCCACCCACAGCGTCTTGCGCACGCGCTGTCCACCCTCTGTCCCCAGGATTTGCATGAACTCGCGCGGGCTGATCGAGATAACCTTCGTGCCGGCGTCGTCGAACGCCATCGGTTCCAGCGCCTCGACTGTGTAGGTCCACAGCAGGGCGCGGTCGTTGTCGTCTACCAGCGTGTTTAGCACCTCCTCGATCGCGTCGAACACGCGGTCGCATAGCGCGCCCCACGACAGCAGCTTGCGTTTCTCCTTGGCATCGCGGATGAACGGGTTGAGCCCCACGCCCAGTGAGATTGCTCGGATGGGATCGGCAAAGCCGACTAGGCGTGCCTTGATACCCAGTGTGGTGAAACGGCGCTGTATCGCGCGGGCGAACGTGTCCTTACCCACACCGGCCAAACCGGTGAGGCCAATGATCTTTGCCATCAGGCGTACTTCCTTCGGTAGGTTTCGAGCTTCGTGTCGAGGCGGGCCTGTACCTTCTTGTTGCGCAGGACACCGGCTTCGTCGAGGAGGGCGATCAGGGCCAGCACGTCACCGACCTCTTCCTCAAGAGCACGCCGGTTGGATTTCGGCGGCTGCTCCTTCGGGTTGCCAGAGGTGGGTCCGTGCTGGACGTACTTGATCGCGGCTTGCGTGAGTTCTCCGCACTCGCTTGCGAGGTGCTGGAGCGCGCCGGCCACGTCCATCAGTTGATGAGGAGGTTGCAGCGTTGGTGTTTCGAGTTGTGCATGGCGCGACCACGCGCCCATCCGCCGCAGGCGTTGCAGCGGTAGCGGGCGTAGCGTCCGACTTGCGTGTGCCGGTAGCCCTTCTGGATCACGTCCTCGCTGCCGCACTTCGGGCAGGCCGGGTGCTCGGGCTCGTCGAAGTTGGCGACGTTCGGGTGGCCCTCGGACCACGGGCGCAGCTTGAGGTACAGCTCCTCCAGGGACACAACGTCCTGGATGTTGTACGTCCGCATTTCGCGCCACGCTTCCTTGTTACCGGCGAGGCATTCCTTCCACAGCATGAAGCCGGGGAACTTGGCGTGCGCCAGCTTTTTCTCGGTGCAGAGCGTGTCGGTCAGGTAGGCCAGTCGGTTCGAGGTGAACGCGAAGTGCCGCTTGGCAATCTCCAGCGTGTCCACGATGACGTAGGGCGACGGCGGCGGGAAGCCCTTGATGATGAAGCGGGCGTTGATCTTCTTGAGGTCAAAGCGTCTGCCGTTGTGGGCCACCACGATGTCCGCTTCGTTCAGCAGCTCGTGCAGCTTGCGCATGAGGAACGTGTCGTCCTCGATGTCCTTGGCCTTCGACTGGTCGAAGTACATCACGCGCTTTGCGCCCAGCCACTTGGCCGAGAAGGAGAGGATGTACCAGTCGGCGCGGATTTGATCCATGCCGACGTTCTCCTTCCAGGTGCGCCACACGTTCGCCAGGATTGGCGCTGTCTCGATGTCCAAGATCAGCGTGCGAGCCTTCGTCAACGCAGCCCCTTGAAAATCTCGCGCTCGATTTCAGCCGTGACCAGCTTGAGTAGTTCGCGGGTGGTGCGTGCAGCCATGAGGTCTTCGTTGTTCCTGATGAACTCCACGTCGTAGATGCTGTGGACCACTCGGGCGAGTACGTCACGCCCCTCGACTCGCACCACCATCCGGCTTACATGCTCGACTCGCGGGTGGTTGGGTTGCGTCTCCGCCTTGAACAGCGTGAGTTCTTTAAGATGCATTCGCTTTCCTCCGGGCCTCGCGGGCCTTCTTGTTGCGCAGGTCGCGCTTCTCGGCTTCGGTCTTGTAGGTGGGGTACTTGACGCCGGACGGGTACGTCTTGTTGTGCTCGATGTAGTCCGCGACACCCCGGAGGAACTTGATCGGATCGACGCCGCGACCAATGCGGCGGGACCAGTTCTCCAGGCGACCAAGAACAGAGTTCTCCCACCGGTTGAGCACGGCGCGGATGTCGCCGGTCTGGTGGTCGTGGTCGAGTACGGGGTCGGTGATTTCCAGCCCGGTGATGGGGCTACAGCTGTTCTGCTCGCGCAGCATCTTCGTGCGTTGCGGCTTGAGCATGGATGCGGTTAAGCGTTTCACGCTGTTCGTCGATCCTTTTCTTGAGTTTGAATGCGCCCCCAGGAATGGGGCAGACACGGAGGAAGTCGGCAGGGTGGGCGAGGGTGTCTCCGCGCAACCAGAGCAGGCAGGCTTGCTCGGCCATCGCCTCGTGGACATTCACGCCGTAGTGGTCGAAGTAGGCGACTTCCACTAGCTCCATCGCCTCCTCGTTGCACGTCGTGCCTTCGAGGTACTTGGCTGCACCTTTCTCGCCACAGAGCTTCCCGAACAGCTTGGGTAGGCCGGGGATGTTGTCGGCGGTGTCGCCCTGGAGCATCTGCAACCAGAACCACTTGTGGCCGTAGACCAGGCCGTCGTGCGGGCCGGTCAGCTCGTACGTGCCCTTGGGTACTTCGGTCAGCGTGTAGTGGGTCCAGTCGATGTGCGTACCGGCCAGCATCCGCATGTCCTTGTCCTTCGTGGCGATCACGGTTTCGATCACCGGGTCACGGACTTGGTAGCTGGCAAGGGCCATGCCGTCGTCAGCCTCGCGGTCGTGCCAGAGCTTCCGCTCGTAGGTCACGTACTGGCTGTTCTCCAGGTAGTCCCGCAGGGCTGCCCAGTTCTTCGGCTTGCGGCCAGAGTTGCGCTGGCCTTGGTAGGGCTTCACCGTGGCGGCGAGGAAGCGGTCGCCCTTGGTGCTGCCCGATGAGGTGAGGTGGACGAGAGCCTTTGCGGACCCGGACATTTCCCGGAAGGCTTCGATTCGCTCGGCAGCGACGCGGCGTGCGGTCCCGACCGGCATTTCATCCCCGCCCGCAGCGAAGTAGGCGAGGTAATCCCCGTCGATGTGACAGGTACGCTCGGCTACTACTTCGTGCAGGGTGGGCTGCTGCGGTTCAGGGGCCGCGTCGGCGGCAGAGGCCAGTGCCTCCGCCATCCATTGTGGCGTCGTCAATTAGAACTGGGCGAGCGGGTCGTCACCGTCAACATCGAACGGCGGTTCAGCGTCCTCGGCAGGAGCAGCAGAGGCCGTCGCGCTCGCTGCCGTAGCCTCGCCCGCAGCGGCAGACGACGCGGCCTGTGCGGTCGCTGCGGCGGTAGGCTTTCCCGCTGCCTTCGCGGCCACCTCCTTCGGATCGTCGGTGCCTACTTCGATTGCGCCTTCCAGTAGGTTGGCGATGGGGCTGCCCTTGAAGTTGAGCGCGGCCTTGATGCGCTCCTGCCACTTGTTCTTGCTGCGCGCCGCTGCGATTACTTCGCCCTTGTCGTTCTTGCGCTCCTCGTACTGACCTTCGATGAAGATGCTGGCCCACATCGCCTTGCTCGGCATCTCCCACAGGAACAGCTTGAGCGGCGTGATGGCCGGGGCTACGTTCACGCGCTTCGACTCGCCCGTCTCTGCGTCCTCGACGAACGGCGGGCGGATGTCGAATACGCCGGTGTCCGGGTTCTTGAGCTGCGCAGCGATGCCCTCGGTGTTGTCCTTGCGCTTGAACTTTTTGTGGTACACCTTGCCGGTGAAGTCCTCGCCCAGGAGCTGCGCCATGATCTTGGCCGTGCCCTTGTAGTTCATCATCTTGAACAGCTTGTAGAACTGGGCCTTCTCGTTCAGCGACTTCGTTACCGTGATGGTCATGCGGTGCGGAATCTTCTCGCCGTTCTCCAGCACCTTCGGCTCGTGGCGCGGGCCGGACAGCTCGAACACGAGCTGCACCTCGTCCACGACTTTCTTCTGGCCTTGGTACTCCGTCTCCGTCTTGCCGAGTTCTACGTAGGCCACGAACCGCAGGCGGGTGAAGCCTTCGGCGGGCGGGACGTACTCACCGCCGCCGCCCTTTTGGGCAACGTTCATGTCGGCGGATTTTTCGGCTGCTGCTGCGACGGCTGCTTGGATGTCAAAGGTCATGCGTGATTCCTTAAATGAACGAGGGTTGGTGTCCGCCGATGAATCGCTTGCGCACCCAGGGGCGCAATGCATCAACGGCCTTGGCGAACACCGGGTCGTCGATCTTGTTTTCTTCCATCATGTTTGCGCCCCACACCGTGTCGGAGGGAACGCCAATCGGTAGCTCCCACTTGAACCACCACTCCACGAACGTCGATGCTTCCTCCATGCAGACGTGGAGTAGGGCCGCAGCCTTCGCTCGCACGCTCTTGTGGAAGTCGCCGTACACAGCGTCGTGAACCTGATTGACCAGGAGCGCGAGGCCCTTGAAGTTGCGGTAGTGGTAGAAGGCCCGCAGCGAGAGCCACATTGCGGCCTTCGCCCACTCGCCGCCCGTGCCTTGCACCGAGTAGTTCTTGATTTCGGTGGGGCTGAACGATGCGAGCTGGCCGCGCTCGGCCAGGAACTTCGGAGACGGGGACTCGTAGTAGCAGTACCGCTTGCCATCCGGCGTCGTGCTGTACGACTTGCCGAGCTGGACGGTCAGCCCCTTGATGTCGGGGTGCGGCACCACTCGCCCGGTGGGGCGGCGGCCCTGCTTGATTTCCTTCGTCAGCGCGTCGAAGTACGCGCTGATTTCCGGGTAGCGCGCTTCCTCTGCATCGACCAGAGCTTGAACGTCCTCTTCGGACATGCCCGTGGACTCGGCAATCTTCTTGACGCCTGCACCGTACGCACGTTGGAACGAGAACTCCTTCGTCTTCGTGCGCTTGTAGTCCCAGTCCGGGTCCGCGACGAGCTTGCACAGCTCGAACACGCGGTCGTACTCCATGCCTTCCTTCGCTGCGAGGCGCATGCAGTGCATGTCCACACCGGACTTCAAGTCCGCGATGAGGTTCTTGCACAGCGTCAGGATGGCCTGGATGTACACCTCCAGGGAGGAGAAGTCCGACTGACAGATGGAGCCGTCCTCTCCGAAGCGGCTGCTGAACAGGAGCTTCACGTCCGACTTCTGCCCCTTGCTCAGATTCTGCAAGTTCGGATTCGAGGACGAGAGCCGAGCCGTGACCGTCGAGGTCATGTTCAGCATGTGGTGGATGATGCTGTCCAACTGGACAAGCGTGAGCATCCCCTTGCGCTCGCCGGACTTCTCGTCCAACGTCCAGAAGTACGTGCCCAAGTCCTTCGTCATCGACGCGACTTCGGAGAGCGTCTTGAGGAACGGGATGTTGCGGTTCCCCAGGGACTCAATCACGTCGCTGCTGGTGCTGTACACGCCAGGATCGGATTGCGATTCCCACTTCGGCTCGGGCTTGGTGAAGCCCTTGAACTCGTAATGAAAGTCCGCGTTCCGCATCTTCGGGCCGCGTTCCAGGTCGGGCACCGTGACCTGTTTGGTCTTAGGCTCGCCCTTGTTCTTGCCGCCCGCGAACTTCGCTACGACCAGCCCGTTCGCCTCAACCTCGTCGAAGCTGGCCGTCGAGCCGTCCTCCAGGACGTAGTGCGTCTCTTTCTTCTGGAAGTACGTGAGCTGCCCATCGTCGTCGAGCACCGGCTCGCGGCCCGTGTACTTGACCTTGCCACCGAAGATCAACGCGCTCTTGTGGAAGCGGCTGTTCCAGTTGAAGTCGAATGGCAGGTCATCGGGCAGGTACGCTGTCAGCTCGACCAGCTTCACAGCGAGGTCGGCTGCGAGCTTCTTTTGCAGCTCGTCGCCCAGGGCGCGGTCCACGTACATGCCGTTGCGCTCGGCCTCGACCGTGAACATCAGCGCACCCATGTTCAGCAGGATGCTGCGGAGCTGGCCGGACTTCTTGGCCTTCTCCCACTGCCCACGGAAGATCAGTTCGGTGTTGCCTGTGTCTCCGTGCTCGGTGTCGGTCCCGAGCAGGTAGCGCATGAGGAGGTCTTCAGGAATGTCGATCGTTTCGACGCCGGCATTCCACAGAGCCTTGACCTCATCGACCTTGACGTTGCCGCCGTAGGCCGGGGCCATCTCGTCCATCGAGAGCATGTGGCTCGACTGCTCCATACCCGCGAGCAGGTACTCGGCAAGCTGGCAGTCCCACACGATGCCGCCCCCGTTGACCCAATCCATCCAGGCTTCCAGGTTCTTCTCGGCGTGCGAGTTCGGATTCGCCAGGGCGTACAGC
Source organism: Ralstonia syzygii subsp. syzygii (assembly GCA_919592095.1). Classification (GTDB taxonomy): domain Bacteria; phylum Pseudomonadota; class Gammaproteobacteria; order Burkholderiales; family Burkholderiaceae; genus Ralstonia; species Ralstonia syzygii. The sequence goes on along the minus strand of CAKKOY010000013.1, from coordinate 10,525 downwards.
AGGTCGAACTTGATGTTCACACCGACCAGCAGCTTGGTGTCCTGCAGGAGCGAGCTGAACCAGTCCTCGGGCAACGCCTTGCACGCAGCGATGCGGGCCTCACGGTCGGCGTCGAGTGCGGCGGCGGCGGGGAAGTACGTGCCGAAAGGGCGCGCACCTTGCTGATGCGAAAATGGGTCGGTGAGTGTTGCCTTGCACGCGCCTTGCGCTACGACGTAGTTGTCAGCGGAGAACGGATTGGCTTTACGCTTGTACTCGGTGCGTGTGCTTGTCTCCAAGTCCCACACGGTGTACTGCATCAGCCGAACCTCCTCATGGCGTAGAGGAGGCCAGCCACTTCGGCGACGATCAAGGCGCAGGCCAGCTTATCGCCCAGGCTCACGCTGCCTCCGTCACGGTGTGTTGGAAATCAGGGCACGTGTCGAGGAAGTTGTTGCGCCGCGTTTCGCAGGACTGCGGCGGCGGTTCCTGCACGGTGCTGCCAACGCCCGTGACCGGGTTGCGGACGATACGCGTGACCACTCGTGCGTGGCAGCGGATGCCCTTGCTGCCTTCCTTGCGGTGATGCTTGCAGTCGATGCAGATGTGCATGGTAATCAGTACGGGCGGAAGGGCGAGCCGATTGCGCTGATGGCTGCGTCGATGGACGCCGCAGGCTGCGCGGCGAACTTCGTGTGGAGGTGCTTGTAGAGGGAGAGTTGCGCTGCCTCGTCGAGCACAACCCGGTCGGGTTCGTCGAGAGCGCAGCGATTCAAGGCGGGCTGGTCGAATGCCAGCAGGGACGTGCCGTCCTTGCGGGGCATTTCGGTGACAGTGGTTTGGGTAGTCGTCATCAACTGGCTGTGCACCAGTGATCGCTGCTGGAGGATGGTGCGATTCATGTAATGCTCCTTGGCTTTGCGCCTCTGGATCGGGTCAAACTGTTGCGTCGGTGAACAGGCTGCGGCCTGTGTCGAAGAACACCTCGCGCTTCGGGTCTTGCTTGCCCCCGTCGCGTCGCTTCTTGTTTTTGGGCAAGCCGATGAACCGGGTGTTCTCCAGTCCCTCGGCGTGGCTGCGCCCAATGGTCAGCACGAAATCTGCTGCGCCTGCCTTGCCGGTCTTGCTGTTTGCCAGCATCGCCAGCGTGGGGTAGGGCATGCCGTCCGCTTCTGCACTGAGCTGCGAGGTGGCGATCACCGCGCAGTCGTACTTCACTGCCCAAATGCGGGCGCGCTGGTACATGGCTTCGAGGAGCTGGTCGGTGCGTGTGCCGCCGTTGCTTGCGCCCAGGTCGGCCTGCACGTTGTCCAGCATGTCCACCACGACGATGGCCGGGTTCGTGTCCTTCACGATGTCCTCCAACTGCGTCATGCTGTAGTCGTGGACATCGAACACGAAGAACAGGTCGCGGCCACCTTGCGCCTTGACGTACTCTTCGTAGATCGTTCCCTTCTCGGACAGGGCAACCAGCCCCGCAGTGTCCAGCTCCAGCACGGCGTTGTAGAACCGTTGCTTGAGCCGCTTGCCTGGGCCTTCGTTGTTCAGGACGATGATGTTCCGGCCCTCGCCGGGGAACAGTTCGTCCACCTGCCGGGCCATGAAGGACAGCTCGGAAGCGAAGGCGGAGGACTTGCCCGTGTCCACTCGCGCGGCGACGATGCCGAAGTCGCCCGAGCGCAGCGGGCACATCGAACTGTTCAGGCATGCCATGCGCCAGTGAAATCCGCGGTCGTCCTTCTCCTCCTTGAGGATGTCCTCGATACGGTCGCGGACCTTGGGATGCACCTTCTTGCGGAGCATCCAGTCCTCGTGCCGGTCAGCGATGATGCGCAGTGCGGAGGTGAGGTCTGCCTCGCCGTCGTCGAACTGCTCCAGCATCGACTGCAACCTGGAGGCGGTGGCGACGGAGACAAGGCGTTCGAGGATGCCGTCCTCGGTGCCCGGTGGTGCAGGGTGCGCCGTCTCCTTGATCGTGGCACCGTAGATAGCGAGTTGTTCCTGGTTCAGCTTCGGGTGGCGCAGCGCGAAGAACGTCTGGAACTGCACCGGGTCGATGACGTTGATGCCGGGGTTGGCTTTGAAGTACGCGCCGAAGTCCGCCAGGACCGTGCGCGTCCTTGCATCCACCCCGTTCTCAGGCACCGCCCGGTGCAGCCGGTCAAATTGTTCGCGCTTGCGCAGCAGCCGCAGTAGCGTTACGTCGAGACTCAACCGGCCACCGGCAGGTCGCCAACTCGGGCATCAACCCACTTGCTGCACGGCGCGCAGCCGGTGTAGGTGTCGTAGTGCGTCCACTGGACTTGCACCTGGAGGATCAGGCGGCCTCGCCAGTCGGTGCGGTAGCGGTACTTGCGACCGTTGACTTCAAACACTGAGTAATCTCCCTGCGAGAGAGCAGCTTGGGGTCGGCACGCGAGACGATGCGCTCGACCTGCACACCCATGCTGCGGAGTTGATTGGTGATCTTCTTGGCGGCGATGACGCCGGGGCGCTTCCCTTCCGGGTACTGCCAGTCGGGGTCGAGCCACACCAGCACCAGCCCGCCGCGCTTGAGGATGTCGGTGGCGATGTAGTCGGTGAGCTTGGTGCCCATGAGCGACCACGCTTCGGTGAGCTGGCCTACCCGATACGCAGACAGCACGTCCTCGGTAAGCACGAGCGGGTCGCCCCGTCCGAACTTGGCGACGAGGCGTTGCCTGTTGACCGTGGGGTTGATGTACTTCGGCTGCCGTCCATCGACCGACCGGGCCTGCCAGTAGACAAGGCTGCCCTGATCGAATACGGGTACCACCACGCGGCTGGATGCCGCATGCAGGTACACGCCCAGCTTGGCGATGTCCGTGCGATCCAGGGCTGCTTTGTACAGCCATACGCGGGCTTCTATCGGCCACGTGTCTACGTCGAAGTTCACGGGCGCGGGGAGGGTGACGCTTTGCTGGAGCGCGTCATCTACTTCCTTCTCCTTGGCCCGCCGCGCGATGCGCTCGGACAGCGACTCGACGGGCTTGTCAATGACACCCGGCTCGCCGCATCGGAAGCAATACGCTGACCAGCGGTCTGCGTGGTGGTACACCGCGAGAACCTTGCCCGGCCCACACCCGTGTTGGATGCGTGCCGAGCGGCCCTCGTCAAGTGCCTTGGCCTGGTCTAGCCAGTCCTTCGGATCAAGCCAGCGAGACAAGCTGGTTCTGCATGCCCGTCTCGGGGTTGGTCTTGGTGCCGACGACCTTCACCTTGCCGTCTGCGATCAGCGTGTTCACCACGGAGCAGACAGAGGCCAGCTTCAAGCCACCCTCCTGGGATAGCTCCTCGCGGGTGAGCTTGCGGTTGTCGCGGAGTAGGCTGGCAACCACGTCCTTGAGGCGGGCCTTGATGCCCGTGCGCTGCACGTGCTCGTGGGCCTGGGCCTTGGTGTTCGGGTTGAAGGTGCCCATTAGGAGACGGCCTCTACGGTCTTGCTGACCTTGTACTTGGCGACGGGCAGCATCTCGACCACCTCGAATTCCACACCCTCGTTGAAATTCTTGCGCCCATGTTCCACGGCGTCATCCAGGGAATCGAACTTTTTGGTGCTGTTCACACCACCCCCGATGTTGCGCAGGCGGAATTCGCGAGGCGGCTCCTCGTATGCCACAAGTTCAGCCCCGGGGAACCCACCCGGGAGGTTGTGCGCAAGGTGTTTGCACGAGATGATGCCGCCGCCGGTGCCCATCACCAGCATCGGGCCGGCCCACTGGCCCGTGTACTTGGATTGGTCACGCAGTATGACCTTGGAGCCCACAGCGAAGCCGGTGGCCTTGGGCTTGTGCGGCGCAGCCGGGGCGCTCTGCGCCAGCTCGAAGCGGTTTTCGTAGTAGCCCAGGCCCTTCGGAGTGCCCACCAGATGCACGCGGTAGTCGGTCGGGAAGTCGCCAACACTGACCTCTGCCACCTCGTGGACGCTTCCAGCGATCAACATCCCCGTCGAGCCAACGACTTTCACCTTGTCGCCCACCTTGAACTTGCGGTCCTGGGACTCAACCAGAACGAAACGGTCAGCGTACCAATCATTCGCCTTGGAGCCGCCAACGCCGACGGCGTGACCGCTCGAGGAAACGCCGCTGATTTCGTAGACGCTGCCCACGATCAGGATGCCGTCGGCGCGCACGCAGCGCACTTTGTCACCTACTTTGAACTTGTTGCTCATGGCTCAGTTCTCCTCTTAGTCAGGTTGATGAAACGGGATCGGTAGAATTACCGGGTTACAGCGTGCCGCCGATGCTGGCGGCTTCTTCTTGTGCTGCCTTGTGGACAGCGAGCGAGTGCTTCGCAGCGAGCGCGGCACGCACGGTCGCGCCGACTGCCTCGGTTTGGGCGTGCTCGGCCAGGGCGGCGGCGATGTCTGCGCTTTCGGAGGCGAGCTTCGCCTGGGCGTCAGCGGCCCACACGCCAGCGCGGAGCGCGGCGCAATGAGTGCGCACAGCGGCGCGATGGATGCGGCGGGTGGCCTTGAGAACAATGCCGGAAACGGTCATGTTGATCCTTGGGAGGGATAGATGGGTGGTTGGGCGGTCGCAGCGGTGTGGTTCGGAGTGGGTACGGCGGGACTCGTCGGGGTGCAGGCAGACTTTGTGGTCAAGATGCTGCTGTGGTTTGGCATCGGCTGGTCTGCGAACGCGCTGCGCCGCCCCGCCGATCAGGTGCTTTCTCGGCCAGCGGTGAGGCTTTGGTTGCTGCGAGCCACGGTGGCTGTTGCGGTATGGTTCACAGTGCTGATGCTGGGCGTTCTTCCGTCGTACCCACAGGTGCCGGGCAGCGGCGCGTTGCTGCGTATCTGGTTCCTAGCCACTGTGCTTGCTGTGTGGGCAGCGTGGGGTGGCTTGAACTGGTTTCGTGAGCACGTGTGGAAGAAGGAGGGGCAGCGAAACGGCTACCCTCCCGAGTGGCCTAAGTCCTGACGATCAAGCGAGCAGGATGTCGCCCGGTTCGTCGTAAGGCTCCCCGCTGCCCTTGCCGCTGGCGTAGCGAGTCACGACGTTGCCCGTGGCCGGGTTCAGCAGCACGAGCTGGCAGTGCGGCTTGGCCTTCGGCACGTACGCAACGAACTCGACAGCGCAGCCCGAGCGGAACTTGAGCGGCTTGCCCGTCATCGCTGCGAGCAGGTCGAGCGAGGGCGCTACGTCCTGCACGAGGCGGAAGTTGTCGGAGGTGTACCCGGCTGCCATGCCAGCGCGCTCCCAGGTGAAGATCGGGTCGCCGTCGTAGTCCAGCGAGCGCACCACCATGCGGTCAGGGTCGCCGCCCTGCTCGACACACACGTCACGGATGTCGCGGTCGTCCGTAGTCAGGGTGTCACCCACCTTGAACGTCATGCTGCACCTCGCACGAGCTGGAGCGCATTGAACAGGTTGCGCTGGATGTTCTGCGGATTGATGCGGCCAGTGCCGACGAGCTGCGCGATGCGCGAGAGCATGGCAGCGTGCGATGCAAAGCCTGCGCGGCGAGCGAGGGCGTTCTTCTTGCGGGCGTAGCGCTTGCCGCCACGCGAGCCGCCGACATTGCCGGTGCTGCGCACAGCGATCATGGGCTCGCCACGGCGCCAGCCGAGCGAGGACGTACCGAACGTGGTGCCTTCGGCGTAGGCGTCGATGGCTTCGCCGTTGCTGGCGAACGCGACGCAGTTGCGGTTACGACGGTGACGCAGGGCCATTAGATAGCCCCCGTGTTGTTGATGGATCGGCGCATTACTGGCTTCTCTCAGGTGGGTTGGACTACTGGAAACTGGTCAGGCGAACAGCGATTCGAGACGGTCACGGGCGGACTGGCGACCGAAGGGCGAGCGAGCACGCTTGACGCGCACGATAGGCTTGCGCACGGGCTGTGCGAGGCGTTCGTGTGAGTGCGCAGCGATGACGCGGCCTTTGTTGTCCCGCGTGTAGGTCATTTGGTCGGACCCACGGCGCGAGCGAGGGCGGATGCCAGGGCGCGGTTGGCGATGAAGCGCTCCGGGTGGCGGGCGGTGGCCGTGAGAATGGCCGCGCCAACGTTACGGACGGGGCGGGTGGTGGGTTGCTGTGCTTGATGCTTACGCATTCATGCTCCTATCAGCGGGTTGGATGGAAGGGTTGATGCTCTTTGCGGTGATCCCAGTCTTGCGCCATCAAGGGTGCAGCGCGTCGGTTCCGAGCCAGCACGCGAACGCGGGCCAGCTACTGTCGAGACAGGGTTAAGGGTGCTGCGAACCCAGGCGTTGCACCTGGGCTTTACTGCTCAGTTTGTTGCGCGGGCGGCTTCCTCAGCTTCGCAGTGGTTGTTCCACTGGTCAGCGGCCTGGGCCATGCGAAGCAATTCCTCGCGGGCGATGCGTCGTCCCTCGGCGTTGCCGTCCTCCAGCACTGCGAGATAGACGCCCAGGAGCGAGGCCCACGTCGGCTTGATCGTGATCGTCTTGGGTTGAGAGTCGGGCGTTCCCGAATCAAGCGGATACTTGGTAGTCATAGTGCTGCCGTTCTTCATGGTTGATGGAAATCGAGCGAGAGCGCCCGTTAGAGGGTAGGCCAGCTACCCTCCGGCTGATGCTCTCAGCGCGTGCCGCCAACGAGGTGGTCGAGCACGTCTTGCGACACGGTGGTCGAGCCATGCTTGCCTACCCATTCTTCGATGTGGCGCAGCGTGGTCTTGCTGTAAAACTGGTCCGTCACGAGGTAGCCCACGCCCGGACGGTAGGCCGCAACAACGCCCGTGTACGAGAACAGAACGATGATGCCGTTTGCGAACGTCACTTCGGCTTGATTTGGGCCAAGTGCTTTCAATTTCATGAAATGCTCCTACTTTGGTTTGAAGTGAAAATTCAAGCCGGATTGTAGACGCACCGCGTAAGAGTCCTCGCTAGAAGGCCCTTACGTGGACGCCCCGAAGGGCGCACGCGCAGAGTGACCGGATTTAGAACTGGTAGCGCAGCCAGAAGGCCACGACACCACCGCTGTTCACCTTCCGTGGGCGACAGTGGCTTCCAGTGAAACATGACCGTAGCCCACACCTACCGTGGGCAGGGCGACCGGGCCGTCGTAGCCAGAGCCACGGAGGTAGCCCACTTTGACGGCTGCGTTGCTCGCGGTAGCTGTCCCGGTACGTGCCCGCACCGATCAGCCACCCATCCTGCGAGAACTCCAGGCCGACGCCTGGGTTGCGCTCGTTCAGGTTGTACTTGCTTTCATGCCGTCCGCGCCCGTCGAAGTGGTACGAACCGCCGTAGACGAGTACGGATGTGTCTACGGCGTGAGCGGGCAGGGCGGCGATCAACAACGCTGCGACGATCAGGAGGCGCACAGTCAGCCCTCCAGCGCTTTGTTGATTGCGCTACGGGCCAGCACCGTTACCTCGTTGTCGAGGCCGGGGCTGCTCTTGTACCCGTACTTGTCGAACATCGCCTGTAGCGCTTCCAGCAAGTCAGGCGCGGCAGCAATCAGGCGACCATTGGCGGTAGCAACCGCCTGACCGCTCACGATGATGTTCGCCAAGCGGCAGACGTGTTCGCCATTCGCGGCAGACACTTCGTTGCAGAACATCGTGCCGGGGCGATACGGCGTGTACTTCCACGGACCTGCGGTGTAGTTCGTGCTCATGGTCACGCCCTCACAGCCAGGAGTGGCGCAGCGCATACCCGCCGTCGCTGTCAGGTTCGCCGTTGCGGGTGCCGTGCGGTTCGGGTGTGCCGTCCGGCCAGAGTTGCCGCCCGAGCGAGTACACCAGATGAAAGCCCGCATCCATGCCGCAGCCGGATACCACGATGCCTTCGCCATTCGTGGCAAGCTTCCAGCCGAGCACGGTAGCAACGCCGTAGTCGATGGTTGCCAGTTCGCCATCTTTGACGATGACAACCGAGACGCGGCGAGACATACCCGAAGGCGACACGCTGCGCAGGATCGTGTAGACCCGCGTATTGGGCTTGATCCAGGCGCGCAGCTCGTCAACGGCTTGCTCGCGGTAGAGGCGTTCGCCTTCGGCTTTGGTCAAGCGCTTGGCTTCCTGGTGAAACTCAGGGTGCGTCGTGCGCAGGACATTGCCGTTGGGGTATTGCACGTAGACGGTGCTCATGCTGCCACCCCCCCGCGTTGAACTCTTGCAGGTATTGGAGGACGGGCACCGCTTCATACTTGGAGGTGTTCAGGCGCTCGACTACCAGATTGTCGAACGTCTCGAACAGCACGCCCTTGGACGCCTTCTCGCGGATGATCCACGAGGCAGTGCGGGCGAGGGTGTTGGATGGTTGCAGTGCCACGTTCAGCCCCTCCGCGCTTCGAGGGCGCCGAAGCGGCCCATGATGGAGACGGAGGCGTCAGCCGGGTAAGCGCGCATCCACTGGATTGCATCGCGGAACGATGCTGCCCGATGGGTGTACAGCGTGCCTTCCCACCACACGTAGACGTGCCGACCCGTGAACGCACGGCGCACGGTTTGAATCAGCTTTTTCATTGCTAGTTGTCCTTTACAGGAGGTTCGTCGAATGTCTGGCTGCGGTTGCAGCCGGTGCTCTACAGAGAGCGTCCTGGGCGACCCAAGGCGCTGTCGATAGAACCCTGCACATGGCAGGTTGTGTAAGCCACCGGAACGCTCTCACGTGAGCAAGAGCGCTTTGGTGGCTGCCCTCGCTAGGTCATGTACAGATGCCGCTGATGCAGGTCTGTACGCGAGCCAGAAAGGGCGACCTAGGCCGGATTCCGATGCGCTTGTCCCGAAGGACAGGGCACACATCCGGCCGTGGTAAGTGGTGTTACTTGCGAATTTTTAAGGAGCGGGTCAGGCACCGCGTTGCGTTACCTGTTGAATCAGTGTTGGCAGTGTCTCAAAGATCGCTCTTTGTGTCAACTGCCTTTATTGTCCCACACCCCCCCCCCCCCCCCCCCCCACTCGTTCCCGGTGCGTCGCCTGTCCTCCCTACATCTGCGGATCACCACTCCCCGCGCTTCGCAGGACGCAAGCATCCTGTCTGGCATAGAGCGGCTAGGCACCGATCACGTTGTTAAGGAACAAGCACAGCAGCGCTTTGCGTTGCCGTGTACTGCGTCGGTGTTTCCACCGTGACCGAATCGTCTCATACATCCGACTGTCTGTCAACTGCCTGTGTTGTCCCGCCCTACTAGCTCCGGGCCGGGCGACGCTAGGTCTATCCCATGTGGCCTTTCGTTCTCCTGTACACCGTTGCCGGTAACAGCCTTGCGGTACAGCGTGAATGCATAGTCTCACGCTCACTTCATTGTATCAACTGCCCAACATGTCCCGTGTGTTAGGTGGAAACCCTATGTGCTAGGTGTGGTGCATTCTCGGGCGGGTGCTCGCTCGTCGTCAATGCTCCTTAATCTCTTCGCAATCTGGTCTTAGTTATTTTCAGTTTACCCATGGGCTGTTCCCTGGGCGTCGGCCTGGGCCGTGTCCCGGTATGTATAGCTGCCGTGACATGTATCGTTGTTCCCGCTGTGTCCCCTGTGTCCATACCCCACGGCAGTAGTACGCCGGTCGCCCGCTAACCTTGCGGATAGCTTTCAGTCCGGTGTGCTGTGGGTGGCTGTCCCCAGCCTATGGCTGCTGCCTCGCCTGTCCCGGCGCTCCTTGGAGGCATGTCTCCGTGTCCCACGGGCTAACAGATGACGGGTGGTGCCCTCTGTCTTATGGGGACACGAAAACAAAAGAGAGATAGATGGCGCACGCACACGCAGCCGATTGCACGGCCAGCCAATCCAGCATCCAGCGAGAACGCAGCACGCGGCGAAGCCGCTAGAAGGGCGCGACAACCAATGAAAGCCCATAAAGGCCCTACATGCGATTGCAGGTCATTGGACTACCTAGGGCGGCTACCGTGTCCCGTGCGTCGATCCTGGGTCGTCTCCGTGGCTCCCAGCCCTGTGTGTGTCCCGCGTTGTCCCGTGACATGACGGGGTGTCCCATTACAGGCCGTGTGTGCACTGCCCTGTGCAGGCAGTCAGGCAGCCCGGGAGCAGCCATTCCCACGCGCGCCCAGGCAGGCGGGTGCGTGCAGGTGCGTGTGGACGTGGGCCTACGGGGGCGGGTGAGCGCGCGAGCGGCGCGGGACCCTCGCGGATTACCGAATCAAATTTCGGTCCAGGTCGGGCAGGGTCGTTCCCGGCCTGAGACACGGGACATTTGCGGGACATCGGGTGTTGAAACAGCGGTAGAGCACGGCGCGGAGGCCCTTTATTTATCTGGGCCGGAGCGCCTAGTCTGCCTTCACACGGCAGGGGTCACAGGTTCAATCCCTGTACCACCCACCAATTTCGGAAAGCCAGCCTCGTGCTGGCTTTCTTCATTTCCGGGTTAGTACTACAGCCGTACCTATCGCCTATGATGTTGTCCATGTGAGATGAGACGATCATGGTCCGATGCAAGGAACGGTGAGTGGCTGGGAGAGAGAGCTGGAAGGGTTGCACGAACGGCAGGGGATGCTGTTCAAGCGTCCGGAGCCGCGGCAGCGGGCCTTGGCCTACCTGCGTGGGCTTCTGAGCCCGGTGGAGCGCAAGAATGGCTGGCAATTGGCCGAATGGATTGG
>CAKKOY010000012.1 GCA_919592095.1 Ralstonia syzygii subsp. syzygii | reverse complement strand
CACCGGGCTCAGAAGCCCACGCAGGTAGGCCAAGGCCCGCTGCCGCGGCTCCGGACGCTTGAACAGCATCCCCAGCCGTTCGTGCAACCCTTCCAGCTCTCTCTCCCAGCCACTCACCGTTCCTTGCATCGGACCATGATCGTCTCATCTCACATGGACAACATCATAGACGATAGGTACGGCTGTAGTATTAGGCTGCCGGAACTCACTGCCCGGGCGTACGAGTTGTGCGAGGCATGGTTTCGGCGCAGAGAGGCGATGGAGGCCGCGGCGGAAGCGTTGGTCAAGCACGGCGACGAAGCCGAGCCCGCGTACCACCTTACCCAGCAGGCGTTGGCCGGGCATCGGGCAGCGATCGAGGCGTACACGGATGGTCTCGACCGGGTGGGCTTGAACCTGTGCCTGGACGCCGCCACCGGTATCGAGATGGATGATGCCGGCGGGGAGTGGCGCAGCATGATGGACGTGGTCTACGCGGTCGCGGCCTACAAGGAATCCCTGCTGGAGCTGAGTGCAACGGCCAGCCGCGTCAAGATCAGGCCGGGCAAGATGCCCGAGGTGCCGCGGCCGGCGCCTTCGTCCAGCGAGCCACCGCCCGCAGCGCGTCCCGTCAAGTCCTCGGGCGGCACGGGGCGCAAGAACCGCAAGCACGGCAAGCGATCCGCCGGGCCATCCGTGCCTGCGCCAGCTCCCGCCCCCGTGGACACGCGCACCCCGGTACATAAGCATGCCGATGCGGTTCTGAAAAAGTGTCCGGTCGATCGGGCGACCGCGGCGCGGTTCGGTGGCGATATCGTCCAGATCGCACAGTGGCTCGGTAAGGACACCCGCCCGATCCAGAACGAACTGGCTGACCACGCGAGGGACGCGGCGATGACCGCTGATTTCATGCGGGGATCAGCGCGCGACTGGTTCGGAGAGCTGGACCGTGTGCGCAGTGCGAAGGTGTCGTTGCCTCCCAACGATCATCACCGTATCGCGCAACTGGCGGACCGGCTCGGCGCGCTGGAATCGATCGAGCGGCAGATGAAGGCCCTGGAAGCCGATATGCTCAAGTGCGACAGGCATCCACGGTCGAACCACCTCGGCCGGCTGTTGGCGGCAGAGCAGATCCAGCGTGTCAGTGCACCGGAGCGGTTGCCTCCCGCGACGGGCAACGACGTACTGGGCACCTTGTTCGATATGCGCATTCAGCTCAAGCCGCTGTCCAATCTCCAGCCGACGGCGCCGTGGGTTGTGCACCTGCATACGGAGAAGCCGGTCACTGCGCAGGCGCTGTCCACCATGGCGTTCGCGGACTTCATGGCGGTCCACCTGAAAACGGACAAGGAGAAGAACCGGGGGCCGCGCTGGGAGGTGGTGATGCGCGCGCTGGGCTACACCGATGCCAAGGTGCACCGCGCCGCCATCGGCCGGGAGCTGCTGCGCAAACTGTTTGCGCAGGCAGCGTAGAAACAGGGCGGCCGGGACAGCTCCGCCTACGTGTGCGCCTTGGCAGCGAGGTCTGCCGGACCGCTCGCTACGACATCGATCCAGCGGAGGCGTCAGGCCAGGGTTTCGAGGATGCGCGCCGCCCCGGTTCGTCCTGCCGCGCGGGCCGGGGATGTTTCCCGCCAGGGAGGCGGGGCCCCGATGCGCGCGCGTCTGCGTCTCTCAGAGGGCTTCGCGGGTGACCAGGAACACCTGCTCCTCGCCCGCGCTGGTCGGCAGCCAGACCAGGTCCAGGTCGGGGAAGGCCGCTTCCACGTTCTCGCGCTCGTTGCCGATCTCGACCACCAGCACGCCGTGCGGCTTGAGGTGGCGCGGCGCGTCGGCCAGGATGCGGCGCACGATGTCCATGCCGTCGGTGCCGCCGGCCAGCGCCATGCGCGGCTCGGCGCGGTATTCGGGCGGCAGCGCCTGCATCGAGGTCTCATTCACGTACGGTGGGTTGGTGAGGATCACGTCATAGTGCACGCCCGGCGGCAGCGGCGCATACAGGTCGCCTTCGTGCAGGCGGATGCGGTCGTTCAGATGGTAGTCGTCCATGTTGCGCTGCGCCACCACCAGCGCATCCGGCGACAGGTCCACCGCATCGAGTGTCGCGTTCGGCCATTGCAGCGCGGCCAGGATCGCCAGGCAGCCGGAGCCGGTGCACAGCTCCAGCACATCGGTCGGGCCGTCCTCGTACGGGAGCCACGGGGCCAGTCCATCCTCCAGCAACTCGCCGATGAAGCTGCGCGGCACGATCACGCGTTCGTCCACATAGAAGCGCATGCCGTGCATGTAGGCTTCGTGCGTGAGATAGGCGGCGGGCACGCGGTCCACGGTGCGGCGCTCGATCACCTGCAGCACGGCGGCGACCTCCTCGGGCAGCAGGCGCGCATCGAGGAAGGGCTCCAGCGTGTCGAGCGGCAGGTGCAGCGTGTGCAGGATCAGGTAGGCGGCTTCGTCGTAGGCGTTCTCGCTGCCGTGGCCGAACACCAGGCCGGCGGCGGTGAAGCGCGACACGGCATAGCGCAGCAGATCGCGCACCGTGGTGAACGGATGTGAGGCGGGCAGGGCGGTGACGGTCATGTTCGGATTCAACGTTGGGTGGCGGCCAGCAGGTCGACGTAGGCGACGTCGAGCAGGTCGGCCTCGGCAATGCCGAGCGAGGACATCAGCGCACGGGCGATCTGCGCGTCGTGGCCTGCGGACTGACCATCGCGCAGCGCGTCCGGCGCGGCGGTCGGCACGATATGGAAGTCGGACAGGCGCGGTCCAGCCATCAGCGCCGCCACATCGCGCACGCGGGCCTTGATCTCGACGTTGCGGGCCATGCGCGGCGGCGATCAGGCGACCAGCGTTTCGAGCACGCGCCGGTACACGTTCTTGAGCGGCTCGATGAAGGCCACCTCGACGTGCTCGTCGATCTTGTGGATGCTGGCGTTGGGCGGTCCGAACTCGATCACCTGCGGGCACAGCTTGGCGATGAAGCGGCCATCCGACGTGCCGCCGGTGGTCGACAGCTCGGTAGCGACGCCGCACTCGGCCTGGATGGCCGTCGACAGCGCCTCCGACAGCTCGCCGCGCTCGGTCAGGAAGGGTTCGCCGCCCAGCGTCCAGGCCAGCGTGTAGTCCAGGCCGTGCGCGTCGAGGATGGCCTGCACGCGCGACTTCAGGCCCTCGGGCGTGCTCGCCGTCGAGAAGCGGAAGTTGAAGTCGACGGTGACATGGCCCGGAATCACGTTGGTCGCGCCGGTGCCGCCGTGGATGTTCGACATCTGCCAGGTGGTCGGCGGGAAGTAGGCGTTGCCGTCGTCCCATTTCTCGGCCGCCAGGGCGGTCAGCGCCGGCACGGCCAGGTGGATCGGGTTCTTGGCCAGGTGCGGATAGGCGATGTGGCCCTGCACGCCGTTGACGGTGAGCTTGCCCGACAGCGAGCCGCGCCGCCCGTTCTTGACCATGTCGCCCAGCGTGGACACCGAGGTCGGCTCGCCGACCACGCAGTAGTCCAGCCGCTCGCCGCGCGCGCGCAGCAGGTCGCAGACCTTGACGGTGCCGTCGTGGGCCGGGCCTTCCTCGTCGCTGGTGATCAGGAAGCCGATCGAGCCGGCGTGGTCCGGATGCTTGGCGACGAATTCTTCCGAGGCGACCACGAACCCGGCGATCGACGTCTTCATGTCGGCGGCGCCACGGCCATAGAGCTTGCCGTCGCGGTGGGTCGGCTCGAACGGGTCGGAGTGCCACTGCTCCACGGGGCCGGTCGGCACCACGTCGGTGTGGCCGGCGAAGACCAGCAGCTTGCCGCCGGTGCCCGCGCGGCCGCGCTTGACCGCCCACAGGTTGGTCACGCGGAAGTGGTCCGGCCCGCTGACCACCGCTTCGCATTGGAAGCCGGCGGCGGACAGGCGTTCGATCAGCACGTCCTGGCAGCCCTTGTCTTCGGGCGTGACGGAGCGGCGGCGGATCAGGTCTTCAGTAAGGGCAAGCGTGGGCGACATGGCGGGCAAGGTGAATGAGAGAGTGTGTCGGGTCAGAACAGGTTGGCGTACTGGTCGGCCGAGAAGCCCACGTTGACGGTCTTGCCGTGCACCAGCACCGGCCGCTTGATCAGCGACGGATTGGCCTGCATCAGCGCGATGGCGTCGGCTTCGTCTTCAGCGCGGGCGCGGTCGGCATCCGACAGCGCGTGCCACGTGGTGCCCTTGCGGTTGAGCAGCGTGGCGAGCGGCACATGCTTGAGCCAGCCGGCCAGCATCTCGGCGCTCACGCCCTGTTTCTTGAAGTCGTGGAAGGTGTAGTCGACGCCGTTCGATTCCAGCCACGTGCGGGCCTTCTTGACGGTGTCGCAATTGGGGATGCCGTGCAGCACGGCGGTGGAAGTCGTCATGGTCAGTCAGTGTCGGAGCGCCAGGGCGAAGGCGAGGGCGGCGACGGCCAGCGCGAAGCCGGCACCGGCGAGCCAGGTCATCCGCCGGAGCCTGCGCTCCAATCCGGCCGCTTCTTCGCGCAGCGCTGCGATGGTGAGTGCGTGCTGTTCGGCCAGCAGCTTGACGGATTCGGCCTGCTGCGCCATCGCTGCTTCCAGCTCGGCAATGCGGGCGACCGGGGCGGCCGGGGAAGCATCCGCGCGTGCCGCGTCGGCGCCGGCCTTCTTGCGGTTCTTGAACGTGTCGATGGTCTTGTTGGCCTGCTCCAGGATGGTCGGCAGCAGGGACAGGACGGTACCGATGGTGTTCGGATCAAGACCCATGATGCGTTGGCGCAGCTTGCCCCAGCGTAAGCTTGTGGCGTTCGTTTCGGACATCGCCGCGTGCTCGAGTGTTGGCATGCCCGTCAGACTGCCGGGCATGCCAACCGTTCAGCTCAATCGCCGCGCAGCAGTTCGTTGAGGCTGGTCTTGGCGCGCGTCTGCGCGTCGACCTTCTTGACGATCACGGCGCAGTACAGGCTGTACTTGCCGTCCTTGGACGGCAGGTTGCCGGGCACCACCACCGAGCCGGCCGGCACGCGGCCGTAGTGCACTTCGCCGGTTTCGCGGTCGAAGATCTTGGTGCTCTGGCCCAGGTACACGCCCATCGAGATCACCGAGTTCTCTTCGACGATCACGCCTTCCACCACTTCCGAGCGCGCGCCGATGAAGCAGTTGTCCTCGATGATGACCGGGTTGGCCTGCAGCGGCTCCAGCACGCCGCCGATGCCCACGCCGCCCGACAGGTGCACGTTCTTGCCGATCTGCGCGCACGAGCCGACCGTGGCCCAGGTGTCGACCATGGTGCCTTCGTCCACGTATGCGCCGATGTTCACGTACGAAGGCATCAGCACCGCGTTCATGCCGATGAACGAACCGCGGCGCGCCACGGCCGGCGGCACCACGCGGAAGCCACCGCGCGCGAAGTCATCGGCCGTGTAGCTGGCGAACTTGCTGGGCACCTTGTCATAGAAGTGCGTGAAGCCGCCGGCCGTCATCGGGGCGTTGTCTTCCAGGCGGAACGACAGCAGCACGACCTTCTTCACCCACTGGTTGACGATCCACTGGCCGCCCTTCTTTTCAGCCACGCGCAGCGCGCCCTGGTCGAGCTGGCCGATCACGTTGGCGACGGCTTGGCGGACATCGTCCGGCGCGGCCTTGGGCGACAGGTTGGCGCGGTCTTCCCACGCTTGTTCGATCAGCGATTGCAGTTGTTGCGACATGGTCTTGTAGGCTCTTGGAGAGAAACAGGGAAATCAGCGTTGCTGGCAGAACTCGACGATGCGGCGCGCGCCGTCCAGGCACTCGTCCACGCCGGCCACCAGCGCGATGCGGACGTAGTCCTGGCCCGGATTGGCGCCATGCGCCTCGCGGGCGAGGTAGCTGCCCGGCAGCACGGCGACGTTCTTGGCGGCCAGCAGCTCGCGCGCGAACGCGGTATCCGACAGGCCGGTGCGCTTGACGTTGGCCCACAGGTAGAACGCCGCATCGGGCAGGGCCACATCCAGCACCTCGGCCAGCATCGGCGTGACCGACTGGAACTTCTTGACGTATTGCGCGCGGTTCTCGCGCACATGGGTTTCGTCGTTCCACGCCGCGATGCTAGCGGATTGCACCGCCGGGTTCATCGCGCTGCCGTGATAGGTGCGATACAGCAGGTAGGCCTTGATCAGCTTGGCGTCGCCCGCCACGAAGCCCGAGCGCATGCCCGGCACGTTGGAGCGCTTGGACAGGCTCGAGAACATCACCAGCCGCTCGAAGCCGCGGCCCAGCCGGTGTGCGGCCTGCAGCGCGCCCAGCGGCGGGTTGGCTTCGTCGAAGTAGATCTCCGAATAGCACTCGTCCGACGCGATGACAAAGCCGTACTGGTCGGACAGCGCGAACAGCTGTTTCCAGTCCTCCAGCGTCAGCACGGCGCCGGTCGGGTTGCCGGGGCTGCACACGAAGACGAGCTGCACGTTGCGCCATTCCTCCGGCGTGATGGCGTCGTAGTCGGGCGCAAAGTTGCGCGCCGGGTTGCTGTTGGCGAACAGCGGCTGCGCGCCGGCCAGCAGGGCCGAGCCTTCGTAGATCTGGTAGAACGGGTTCGGGCACAGCACGCGCGCGCCGGGCTTGCTGCCGTCGATCACGGTCTGCGCAAAGGCGAACAGGGCTTCGCGCGAACCATTGACCGGCAGCACCTCGGTGGCGGCATCGACCTTGGGCAGGCCGTAGCGGCGCTCCAGCCAGGCGGCGATGCACTGGCGCAGGGCATCGGAGCCGGCTGTCGTGGGATAATTCGCCAGCCCGGCCAGCGAGGCCGTCAGCGCGTCTTTCACCAGCGCCGGCGTCGGATGCTTGGGCTCGCCGAGGCCGAAGCTGATCGGCGCATGCGCGGGGCTGGGCGTCACGTCCTTGACGAGCGCTTTCAGTTTCTCGAACGGATACGGCTGGAGGCTGGACAGGCGCGGATTCACGGTGTTGGGCATGGGCCGGATGGGTCGGAATGGGCCGGATGGGTGGGCAAGCGTGGCGCTTGCGGACGAAGCCCGAAATTATACGGCCAACGTGCGTCAGTCACCCCAAGACATTGCAGGCAGCGGCGGTTTTCCGCCGTTTTTTATTGTTCACATGACATCGATTGCATCTCCGGCGGAGACCGCCACCCATGACGCGCCGCCCTGGACGTCCGCGCTGTACATCCTGCTGGGCGCCTCGGTCTGGGGGATTGCCTGGTACCCATATCGCCTGCTCAATGGCTGGGGGCTGGGCAGCCTGCTGGCCTCGGCGATGACGGGCGCGGCAGCGGCCATCGTCGCGGCGGTGGTGCTGCGGCGGCATTTCCATACGTTCCGGTGGTCCTGGCTGATTCCGGCGCTGGGGCTGGTGGCGGGCGTGACCAATGCCGGGTTCGTCTGGGGCACGGTGCATGGCACGGTCATGCGCGTGCTGTTGCTGTTTTATCTGACCCCGCTGTGGACCGCGCTGCTGGCCCGGCTGTGGCTGCACGAGCGGTTGGGCGCGCGCGGCGGGGCGCTGCTCGTGGTGGCGCTGTCCGGCGCCGGTCTGATGCTGGGTGCCGGCAACGCCGGCGTGCCCTGGCCGGGAACACCGGCCGAGTGGTCCGGCGTGGTCGCGGGCCTGGCGTTTGCGTGCAACAACGTCCTGTCGCGGCTGGCCGGGCAGCGCCTGCCGACCATGCGAGCGGAACTGCGCACCGTGGTGGTGTTCACCGGCTGTGCGGTGGTGGGCCTGCCGGCGGCGGTCTTGCTGGATGGCGTGCAAGCCGCGCCGGACGCGCTGGCGATGGCTGACGTGTGGCTGCTCGTGGGCGGCATGGCCGCCGTGCTGGTGGCGGGCAATGCCATGGCGCAGCGCGGCCTGCAACGCCTGCCCGCCAACCGCGCCGCGCTGCTGATGCTGTTCGAGATCGTGGTGGCTGCGGTGTCGTCGGCGTGGCTGACCTCGGAGCGCCTGTCGGCGCAGGAGATGGCGGGCGGCGCCTGCATCATCCTGGCGGGCGTGCTGTCGGGGCTGTCTCGACGCAAGTAGGGCCGCCGTCAAGCATTCCGTAACCAACAAGGAGCTCCCATGCTGTCGCGCTGGATGCCCGTCGTTTTCGCAGCCGCCTTGTCGGCGCTGTCTCCCGCATCGCAGGCCGCGCCGGCCGATGATGCGCCCACCTATGGCCCGCGCCTCGAGGGCTTCGACTATCCGGCGCCGGTCAAGCTGTACAAGTTCGAGTCGCAGGGCAATGCGCTGGAGATGGCGTACCTGGACATCGAGCCCAGGCAGCCCAACGGACAGGTGGCGGTGCTGCTGCACGGCAAGAACTTCTGCGCGGCCACCTGGGAAGGCACCATCGCGGCGCTCGCCGGCGCGGGCTATCGCGTGATCGCGCCCGACCAGGTCGGCTTCTGCAAATCGAGCAAGCCGCGGGCCTACCAATATTCGTTCCAGCAACTGGCCAGCAACACGCACGCGTTGCTGGCGTCGCTGGGCATCCGCCAGGCCATCGTGATCGGCCACTCCACCGGCGGCATGCTGGCGACCCGCTATGCGCTGATGTACCCAGCCGAAGTGTCGCGGCTGGTGATGGTCAACCCGATCGGCCTGGAAGACTGGAAGGCCAAGGGCGTGCCGCCGATGACGGTCGACCAGTGGTATGCGCGCGAAAAGCAGACCACCGCCGACCGCATTCTCGCCTATGAGCAGTCGACCTACTACGCCGGCCAGTGGCGCGCCGACTATGAACCCTGGGTGCAGATGCTGGCGGGCATGTACCGCGGCCCCGGGCGCGATCTTGTCGCATGGAATTCCGCACTGCTGTACGACATGATCTACACCCAGCCGGTGGTGTACGAATTCGGCCAGCTGCGCCCGTGGACGCTGCTGCTGATCGGGCAGAAGGACACCACGGCCATCGCCAAGGACACCGCGCCGCCGGACGTCCGCGCGCAACTGGGCAACTACCCGGAACTGGGCCGGGCCACCGCGCGCGCGATTCCGCACGCCACGCTGATCGAGTTTCCCGATGCGGGCCATGCTCCACAGATCCAGGATCCTGCCGCGCTGCACAAGGCCCTGCTGGAATGGCTGGCCAGTCCGGCGCCCGCGCGCACCCGCCGCCCCGATTGAGCGAAACCCGGACGGGCGATACGGATTGCTTACAAATCCGAAGCAATTGCGTGCTCGATAGGGCGAATTTCGTCGATTTTTGTGCCTGAAGGAACGGCTGGAGCGGGGAGGGCCGATGGTATGATGGCGCCGTCCGCCCCCCCCCGCGCGAGCCTTTGCCGTTCCGCTTCCGCTCAGCGTCGTGTGATCGGCGGAGCGCGTGGTCGGGGTGCCCGCTTCACCACTTACTGATCCCTTCGAGACGACCTCAACGTGCGCCTCTCCTCGATCAAGCTCGCAGGCTTCAAATCGTTCGTCGATCCGACCAATTTTCACGTTCCGGGCCAGCTTGTCGGCATCGTCGGTCCGAACGGCTGCGGTAAATCCAACATCATCGATGCCGTGCGCTGGGTGCTCGGCGAGTCACGCGCAGCCGAGCTGCGCGGCGAGTCGATGCAGGACGTCATCTTCAACGGCTCCACCCAGCGCAAGCCGGCCGGCCGCGCCAGCGTCGAACTGGTGTTCGACAACGCCGAAGGCCGCGCCGCCGGCCAGTGGGGCCAGTATGCGGAGATCGCCGTCAAGCGCGTGCTCAGCCGCGACGGCACCTCCTCGTACTTCATCAACAACCAGGCGGTGCGCCGCCGCGACATCCAGGACATCTTCCTCGGCACGGGCCTCGGGCCGCGCGCCTACGCCATCATCGGGCAGGGGATGATCTCGCGCATCATCGAGGCCAAGCCCGACGACATGCGCATCTTCCTGGAAGAGGCCGCGGGCGTCTCCAAGTACAAGGAGCGCCGCCGCGAGACCGAGAACCGCCTGGCCGACACGCGCGAGAACCTCACGCGCGTCGAAGACATCCTGCGCGAGCTCGGCGCCAACCTCGACAAGCTCGAGGCCCAGGCCGAAGTCGCGCAGCGCTTCCAGGCGCTGCAGGCCGAAGGCGAAGAAAAGCAGCACCTGCTGTGGCTGCTGCGCAAGCGCGAGGCGCTGGCCGAGCAGGAGCGCCACCAGCGCGCCATCGAACAGGCCCAGATCGATCTCGAAGCGCAGACCGCCCAGTTGCGCCACATCGAGGCCGAACTCGAGACCATGCGCGCCGCGCACTACGCATCGTCCGACGCGATGCACGCCGCGCAGGGCGCGCTGTACGAGGCCAACGCCGAAGTCAGCCGCCTGGAGGCCGAGATCCGCTACGTGGTGGAATCGCGCAACCGCATCCAGCAGCAGATCGCCACGCTGACCGCGCAGCAGACGCAATGGCACACGCAGGGCGAGCAGGCCCAGGCCGATCTGGCTGCCGCCGAGGAAGAACTCGCCATGGCCGAGGAGCGCGCCGCGCAGGCCCAGGAAGCGGTCGCGCGCAAGTCCGACGAGCTGCCCGGCCTGGAAGCGCAGTGGCGCGACGCGCAGACCGCACTGAACGATCAGCGCGCCGCCATCCTGCAATCGGAGCAGGCGCTCAAGCTCGAAGCCGCCCACCAGCGCAACGCCGACCAGGCGCTCCAGCAGCTCGAACAGCGCCGCGAACGCCTGACGCAGGAAGCCAGCGGCCTCGACAAGCCCGACGACGCGCAACTGGAGACGCTGCGCGCCGAACTGGCCGAGCAGGAAGAAATCCTGGCCGAAGCGCAGGCCACGCTGGAGGAGGCCGAGACGCAGCTGCCGCAACTGGACGAAGCCCGCCGCGCCGCGCAGGACCGCGTGCAGTCCGAGGCCGCCGCCATCGCCAACCTGGAAGCCCGCCTGGCCGCCCTCAAGCAACTGCAAGAGAGCGTGCAGACCGACGGCAAGGTCCAGCCGTGGCTGGCCAAGCACGGCCTGGCCGAGCTGCCCCGCTTCTGGAAGCAACTGCAGATCGAACAGGGCTGGGAGCCGGCGCTCGAAGCCGTGCTGCGCGAGAAGCTCGCCGCGCTGGAAGTCTCCAACCTCGACTGGATCAAGGCCTTCGTCGCCGATGCGCCGCCGGCCAAGCTGGCGTTCTATACGCCGCCGCCCGCCGCGCGTCCGGCCGACGCGCCCGCCGGACTGCGTCCGCTGATGGCGCTGGTGCAGGTGACCGAACCGGGCATCCGCGCCGTGCTGCAGGACTGGCTGGCCGACGTCTACATCGCCGACGACATGCCGGCCGCGCTGGCTGCGCGCCAGACCCTGCCCGAAGGCGCTATGTTTGTCGTCAAGGCCGGGCACCTGATCGGCCGGTCTTCGGTGCTGCTGTATGCGCCGGACGCCGAGCAGGCCGGCATGCTGGCCCGCGCGCAGGAGATCGAGAACCTGCACAAGCAGGTGCGCGCGCAGATGCTGCTGTCCGACGAAGTCAGGAGCGCCGCCGTGCGCGCCGACGCCGCCTACAGCCAGGCCAGCCAGACGCTCGTGCAGGTTCGTGCCCGCGCCGAGCAGGCCACGCGCCGCGTGCACGTGCTGCAGATGGACGTGCTCAAGCTGTCGCAGGCCATGGAGCGCTACACCGCCCGCAGCGGCCAGATCGACGGCGAGCTGGAAGATATCCGCGCGCAGATCGAGGAGCAGCGCGCCATCCGTGCCGAGTCCGAGGCGACCTTCGAGCAGCACGATGCCGCGCTCGCCGACATGCAGGCCCGCTTCGAGGACAACCAGCAGGCGTTCGAAGCGCTCGAAGTGCGTCTGGGCGATGCGCGCAACAGCCTGCGCGACCTGGAGCGCGCCGCGCAGGAAGCCCACTTTGCCGAGCGCAATCTGCACAACCGCATCGCCGAGTTCAAGCGCAACATCCAGGTGGCGACCGATCAGGCCCAGCAGATCGTGCTGACGCTGGAAAACGCCCGCGCCGAACTGGAGACCATCAACGAGCAGACCGCGCACACCGGCCTGCAGGACGCGCTGGAGCGCCGCGCCGAGAAGGAAGAGAAGCTGACGCTGGCGCGCACCGAACACGACGCGCTGTCGGCCCAGCTGCGCCAGTTCGACGAGCAGCGCCTGGGCGCCGAGCGCGCCCAGCAGCCGCTGCGCGACCGCATCACCGAACTGCAGCTCAAGGAGCAGGCCGCGCGCCTGAACTGCGAACAGTTCTCCGAGCAGCTGACCTCCGCCAGCGTGGACGAAGCCGCGCTGGCCGGGCGCCTGAGCGGTGACCTGAAGCCGTCGTACCTGCAGGGCGAAGTCACGCGCATCAACAACGCCATCAACGCGCTGGGTCCGGTCAACATGGCCGCGCTCGATGAGCTGGCCGCCGCGCGCGAGCGCAAGGGCTTCCTCGACGCGCAATCGGCTGACCTGTCGGACGCCATCAATACGCTGGAAGACGCCATCCGCAAGATCGACCAGGAGACCCGCGCGCTGCTGCAGGGCACGTTCGACCAGGTCAACCATCACTTCGGCGAGCTGTTCCCGACGCTGTTCGGCGGTGGCCAGGCCAAGCTGATCATGACCGGCGAGGAGATTCTCGATGCCGGCGTGCAGGTGATGGCGCAGCCGCCGGGCAAGAAGAACTCGACCATTCACCTGCTGTCGGGCGGCGAGAAGGCGCTGACCGCCATCGCACTGGTGTTCGCGATGTTCCAGCTCAACCCCGCGCCGTTCTGTCTGCTCGACGAGGTGGACGCGCCGCTGGACGACGCCAACACCGAGCGCTATGCAAATATGGTCAAGCGCATGTCCGACAAGACGCAGTTCGTTTTTATCTCCCATAACAAGATTGCGATGGAAATGGCGCAACAGCTGATCGGTGTGACCATGCAGGAGCAGGGCGTGTCCCGGATCGTGGCGGTGGATATGGATGCCGCCCTGACCATGGCGGAGGCCGCGTGATGCAGGACAACAACCTTGTCATGGCGCTGCTGGGCGCCGGCGTCGTCTTCGTGCTGGTGATCGTGGTCTACAACCAGTGGCAGATCCGCAAGGCGCGCGGCCCGGAGGCGTACCACCCGCCGGCCGACGAAGGCGCGCGCACGGATGCGTGGAAAGACCGGCAGGAGCCGGCACTGGGCGCAGCCGATGAAGCCGACCGCGTGGAGCCCCGGCTCGAACCCGGGCTGGTGCCGGCCAAGGCGCAGCCGTCCACCGGCAGCGCCGAGACCGAAGCCGGCGTGATCGGCGCCGAGCTCACGCCGTCGGGCGAGGAGACCGTGCTGGAGTCGGTCGAGGCGGCGCAAGCCGCGGAAGGCGTGCCCGGCGCGCTGGAGCCGGCCTCGGGCGTGATCGACCCGCTGATCGACTGCATCGTGCCGCTGCACCCCGATCGCGAGGTCTCGGGCGACCGCCTGCTGCCGGCGCTGTCCAAGCTGCGCCGCGCGGGCACCAAGCAGATCCACGTGGAGGGCCTGAACCCGGCGGCCAACGCATGGGAGTCCATCCGTGCCGGCCAGCGCTACCTGGACCTGCAGGTCGCCGTGCAACTGGCCAACCGCACCGGCCCGCTGAACGCACTCGAGTTCTCCGAGTTCATCAACGCCATCGACCCGCTGTGCGACGCGGCCGATGCCACGCCCGAGCTGCCCGAGATGAACGAGACGCTGGCCAACGGCCGCGAGCTCGACGCCTTTGCCGCCGAGTGCGATGTGCAGCTGGGCGTGAGCGTGATCTCCGACGGTGCGCCGTGGTCTGCCGCCTATGTGCAGACCGTGGCAACGCAGGACGGGCTGGTGCTGTCGCGCGATGGCACGCGCTTCACGCGTTTCCACGCCGGCACGGACGGCGTGCAGCGCGCGCTGTTCACGCTGCAGTTCGGCGACACCAACTTCCTGCGCGACGATCTGACCGCCAATGGTGGCCGCCAGATCACGCTGCTGCTCGACGTGCCGCTGGCCGAAGAGGCTGCCAAGCCGTTCAAGCAGATCTGCGAATACGCCTACACGCTGTCGCAGCGCATGGGCGCGCAGGTGATGGACGACAACCTGCGCCCGCTGACCGAGCAGTCCTTCATCGCCATCCAGAAGCATCTGCGCGTGCTGTACGACAAGCTCGAGTCGCGTGGCCTCCCGGCGGGTTCCAGCGCGGCGGTGCGCTTGTTCAGCCTCTGACCGATCACCCATGAGCAAGACCGAAAACCCCGCGTCCGGCGCATCGCCCGAGGCGCGGGCAGCCTCGCTGCGCGCGGCGCTGAACCGCTACGCCCACGAGTACTACGTGCTGGACCAGCCCAGCGTGCCGGACGCCGAATACGACCGGCTCTACCGCGAGCTGGAAGCGCTGGAAGCCGAACACCCCGAACTGAAGACGCCGGATTCGCCCACGCTGCGGGTCGGCGGTGCCGTTCTGCCGGAGTTCGCACCGGTGCGCCACGTGGTGCCGATGCTGTCGATCCGCACCGAGACCGACACTACGGCAGACGGTGCGCTCGCCTTCGATGCCAGCGTGCGCCGCGAACTGGGGCTGGCCGAATCCGACCCGTCCGTCGAATACGCGGCCGAACTCAAGTTCGATGGCCTGGCGATCAACCTGCGCTACGAGAAGGGCTTCCTGGTCCAGGCCGCCACGCGCGGCGATGGCACCACCGGCGAAGACGTCACACAGAACATCCGCACCATCCGCCAGATCCCGCTCGGCTTGCGGCCCGTCAACGGTGCCGTGCCCGACGTGCTCGAGGTGCGCGGCGAGGTCTACATGCGGCGCGACGATTTCGAGCGCCTCAATGCCCGCCAGCGCGAACACGGCGAGAAGACCTTCGTCAACCCGCGCAACACCGCCGCCGGCGCGGTGCGCCAGCTCGACCCGAAGATGGCCGCCGAGCGCCCGCTATCGTTTTTCGCCTATGGCCTGGGCGAAGCGGCCGGCTGGGCGGAGATGCCCGGGACGCACGCCGGCGTGCTCGACGCGCTGGTTGCCTTCGGCTTTCCTGTCAGCCACGAGCGCGCGGCGGTGGCGGGCGGCGAGGGGCTGGTGCGGTTCCACGCCGACATCCGCGCCAAGCGCGACAGCCTGCCGTTCGATATCGACGGCGTGGTGTACAAGGTCAACTCGCTGGCGCTGCAGCGCGAACTGGGCTTCCGCACGCGCGAGCCGCGCTGGGCGGTGGCGCACAAGTACCCGGCGCAGGAGGCGCTGACCACGGTCGAGTCGATCGGCGTGCAGGTCGGCCGCACGGGTGCCATCACGCCGGTGGCGCGTCTGGTGCCGGTGTTCGTCGGCGGCGTGACGGTCACCAATGCCACCCTGCACAACGAAGACGAAGTCCGCCGCAAGGACGTGCGCGTCGGCGACACCGTGATCGTGCGCCGCGCCGGCGACGTGATCCCCGAGGTGGTGGCCGTGCTGCTCGAGCGCCGCCCGATGGAAGACGCGCCGGGCAGCGACCTGTTCAACCCCGCGCAACTGCCCAAGTATCCGCCGTTCGAGCTGCCCAAGAGCTGCCCGGTCTGCGGCTCGCACGTGGTGCGGGAAGAGGGCGAGGCGGTGGCGCGCTGCTCGGGCGGCCTGTTCTGCTCGGCGCAGCGCAAGGAGGCGATCCGCCATTTCGCCGGCCGCCGCATGATGGACATCGAAGGCCTGGGCGAGCGCTACGTCGACAACCTCGTCGAGCTGGAATACGTGCACGGCATCGCCGACCTGTACAGGCTCACGCTCGATGATTTCCTGGAAATGAAGCGACGCGCCGACGAGCGCGATGGTGTGACGCCGGAGACCGTGGCTGCCGGCAAGATCGCCACCAAATGGGCGGAGAACCTGCTGGCCGGCATCCAGGCCAGCAAGACGCCGCCGCTGGCGCGCTTCCTGTTCGCGCTGGGCATTCGCCATGTCGGCGAATCGACGGCCAAGACGCTGGCCGACTGGCTGGGCAGCCTGGCGGTGATCCGCCGCGCACCGGCGCCGCTGCTGCTGACCCTGCCCGACGTCGGGGCGACGGTCGCCGAGGCCATCGCCGATTTCTTTGCCGAGCCGAAGAACCAGCAGGCGCTCGACGCCTTGCTCGCCGCCGGCGTGACGCCCCAGGGCGAGCACCCGCCCGGCGCGAAGCTGCGCGACCAGCTGGAGCCCGCCGAACTGTACGCCTCGCTCGGCGTGCCCAAGCTGACGGCCACCCGCAGCAAGCAACTGGCGACGCTGGTGCCGGCGCTCGCGCAACTGGCCACCGCCGAGGCCGCGCAGTTGGAGGGCTTGCCCGCGGATGTGTCGGCGTCGCTGCTCGACTGGCTCGAAGCCGACGACCATCGCGCCCGGCTGGCGCAGCTGGAAGCGCTGCGCGCCGAACTGCTCGCCGCCATGCCGGCCGGGACCGCCGAGGAAGGCGCGCTGAGCGGAAAGACCGTGGTGCTGACCGGCACGCTGCCCAACCTGACCCGCGACGCGGCCAAGGCCATGCTGGAGGCCGCCGGTGCCAAGGTTTCCGGCTCGGTGTCGAAGAAGACCGATTACCTGGTGGCTGGCGTTGAGGCGGGCAGCAAGCTCGCCCGGGCGCAGGAGCTGGGCGTGCGGGTCCTGGACGAAGCCGGTATGCTCGCGCTGTTGCAGAACCCGCCAGGAGATTCCGCGTGATTCGACAGATTCTCAAGATGGGCGACAGCCGCCTGCTGCGCGTGGCCAAGCCGGTGCAGCGCTTCCAGACGCCGGAGTTGACCGCGCTGATCGAAGACATGTTCGACACCATGGATGCGGCACGTGGCGCGGGCTTGGCGGCGCCGCAGATCGGCGTGGACCTGCAGGTCGTCATCTTCGGGTTCGACCGCAGCGAGCGCTATCCGGATGCGCCCGCCGTGCCCAAGACGGTGCTGATCAACCCAACCATCGAACCGCTGTCCGACGAGATGGAGGACGGCTGGGAAGGCTGTCTGTCGGTGCCCGGCCTGCGCGGCGTAGTGCCGCGCTACACGCGCCTGCGCTATACCGGCTACGACCAGCATGGCCAAGCCATCGACAGCATCGCCGAGGGCTTCCATGCCCGCGTGGTGCAGCACGAATGCGATCACCTGCAGGGCATCCTGTACCCGATGCGCGTGCGGGATTTCACCCGCTTCGGCTTCACCGAGATCCTCTTTCCCGAATTGCCCGCCCATCACGACGACTGAGCGCGGCAGCGGGGTGCCTCACCCGCGTCGCCGGGTGGGGCCCCTTGTCCACCACGGAGACGATATGGAGCGCGATGGGCTGAGGGGACTGCGCCGGCTGGCGCTTGCGTGGTGTGCTATGACGGCCCTGGGCCTGAGCGCCTGCGCCGGACCGGAGCCGGCATCGCCACCGGCTGCCGTACCCGTGCAGGTGCCGGCCGCGGCCGGCGGCCCGGCCTGGCAGCGCGTCCATCTCGGCAGCGGCGGCGCCTATGACTTCCCGGTCTACGCCAACCATCCGCTCGATGGCGACCTGCGCGGCATCCGCGAAGTCGTGTTCGTGCAGCACGGCTTGCAGCGCAACGGCAACGACTATTACGCCGCCGGCGCCGAGCTGCTGAAAGCAAGCGGCCGTAACCCCGACGAGATCCTGCTGGTCGCCCCGAACCTCCCCGGTGAGCCCGATGCCGGCAAGGGCTTCGACCGCATGCCGATCTGGTCGGTTGAGGGCTGGCTCGGGGGTTTCAATGCCGTCAACGCGCCCTACACGGGTCTGAGTTCGCTGCAGGTGCTGGACGACCTGATCGCCTTCGTCACCGATCCGGCCCGGCTGCCCAACGTCAGGCGCGTGACGGTGGCCGGTCACTCGGGCGGCGCGCAGATCGTGCAGCGCTACGCCGTGCTCAACAACGTGGACGAACGCATCCGTGTGCGCGGCGTGGATCTGCGCTATGTCGTCGCCAATCCCTCGTCGTATCTCTACTTCACGCCGGAGCGGCCACGCGGACGCGGTTTCGCCTCCTACGACGCCGGCGCCTGCCCGGACTACGACCACTACAAATACGGCATGGTCGACATGGTCCCCTATGCGGCGGGCACCGACGGCAAGACGCTGTTCAGGCGCTACGCCCAACGCCAGGTGACCTACCTCGTGGGCAGCGACGACAACGATCCCAACCACCGCGTGCTCGATAAGGCATGCAGCGCCGAGGCCGAGGGCCCGACGCGGCTGGACCGCGCCCGCAACTACCTGCGCTATGAGCGCTATCTGGCGGGGGCGCGCACGCCGCTTAGTCATCAGGCGCACGAGGTCATCGGCGTAGGGCACGACCAGGCGCGCATGCTCGGTTCGCGCTGCGGCGCGCAGGCGGTCTTCGGCATGCCGGCTGCCGCCAATGCGACCGGCGCGGCGTGCCGGCCGCCACAGTTCTAGCGCGATCGGGGGCCGGGATGGCGGCGCCGGCCGTACGGTCCGGCGCCGTTCATGAAGGGGCGGTGTCGCCTCAGAACTTCTCGAACCGGCCCAGGAATCGCCACTTGCCCACTGGCAGGTCGCCCAGCACAACGCGGCCCATGCGGATGCGCTTGAGGCCCACCACCTCCAGGCCGACCTGCTCGCACATCCGGCGTATCTGGCGCTTCTTGCCTTCGCGCAGCACGAAGCGCAGTTGCTCTTCGTTCTGCCAGCTGACCTTGGCGGGCTTGAGCTCCTCGCCGTCCAGCGACAGACCATGGCGCAGCTTCTCCAGCAGTTCTTCGGGGAAGACCTTGGAGATATCGTGCTCGACGGGGCCCTGCGGTGCATCCCACACCACGCGCACCAGGTATTCCTTCTCGACGGTCGAATCCTCGCCGATCAGGTGGCGCGCCACGCGGCCGTCCTGCGTGAGCACCAGCAGGCCGGTGGAGTCGATGTCGAGCCGGCCGGCCGGTGCCAGGCCCTTGTGCTGCCAGGCGGCAAAGCGCTTGTGGGTCGGGTCTTCCTCCCACTGGTTCTCCGCCGTGAACAGCGCGGCGGCGGGCTCGTAGCCGTCTTCCGCCTGGCCCGACACATAGCCCACGGGCTTGTGCAGCAGCACCGTCACGCGCTCGCCCTGTTCGGAGCGCGCGGCTGGAAGGATCTCGATCTCGGCATCCGGCCGCACGCGCGAACCCAATTCAGTGACAGGCTCTCCGTCCACCAGCACCCAGCCGCGCGGAATCCACTCGTCCGCTTCGCGGCGCGAGCACAGGCCCAGCTCGGACATGCGCTTGGACAGCCGCACCAGGCCCGACGACTCCGCCTGGGGTGCCGGATGTGGCGTGTGTTCTTCCGCGCGACGGGGGGCGCGTTCCTCGCGCTCGGGACGCGGTGCACGGGCCGGGCGATCCTCGAAACGGAGGGGCGGCCGCTCATTCTCGAATCGACGGGGCGGTCGCTGGTCATCACCGAACTTGCGCGGTGGGCGCTCGTCATCGAACCGGCGCGGCGGACGGTCCCCCTGCATGCGACGGGGCTTGGCCTCGCGCGGCGGCCGGCCATCGTCGTCGCGCCGTGGCTGGGCGGGCTTATTGCCGGCGCCTTCCTGCGGCTTGGGCCGGCGCTGCGACGGGCGCAGCGGCTGGCGGTCGCGGTTCAGGTCGGAGGCGCGCAGCGGCTTGCCGGTGGTGCGCACCGGGTTGCCCGTGTCGTCGCGGCGCACGCCGAGCGTGGAGCGCTTGCCCGGGCGCGTGGCCCGCTGCGTGGGATCGTTGGCGAGGCGCTTGGTGTCATCGCCGGGAATATCGTCGGAATCAGTCATGGGTCAAATCCATCAGGCGAGGCCCTCAGACGGCGAGGGCCTCGAGCAGCTCGCTTTCGAGTGCGAGCTGCAGTTTGTTGTCTTGCGTGAGCCGGCTGCCGTCGAGCAGGAAGACGTCTTCTACGCGCTCGCCCAGCGTGTTGATGCGCGCGGTGTGCACCGACACACGATGGCGTGCCAGCACGCGGGCGATGGCGTACAGCAGCCCGGTGCGGTCGGTGGCCGATAGCGATAGCAGGTAGTACTGCCCGCGCTCGTCCGGACGCAGGTCCACGCGCGGCTTGATCGGGAAGCTGCGCGACTGGCGCGAGATGCGCCCGCGCGGCGGCTCGGGCAGGGCCGCCTCGCGCGCGATCAGTTCAGCCAGCTCGTGCTCGACCAGCGTGATGATGTCGCGGTAGTGCCCGGGCTCCACCAGACCGGTGCCGGGGTCGGCCACCTGGAATGTGTCGAGCGCGTAGCCATGCTTGGTGGTGTGGATCTTGGCATCAAGGATGGTCAGCCCCTTGCGCTCGAAGTAGCCGCAGATGCGCGCGAACAGGTCGGGCCGGTCGGGCGAGTACACCGCCACCTGCAGGCCTTCGCCCACCGGCGAGATCCGCGCTCGCACGATCGGGATGGTGGTGTCGACGCGGTTGTAGAAGTGCCGCGTGAACCACGCAATGTCGCGCGCATCGTGGCGCAGGAACACGCCCACGTCCAACTGGGCCCACAGCGCCTCGTGGACATGCGGGTCCATCGCCGCCAGGCGCAGCAGTGTGCGCGCCTCTTCCTTGCGGCTCTCGAGCACAGCGTGCGGGTCGGTGGTCGCGCCGCCCAGCACGCGCAGCGTTATCCGGTACAGGTCTTCCAGCAGCTTGGCCTTCCAGGCGTTCCACACCTTCGGGCTGGTGCCGCGGATATCGGCCACCGTCAGCAGGTACAGCGCGGTCAGGTAGCGCTCGCTGCCCACCAGGTCGGCAAAGTGGCGGATGACCTCGGGATCGCCCAGGTCCTGCTTCTGCGCGACCTGGCTCATAGTCAGGTGGTGCTCGACCAGCCAGACGATCAGGTCGGCATCCTCGCTGGGGAGGTTGTGCTGCTTACAGAAGCGCCGCGCATCGGTCATGCCCAGCACCGAATGGTCGCCGCCGCGTCCTTTGGCGATGTCGTGGAACAGCGCGGCGATGGTCAGCACCCAGGGCTTGTCGAAGTTCGCCATCAACTGGCTGCAGAACGGGAACTCGTGCGCGTGCTCGACGATGGCGAAGCGGCGGACGTTGCGCACCACCATCAGGATGTGCTGGTCGACCGTGTAGACGTGGAACAGGTCGTGCTGCATCTGCCCGACGATGCGCCGGAAGTTGACCAGGTAGCGGCCCAGCACGCTGGTCTGGTTCATCAGCCGCAGCGCATGCGTGATGCCCTGCGGCTGCTGCAGGATCGACAGGAACGTCGCCCGGTTGGCCGGGTCGTTGCGCCACTTGGCGTCCATCAGCGTGCGGGCGTTGTAGAGCGCGCGCAGCGTGTTGGCGGCCAGGCCCTTGACGCCGCGTGTCTGCTCGTACAGCAGGAAGGTTTCCAGGATCGCGGCCGGCTCGCGCTGGTACAGGTCGGGATCGGCGATCTCCAGCGTGCCCTGGCGCTCGATAAAGCGCTCGTTGATGGTCCGCGTGATGCCCAGCTCGGTCGGGAACAGGCGCGCCTCGATGTTCTGCAGCACCACGGTGTTGAGTTGCGTCACGGCCTTGGCCGCCCAGTAGTAGCGGCGCATCAGTTGCTCGCTGGTGCGCTTGGCCGCGTTCGGGCGATAGCCGAAGGCCTCGCCCAGCTGGGTCTGCAGGTCGAACACGAGCACGTCCTGGCGGCGCCCGGCCAGCAGGTGCAGGCGGGCCCGGATGGTCTTGAGCAGGCGTTCGTTGGCGGCCAGTTCCTTGGCTTCGCGGCGCGTCAGCAGCTGGTTGACCAGCAGCTCGTTCCAGCTCGAGCCGAAGCCGGCCGCGCGCGTCATCCACAGGATCACCTGCAGGTCGCGCAGGCCGCCCGGGCTTTCCTTGCAGTTGGGCTCGAGCGAGTAGGGCGTGTCCTGGTACTTGGCATGCCGCTGCCGCATCTCCAGCATCTTGGACTGGTAGAAATCGGCGGCGTCGAGGTGGCCCTGGTAGTGCGTCTCGAAGGTGCGGTAGAGGCCTTCGTCGCCGGTCAGCAGGCGCGCTTCGAGCAGCGACGTGCGCACCGTCACATCCTGCTCGGCCTCGCTGATGCACTCATCGACGGTGCGTACCGAGGAGCCGATGTCCAGCCCCATGTCCCAGCAGCGGCCGATGAAGGCTTCCAGCCGTACTTCGAGTGCCTTGTCCGCGGCCTGCGGCAACAGCAGCAGGATGTCGACGTCGGAATACGGGAACAGCTCGCGGCGCCCGTAGCCGCCCACGGCGATCAGGGCGCAATCGTCGGGCATCCCCTCGTCCCGCCAGAGCTGAATGAGGGCTTGGTCGACGGCGCGGGCCAGCTTCGTCGCCAGTTGGTTGACGTTGGCGTGCTGCTCGAACTGCGCGAACAGGTGCGCGCGCTCGGCCTTCAGGATGTCGCGCGGAGAAAGGACGGGAGTGGCGGCAGCAGCGGTATGCATGCGTTGAGCGTCAATGGAACAACGACCGGAGCGGTCCGGTCGTTGCAGAGAAACATGGGCCGGCGCGACCGCTGCGGCGCACCTGGGGCGACGGGCTGCCTACCCCGGTCAGGCTGTGGCGGGTGCGCCGTCGCGCACGAACTCCGGCGGCGCCGGCGTATGCGCCGACACCGTCAGCACGTCGTAGCCGGTTTCCGTCACCAGGATCGTGTGCTCCCACTGGGCCGACAGGCTGCGGTCGCGCGTCTTGACCGTCCACTGGTCGGGCATGGTGCGGATGTCGCGCTTGCCCGCGTTGATCATCGGTTCGATGGTGAAGATCATGCCGGCCTTCAGCTCCAGGCCTGTGCCCGGGCGGCCGTAGTGCAGGATTTGCGGGTCTTCGTGGAAGACTTTGCCGATGCCGTGCCCGCAATACTCGCGCACCACGCTGTAGCCGGCGCCTTCGGCATGCTGCTGGATCACGTGGCCGATGTCGCCCAGGCGCGCGCCGGGCCGTACCACGGTGATGCCTTTCCACATGCATTCGTACGTCACCTGCGCCAGCCGCTTGGCCAGGATCGAGCCCTCGCCGACGATGAACATGCGGCTGGTGTCGCCGTAATAGCCCTCGGGCGTGATCACGGTGATGTCCAGGTTGATGGCGTCGTCGTTCTTGAGAATCTTCTTGTCGTCCGGAATGCCGTGGCAGATCACATCGTTGACCGATGTGCAGATCGCGCCGGGGAAGGGCGGATAGCCCGGCGGCGCGTAATTCAGCGGCGCGGGCACGGTGCCTTGCACGTCACGCATGTAGGCGTGGCACAGGCGGTTCAGTTCGCCGGTGGAAACGCCGGCTTTGACGAACGGCGTGATGTAGTCGAGCACTTCCGACGCCAGCCGGCAGGCTACGCGCATGTGCGCGACGTCTTCGGCGGTCTTGAGGGTAACGGCCATGTTGTGACTCTTTCTGCACGCAGCAGCGATCGTGCGGCGTGGTGGTGTCCAAAGCATGGATTATCGCACCAAAGCCGTCCGGCCGGGCGTCACGGGTGGGGTCGATGTTCGGCGCCGGGGCAGTGTGCGAAGTCTATGGAAGGTCTTGAGTTGATTGGGTTTTTGTGGCTATAATGGCCGGCTAAGCCATCGCTTGATCTGGATGTTTTTCTTCCGGCGGCGAGGCTTGGAAATCGCGAGCCGCTTCATCGCGGGTGTTCCTCGTATCGCATGCGAGGGATGTCTGAGGCGGCTTCAGACCCAACCCGACTGGAGAATTTCATGTCCGTGACCATGCGCGAAATGCTGGAAGCCGGTGTCCACTTTGGCCACCAGACCCGCTTCTGGAACCCCAAGATGGCCCCCTTCATTTTCGGCCATCGCAACAAGATTCACATCATCAACCTGGAAAAGACGCTGCCGATGTACCTGGACGCACTGAAGTACGTGCGCCAGTTGGCAGCCAACCGGGGCACCATCCTGTTCGTCGGCACCAAGCGCCAGTCGCGCGAGATCCTGGCTGAAGAAGCCGCTCGCGCCGGCATGCCGTACGTTGACAGCCGCTGGCTGGGCGGCATGCTGACCAACTTCAAGACGGTCAAGATCTCGATCAAGCGCCTCAAGGACATGGAAGCCGCCAAGGAAGCCGGCGCGCTGGACACCATGAGCAAGAAGGAAGCTCTGATGTTCGAGCGCGAGATGGTCAAGCTGGAAAAGTCCATCGGCGGCATCAAGGACATGGGCGGCATTCCGGACGCCATCTTCGTGGTGGACGTCGGCTACCACAAGATCGCCGTGACCGAAGCCGCCAAGCTGGGCATTCCGGTGATCGGCGTGGTGGATACCAACCACTCGCCGGAAGGCATCGACTACGTCATCCCGGGTAACGACGACTCGAGCAAGGCTGTCGCACTGTACGTGCGCGGCGTGGCCGACGCGATCCTGGAAGGCCGCGCCAACGCGGTGCAGGACGTGGTGGAAGCCACCCGTGACGGCGACGACTTCGTCGAAGTCCAGGAAGGCTAAAACACAAGAAGGCGCGCGCCCGCCGCATTGTCGAGCGGGACGCGCGTCAGGCCGCACCGGTGCGCAGGCATCGGCGCAGAGGGCCAGACAGGGGCGCATATCAAACGCCTTTTTTTTTTGAAAGTTGTCTTCGGATGTCCCGCTCGCGTCGTATTCCGTGGGGTGTCTGGATGGAAACCGGACGGCAGGACGGCGCGAGGCGATCACGGATCCGCGCGACCGGACGGCGATCTGAAACAAGGAGCATGATAATGGCGGCAATTACCGCAAGCATGGTGGCAGAACTGCGCGCGAAGACCGACGCGCCGATGATGGAATGCAAGAAGGCCCTGACCGAAGCCGAAGGCAACATGGACAAGGCCGAAGAGATCCTGCGCGTGAAGCTGGGCAACAAGGCCGGCAAGGCTGCTGCCCGCATCACCGCTGAGGGCGTGATCGCTTCGTTCATCGACGGCACCGTGGGTGCGCTGGTCGAACTGAACTGCGAAACCGACTTCGTGTCGCGCAACGACGACTTCATCGCTTTCGCCAACGACATCGCCAAGCTGGTTGCTCAGCAGAGCCCGGCTGACGTGGCTGCCCTGTCGGCCCTGTCGATCGGCGACGAAGCGGTGGAAGCCGTGCGTACCCGCCTGATCGGCAAGATCGGCGAGAACATGACGATCCGCCGCTTCAAGCGTTTCGAGGGCTCGAAGCTGGCGTCGTACCTGCACGGCACCCGCATCGGCGTGATGGTGGCATTCGACGGTGACGAAGTCGCCGCCAAGGACGTGGCGATGCACGCCGCGGCCATGAAGCCGGTGTCGCTGTCGTCGGACGAAGTGCCGGCCGAGCTGATCGCCAAGGAGCGCAGCATCGCCGAGCAGAAGGCTGCCGAATCGGGCAAGCCGGCCGAGATCGTTGCCAAGATGGTGGAAGGCAGCGTGCAGAAGTACTTGAAGGAAGTCTCGCTGCTGAACCAGCCGTTCGTGAAGAACGACAAGCAGACCGTCGAGCAGATGCTCAAGGCCGCCAACACGACCGTGAAGGGCTTCACGCTGTTCGTGGTGGGCGAGGGCATCGAGAAGAAGCAGGACGACTTCGCTGCCGAAGTGGCTGCCCAGGTGGCCGCCGCCAAGCAACAGGCGTAATGCTGCAGCGGTCGCGGCCGACGGTACCCCTCCGGTGTGGTAGGCCGGGGCGTGTCGTTTTCTTCATCGGCGCGACCGTATAATGCCGAACAGACAGGGCACCGCAAGGTGCCCTGTTTGCAGGTGCAGCCTGCTTGCGCGGGCGTCGGCTGGCCGCAAGGCTCTGCCGGCTTCCGCGCAAGTCGGTTGCGGGATGGTCGGCCCCCCGTTCCGACCGTCGTGGCCGCCATGTTCCATTCAGACGGCCAGCCCTGCGCTGGCGCGTTTTCCCCCTTTCCTGCTCCCGTACAGGAATCGTCACGAGGATATCCATGCCTGCCTACAAGCGCGTTCTACTCAAACTTTCCGGCGAAGCCCTGATGGGCGACGATGCCTTCGGCATCAATCGCAGCACCATCGAAGGGATGGTCAACGACGTCGCCGAAATCGTGAGGCTGGGCGTGCAGGTGGCCGTAGTGATCGGCGGCGGCAACATCTTCCGCGGTGTCGCGGGCGGCGCTGCCGGCATGGATCGCGCCACGGCCGACTACATGGGCATGCTGGCCACCATGATGAACGCGCTGGCCCTGCAGGATGCCATGCGCCACGCCAACATCGAGGGTCGCGTGCAGTCCGCGCTGCGCATGGACCAGGTGGTCGAGCCGTACATCCGTCCGCGTGCGATCCGTCAGCTGGAGGAGGGCAAGGTCGTCATCTTCGCGGCCGGTACCGGCAATCCGTTCTTCACCACGGACACCGCCGCCGCGCTGCGCGGCTCGGAGATCGGCGCGGAGATCGTGCTCAAAGCCACCAAGGTCGACGGCGTCTACACCGCCGACCCGAAGAAAGATCCCAGCGCGACCCGCTACACCACCATCAGTTTCGACGAGGCCATCTCGCGCAACCTGCAGGTGATGGATGCGACCGCCTTCGCACTGTGCCGCGACCAGAAGCTGCCGATCAAGGTGTTCTCGATCCAGAAGCCGAACGCGCTCAAGCGCGTCATCATGGGCGAGGACGAGGGCACGCTGGTGCACGTCTGAGCGGCATCGTATCCGCCTTTCCCGACCGCCCGCCAGGTCGACGCAAATGGCTTTGGCGTGCGGCTTCCATGTAAAATTGAATATTGTTTTTCAGGTTGTGCCGGCGCCGGGCGCGATGTCCCGGTCGCACCTGCGGCAGGACCGCCATTATCGTTCGGAGGAAGTATGAGCGTGGCCGATATCAAGAAGAGTGCCGAGCAGAAGATGCAGAAGTCGATCGACGCCTTCAAGGCCGATCTCGCGAAGGTTCGTACCGGTCGCGCCCACACGGGTCTGCTTGACCACGTGCAGGTCGATTACTATGGTTCGATGGTACCGATCAGCCAAGTCGCCAATCTGGGCCTGGCCGATGCACGTACGATCAGTGTGCAGCCGTGGGAAAAGAAGATGGTGTCCGCCGTCGAGAAGGCCATCCGCGAAGCGGACCTGGGCCTGAACCCGGCGACCATGGGCGAGGTGATCCGCGTGCCGATGCCTCCGCTGACCGAGGAACGCCGCAAGGAGCTGACCAAGGTGGTCAAGTCCGAGGGCGAGGATGCCAAGGTGGCGGTGCGCAACGTGCGCCGTGACGCCAACGAGCAGTTCAAGAAACTGGTCAAGGACAAAGCCATCTCCGAAGATGACGAGCGCCGCGGCCAGGATGAAGTCCAGAAACTGACCGACCGCTTTGTGTCCGAGGTGGACAAACTTGTTGCTGAAAAAGACAAGGAAATCATGACGGTTTGAGGCCGTCCCCCTCCGGCTGGCGCATCGTGTGCCGGCCACGGGAACTCCGATTCATGCATATCAGCTCGACACTGACGGTGCCAGACACCGTCGACACGCCGCGTCACGTTGCCATCATCATGGATGGCAACGGTCGCTGGGCCACCGAACGCCACCTCCCGCGCATGGCGGGGCACAGCCGCGGCCTCGATGCCGTGCGCGCTGCCGTCGAAGCTGCTGGCAATCGTGGTGTGCGCTACCTGACGCTGTTCGCGTTCAGCTCGGAGAACTGGCGCCGTCCGGCCGAGGAAGTCTCCTCCCTGATGAAGCTGTTCATGACGGCGCTGCGGCGCGAGGTGAGCAAACTGCATGACAGCGGCATCCGTCTGCGCGTGGTGGGCGACCTGGGTGCGTTCAGTCCGCGCATCCAGCTGCTGATCCGCGAGGCGGAGGCCAAGACGGCGGCCAACTCCGGGCTGACCGTCACCATCGCCGCCAACTACGGTGGCCGCTGGGACATCCTGCAGGCCATGCGTGCGCTGGTGGCCGATCAGCCCGACATCGCACCCGAAGCCATCACCGAAGAGGCGCTGTCGCCGTACCTGTCGTTGGCCTATGCGTCGGAGCCCGACCTGTTCATCCGCACCGGCGGCGAGCAGCGCATCAGCAATTTCCTGCTGTGGCAGCTCGCCTATTCCGAGCTCTACTTCACCGAACGCTACTGGCCCGATTTCGACGCCGCCGAGATGGATCGCGCCTTCGCCTGGTATCGCAACCGCGAGCGGCGCTTCGGCCGTACCCGCGCGCAGGTAGAACCCAGCACTGCCCCCGCGCTGTCCGCCGGAGCCTGACACATGCTGCTGACTCGCGTGATGACCGCTGTCTGCCTGCTGATTGTCATCCTGCCGATCCTGTTTTTTGCTCCGCCCGCCGGCCTGGCCGGACTGGTGACGGTGTTTGCCGTGCTGGCCGCCTGGGAATGGGGGCGGCTGGTCCGTCTGCCGGGCTGGTGGGGGCCGGTGCTGTATGCGGTCGTGGCAGTCGTGCTGACGATCGCCTGGCACGATATCCCGGTGCACGGCGACACGCGCCCGTTGTTCTACGCGGACATGGTCGCGTGGGTGGCGGCCTGGATGCTGCTGGCGGGCGGTGTGCGTGAACTTGCGGGCATGCGCCGGGCGCTGTTTGCGCTGTTGGGCTGGGTGATCCTGCCCGCGTTCGTGCATGCGGCGATCCAATTGCGCGCTGAGGGGGTTGCCTTCCTGCTGTCGGTGGCGGTGCTGGTGTGGGCAGCGGACGTGGGTGCCTATTTCGTCGGCAAGGCGATCGGCCATCGCAAGCTTGCGCCAAGCATCAGCCCCGGCAAGTCGTGGGAGGGCGCCATCGGCGGCGCGGTGCTGGTGGGCATCATTGCGGTGATTGCCGGGGCTACGCACTGGTTTGCGCCGACCTGGTTTTCGCGCCAGTTCGACCAGCATGGCGCCGTGATCGCCCTGGCGCTGACCGTCGTGCTGGTGGCCGCTAGCATCGGCGGTGACCTGTTCGAGTCACTGCTCAAGCGCCAGGTCGGCATGAAGGACAGCAGCCGCCTGTTGCCGGGTCATGGCGGGGTGCTCGACCGCATCGACGCGCTGCTGCCCGTGCTGCCGCTGGCTGTATTGTTGACCTGAGGCGCTTTCCGGACATGATGCTCATTACCGTTCTTGGCGCCACCGGCTCCATCGGCGACAGCACGCTCGACGTGGTGCGCCGCCACCCCGACCGCTACCGCGTATTCGCACTGACCGCCAACACGCAGGTCGACAAGCTTGCCGCGCTGTGTCGCGCGTTCCGTCCGGTGATGGCTGTGGTCGGCTCGGCCACCGCGGCCGAGGCGCTACGGGACCGGCTCGGTGCGGATGCCGACGGCATCGACATCCGCTTCGGCGCCGAAGCGCTGGGAGAGGCTGCCGCCCACCCCGATTGCGACGCTGTGATGGCTGCAATCGTCGGTGCGGCAGGCCTGCGTCCGACGCTGGCCGCCGTGCGCGCCGGCAAGCGCGTGCTGCTGGCCAACAAGGAGGCGCTGGTGATGTCCGGTGCGCTCTTCATGGGCGCGGTGCGCCAGCACGGCGCCACCGTGTTGCCGATCGACAGTGAGCACAACGCCATCTTCCAATGCCTGCCCCAGCAGCGCCCAAGCTTCGGGCGCGGCGTGGCGCGTATCGTGCTGACAGCTTCGGGCGGCCCGTTCCGCACGCGTGCCGTCGAGACGCTGGCCGAGGTCACGCCCGAGCAGGCCTGCGCCCACCCGAACTGGGTGATGGGCCGCAAGATTTCCGTCGACTCCGCCACCATGATGAACAAGGGGCTGGAGGTGATCGAGGCGCACTGGCTGTTCAACGTGCCGGTCGAGCGGCTCGAGGTGCTGATCCACCCGCAGAGCGTGATCCATTCGATGGTCGCTTACGACGATGGCTCGGTCCTGGCACAGCTCGGCAACCCGGACATGCGGACGCCGATCGCCTACGGGCTTGCGTACCCCGATCGCATTGAGGCCGGTGTTCCGCTGCTGGATCTGGCCGCGACCGGCACGCTTGCGTTCGAAGCGCCCGATCTGCACCGCTTCCCGTGCCTGGCCCTGGCCTTCGATGCCCTGCGCGCCGGTGGCACGGCGCCTGCTGTGCTGAACGCGGCCAACGAGGTGGCGGTCGAAGCATTTTTGCTGCACCGTATCCGCTTCACCGAGATTGCCGCGGTGGTGGGCGACACGCTGGCGTGCACGGCTGTCGGGCCGGCGGATTCGCTCGACACGGTGTTCGCCGCCGATGCGGAGGCGCGGCGCCGCGCCGAGCACTATATTGCTGCGTCGTGTCTGCATTCTTGAGGCCGCAGGACCGCGTGCAAGCGGCCTGTCGGCGCAAGCGGGTAACATAATGCGTTCGCGCGGGCGGTGCCCGTGCTGGCTCGTCGACGCATCCGGAGAAGGTTCTTGCTGACCGTTTTAGCGTTTGTTTTCGCGATCGCCGTTCTGATCGTCGTTCACGAACTGGGGCATTACAGCGTTGCACGACTGTGCGGCGTCAAGGTGCTGCGGTTCTCTGTCGGTTTTGGCAAGGTACTGTTCCGTCGTATCGGGCGTGGCCCGGATCGCACCGAATGGACGATCTGCGCCATTCCGCTCGGCGGCTACGTCAAGATGCTGGGCGAGAGCGCCCGCGCCCCGGAGCGGGATCCGCCGATCCTCTCCGAGGACCTGCCTCGCACCTTCGATCATCAGCCGGTCTATAAGCGCTTTGCCATTGTGGCGGCCGGGCCGCTCTTCAATTTCCTGCTGGCGATCGCACTGTATGCGCTGCTGGCCTGGGTGGGGGCGCTGGAGCCGCTGCCCATCCTTGGCGCACCGCCGCCTGGCAGCATCGCCGCGCAGGCCGACCTGCGCGCCAAGGACCGCGTGGTCGCGGTCGGCACCGACGATGAGGCGCCTACGCCGGTTCGGGCCTGGAGCGACGTGCGCATGCGCCTGTATGAGGCCGGCATTGGCGGGCGCGACGCCATTGTCCAGGTGCGCAGCGCCGACGGCGCGGAGCGGACCGTGCGCCTGCGGGGGCTGCCCAGCGCGGCCCGCACGCCTCAGGCCGACGTGATCGAGCAGATCGGGCTGCGCTTGCTGGGCGGCCCGGTCACCATTGCCGAGGTCTTGCCCGGCAGCGCCGGCGAGCGCGCCGGACTGCACCGCGGCGACCAGATTGTCCGCTTCGCCGGCCAGCCCGCCGATCAGGCCTCCGACCTGATCCGCTGGATCCGCGCCATGCCCGAGCAGAACGCCTCGATCGACATCCTGCGCGATGGCAAGCCGATGACGCTCCCGGTGCGCCTGGGCGCCGACGCCGATCCCGCGAATCCGACCGGGCCGAAGCTCGGCAAGCTCGGCGCGCAGCTCTCGCCGCATGTGGAAACGGAACTGATCCGCGACGAACCGGTCCAGGCACTGGTGCATGCGGTGCGCGAGGTCTGGCGGACGTCGATGCTGTCGCTGAAGGTGCTGGGCAAGATGATCGTGGGGCAGGCATCGCTGCATAACCTGAGCGGTCCGATCACCGTCGCCGACTTCGCGGGCAAGGCGGCGAGCCTCGGCTGGCAGCCCTTCGTCGCCTTTCTGGCCTTGATCAGCGTGAGTCTCGGGGTGCTGAACTTGTTGCCCGTTCCGGTATTGGATGGGGGGCATTTGCTGTATTATTGCGTGGAATTTTTGACAGGCAAGCCCGTGCCGGAATCCTGGCAAGCGGTACTTCAAAAGATCGGCATCGCCTGCATCCTGCTTCTCACTTCGCTCGCCTTGTACAACGACTTGAGCCGGCTGTTCCTGGCTCACGGCTAGGCAGTCGCCGGGTTGGACCATCGTTGCCGCAGGCGTGCGGAAACCAAGGGTTTTGAAAAACACTCGGAAGTGGATCCCGACTGGATCCAATTTAGGGGATTAGATTGATCAGACAACATCGCTTCCCGCTCAGCGTGCTGGCGGCT
This sequence comes from Ralstonia syzygii subsp. syzygii, assembly GCA_919592095.1. Classification (GTDB taxonomy): domain Bacteria; phylum Pseudomonadota; class Gammaproteobacteria; order Burkholderiales; family Burkholderiaceae; genus Ralstonia; species Ralstonia syzygii. The sequence goes on along the minus strand of CAKKOY010000012.1, from coordinate 15,468 downwards.
TCCGTGCTGACCGTTTGCGCCGGTCAGGCTCATGCAGTGGAGCCGTTCGTCATCAAGGACATTCGCGTGGAGGGGGTGCAACGCGTCGAGCCCGGCACCGTATTCGGCTATCTGCCCGTGAAGGTGGGTGAAACCTTCACCGATGACAAGGGCGCCGAATCGATCCGCGCGCTTTACAACACCGGTTTCTTCAAGGATGTACAGATCCGCGCCGAGGGCAACGTGCTGGTGGTGCGCGTGGAAGAGCGTCCGGCAATCTCCCAGCTGGAATTCATCGGCATCAAGGAATTCGACAAGGACACGCTGCGGCGCTCGCTGCGCGGCGTGGGCGTGGCCGAGGCGCGCTACTACGACAAGTCCCTGATCGACCGTGCCGAGCAGGAACTCAAGCGCCAGTATGTCTCGCGCGGTTACTACGCCGCCCACGTGCAGACCACCGTGACGCCGGTCGACGCCAACCGGGTGGCTGTCACGTTCACGGTGGACGAAGGCCCGGTCGCCAAGATCCGCCAGATCAACATCGTCGGCAACAAGGCCTTCTCCGAGGGCGACCTGCGCGACGAGATGCAGCTGTCCACGCCCAACTGGCTGTCGTGGTACACCAAGAACGACCTCTACTCCAAGCAGAAGCTGACGGCCGACCTGGAAGCGCTGCGCTCGTTCTACCTGGACCGCGGCTACCTGGAATTCGCCATCGAATCGACCCAGGTGTCGATCACGCCGGACAAGAAGGACATCTACCTGACGCTGAACATCCACGAGGGTGAGCAGTACAAGGTGTCGGACATCAAGCTGACCGGCGAGCTGCTGTCCAAGCAGGCCGAGATGGAGAAGCTGATCAAGCTCAAGCCGGGCGATGTGTTCTCGTCGACCAAGCTGTCGGCCACTACCAAGGCGATCACCGACCTGCTGGGCACGTACGGCTACGCCTTCGCGACCATCAACCCGCAGCCGCAGATCGACCAGAAGAGCCGCACGGTCGCGCTCACGCTGGTGGTCGATCCGGGCCGCCGCGTGTACGTGCGCCGCGTGAACGTGGTCGGCAACAGCAAGACGCGCGACGAAGTGGTGCGCCGCGAGATGCGCCAGATGGAGTCCTCGTGGTTCGACGGCGAAAAGCTGCAGCTCTCGCAAAACCGCATCAACCGCACGGGCTATTTCACCGACACCAATATCACCACCGAAGACGTGCCGGGCACGTCCGACCAGGTGGATGTCAACGTCAACGTGACCGAGAAGCCGACCGGCCAGATCAGCCTGGGCGTGGGCTTCTCGTCGACCGACAAGCTGGTGCTGTCGGCCGGTATCCGCCAGGACAACGTGTTCGGTTCCGGTACCAGCCTGGGCCTGGACGTGAACACCTCCAAGTCGAACCGCACCATCGCCGTGACGCAGTACGACCCGTACTTCACGGTCGATGGCATCAGCCGCTCGACCGAGCTGTACTACCGCACCTACCGCCCGCTGTACTACACCGGCGACCAGGACTACCGCATTGTGCAGCAGGGCGGCAACATCAAGTTCGGCGTGCCGTTCTCGGAAACCGATACCGTGTTCTTCGGCATCGGCTACGAGCGCACGACCATCGACGTGACCTCCAACACGCCGCTGGTCTACCAGAACTACGTTGCCAAGAACGGCCGCATTTCGAACAACTTCCCGATCACCATCGGCTGGTCGAAGGACCAGCGCGACAGCGCCCTGGTGCCGACGCGCGGCCGCTACCAGCAGGCCAACCTGGAGATCGGCATTCCGGGCGGCGACCTGCAGTACTATCGTGCGTACTACCAGCACCAGTACTTCTATCCGGTGTCGAAATCGTTCACGCTGGCCTTCAACAACGAAATCGGCTACGGCCACGGCTACGGCGGCAAGGACTTCCCGGTCTTCAAGAACTACTACGCCGGCGGTATCGGTTCGGTGCGCGGCTACGAGACCAGCACGCTGGGCCCGCGCGACGCCAACGGCGTGGCGATCGGTGGTGCCAGCAAGTTCGTCGGCAACATGGAATTCATCTTCCCGCTGCCGGGCTCGGGCGTGGACCGCACCGTCCGCCTGTTCACCTTCTTCGATTACGGTAACGTGTTCGCGGAAGGCCAGCCGTTCAAGGTCGGCGATATGCGCTACTCCACCGGTTTCGGGTTGTCGTGGCTGTCGCCGATCGGCCCGCTGAAGATCAGCATGGGCTTCCCGATCAAGAAGAAGGCCCAGGACCAGGCGCAACGCTTCCAGTTCCAGATCGGGACTGCATTCTAATGACCGCATTCATCATGAAATCCACGCGCATCACATTGTCCCGCATGGGCGCGTCCGCTGCCTTCGCAGCGCTGGCAGCCGTCAGTTTTGCGCTGCCGGCCGCCGCCCAGGAAGCCCGCGTCGCGGCTGTCAATTCCGAGCGCATCCTGCGCGACTCGCAGCCGGCCAAGGCAGCCCAGGCCAAGCTGGAAGCCGAGTTCGCCAAGCGTGACCGCGAACTGCAGGACATGGCCGCCAAGCTCAAGGCGATGTCGGACAAGCTGGACAAGGACACCGCCGTGCTGGCCGATTCCGACCGGACGCGCCGCCAGCGCGAGCTGGCCGACATGGACCGCGATTTCCAGCGCAAGCAGCGCGAATTCCGAGAAGACCTGAACCAGCGCCGCAACGAAGAGCTGGCTGCTGTGCTTGAGCGCGCCAACCGCGTGATCCGCCAGATCGCCGAGCAGCGCAAGTACGACCTGATCGTGCAGGAAGCGGTGTACGTGAACCCGCGCATCGATATCACCGACGATGTGCTCAAGGCACTGAACGCCTCGCAATCGGCGAAATGAGGGTGTCCCGATGTCGTTTTCGCTTGGTGAACTCGCCGCGTCGCTCGGCGCGACCGTCCAGGGTGACACCGGCCTGATCGTCAAGTCGATCGCGCCGCTGGACCAGGCCGGCGCCGATCAGCTCGCCTTCCTTTCCAATCCGCTATACCTCAATCAGGCCGTGATCTCCGGCGCCGGCGCGATCATCGTATCGCCCCGCGACCTGGAGACGCTCGCGGCCCAAGGGCACGCGGCGGGCCGCAACTGGCTCGTGGCCGCCAACCCGTATGCAGCCTTCGCACGTGTCGCCCAGCGCTTCGCCGCGCTGAGCGCGCGGCCAGTGGCGGCCGGCATCCACCCCAGCGCCAGCGTGGGCGAGGGGGCTGTCGTGCCGGCATCGTGCTCGATCGGCCCGAGCGTCACGATCGAAGCCGGCGCGGTGCTGGGCGAGCGCGTGCGGATCGCGGGCAACAGCTTTGTCGGCGCGGGCGCACAGATCGGCGACGACACGCTGCTCTACGCCAATGTCTCGATCTATCACGGCTGCGTGGTCGGCGCGCGCTGCATTCTCCATAGCGGCGTGGTGATCGGCGCGGACGGTTTCGGCTTCGCGCCCGATTTCGGTTCGCAGGGCGGCGAGTGGGTGAAGATTCCCCAGACCGGCCGGGCGGTCATCGGCGATGACGTGGAGATCGGCGCCAACACCGCCATCGACCGTGGCGCCATGGCCGATACTGTGGTCGAGCAGGGCTGCAAGATCGACAACCAGGTGCAGATCGCGCACAACGTGCATGTGGGGGCGCACACCGTCATCGCGGGCTGCGCGGCCATCTCGGGCAGCACCCGGATCGGGTGCTACTGCGTCATCGGCGGCGCGGCCAATTTCGCCGGCCACCTGACCATCGCCGATCGCGTGACCGTCTCGGGCGGCACGTCGATCACCAAGTCCATCACCAAGCCTGGTGGCCACTTCACCAGCGTCTTCCCGTTCATGCCACACGCGGATTGGGAACGTAACGCGGCCATCCTCCGTGGCCTGACGCGCATGCGCGAACGGTTGCAACAACTGGAACAGCAGGTCAAGCATCTGCAGCAATCATCATGACCGACGCCTCTACCGCGACGACGAGCCTCGTCATCGATTTCAACATCAAGAAGATTCTCGGACTGCTGCCGCACCGGTATCCGATGCTGCTGGTCGACCGCGTGCTCGAGCTGGAGCCGCGCAAGCGCATCAAGGCGATCAAGAACGTCACCTTCAACGAGCCGTTTTTCAACGGGCACTTCCCGGGCCACCCGGTGATGCCCGGTGTGCTGATGCTCGAAGCGCTGGCCCAGACCGCCGCGCTGCTGACCTTCGGCGAGTCCGATCACAAGCGCCAGGAAAACCAGCTCTACCTGTTCGTCAGCATCGACGGCGCGCGCTTCAAGCGCCAGGTCACGCCGGGCGACCAGCTGGTGCTGAACGCCGAGCTGCTGCGCTCCAAGAGCGGTATGTGGAAGTTCAAGGTGTTCGCGACCGTGGACAATGAAATCGCGGCCGAGGCCGAGATCATGTGCGCCGTGCGCGAAGACAAGTCCAAGGGCGACGCATGACGCAGGCTCAGAATATCCATCCGACTGCGCTGATCGACCCGAAGGCCGAGCTGGCCTCGGACGTCGAAGTCGGCGCCTTCACCGTGATCGGTCCGAACGTGCGCATCGATTCGGGTACGCGCATCGGCCACCATACCGTGGTCGAGGGCCATACCACGCTGGGCCGCGACAACCACATCGGCCACTTCGCGTCGGTGGGCGGACGGCCGCAGGACATGAAGTACCGCGACGAGCCGACCCGGCTGATCGTCGGTGACCGCAACACCATCCGCGAATTCACCACGATCCACATCGGCACCGCGCAGGATGTCGGCATCACGTCCATCGGCGACGACAACTGGATCATGGCCTACGTGCACATCGCGCACGATTGCCGCATCGGCAACCACACGGTGTTCTCCAGCAACGCGCAGATCGCCGGTCACGTGGAGGTGGGCGATTGGGCGATCCTGGGCGGCATGTCGGGCGTGCACCAGTTCGTGCGCATCGGCGCGCATGCGATGCTGGGCGGTGCCTCGGCGCTGGTGCAGGATGTGCCGCCGTTCGTGATCGCCGCGAGCGACAAGGGTGGCAACAAGGCCGCGCCGCATGGCGTCAACGTCGTGGGCCTGCAGCGCCGCGGCTTTTCGGCCGAGCAGATCGCCGGCCTGCGCCAGGCCTACAAGCTGCTCTACAAGAGCGACCTGAATTTCGATCAGGCCCAGGCCGAGATCGCCCAGCAGGTCGAGCAGACGGAAGACGCTCCGAGCCGCGAGGTGCTGCGCACCTTCGCCGACTTCATCGCCGCCACCAAGCGCGGCATCGTGCGTTGACGCAGCCGCTCGCATCGCCGGCGCGTCGTATCGGCATGGCGGCCGGCGAGGCGTCCGGCGACCTGCTGGCCTCGCTGCTGCTCAAGGGGCTGCGCGCGCGGCTGCCGCAGGACATCGCCTGCGAGGGCATCGGCGGCGCGCGCATGGCGGAGCAGGGCTTCGCGTCACATTGGCCGATGCACAAGCTGTCGGTCAACGGTTATGTGGAAGTGCTTGGCCAGCTGCGCGAGATTCTCGCCATCCGGCGCGAGCTGAAGCAGAACCTGCTGGCTGATCCGCCGATGGCCTTCATCGGCGTGGATGCGCCCGATTTCAATTTCAACGTCGAGATCGCCATGCGGCGCGCGGGGGTGCCGGTGGTGCACTTCGTCAGCCCGTCGATCTGGGCGTGGCGCGCCGGGCGCATCAAGACGATCGCGCGCGCGGTCGACCACATCCTCTGCCTGTTCCCGTTCGAACCGGAGATCTACGCCAGGGCTGGGATTCCGGCCACCTACGTCGGCCATCCGCTGGCCGACGAGATTCCGCTGGAGCCGGACCTGGAAGGCGCGCGCACGCGCCTGGGGTTGCCGCTCGGCCGCAAGGTGGTGGCGGTGCTGCCGGGTAGCCGCAACTCCGAAGTCAAGCTGCTCGGGCCGACGCTGTTTGCCGCCATGGCGCGCATGCAGGCCGTCGAGCCGGACATCGCCTTTGTGCTGCCGGCGGCCAACGCCACACTGCGCGAACGGATCGATGCAATGCGCGCGGAGCACCCCGGCCTGCACCTGTGGGTGGTCGACGGCCAGTCGCACGCCGCGATGGAAGCGGCCGACGTGATCCTGCTCGCCAGCGGTACCGCGACGCTGGAGGCTGCGCTGTACAAGAAGCCGATGGTGATCACCTACAAGGTGCCCTGGCTGACCGCGCAGATCATGAAACGCAAGGGCTACCTGCCATACGTGGGCTTGCCGAACATCCTGTCGGGCCGCTTTGTCGTGCCGGAGCTGCTGCAAGACGATGCGACGCCCGAGGCGCTCGCCCGCGAGACGCTGCTGCAGCTGAGCGACCACGCCAACGCGGCGTTCCTGCGTGAGCACTTCACGCAGATGCACCTGACGCTGAAGCAGAACATGGCCGACATCGGTGCACAGGTGGTGGTGGACCTGCTGCGCGGCCGTGGCAAACTCTAAATCCATGGCCGACGATTCTCCTGACGCCCCGCAACGGGCTCTCCCGCTGGCGCAACTGCCGGCGGCGGGCAAGCGCGCGCGCCGCATCCTGTGCGGTGTCGACGAGGCCGGGCGCGGGCCGCTGGCGGGGCCGGTGACGGCCGCCGCCGTGGTGCTCAATCCGCGCAAGCCTATCAAGGGGCTGGCCGACTCCAAGGTGCTGACCGCCAAGAAGCGCGAGGCGCTGTACGGCGAGATCGTCGAGAAGGCGCTCGCATGGCATGTGGCCGAAGCCACCGTCGAGGAGATCGACCGCATCAACATCCTGCATGCGACCATGCTGGCGATGCAGCGCGCCGTGCAGGGCGTGGCCGCGCAAGGGGTGCTGCCCGACCTGGTGCAGGTGGACGGCAACCGCTGTCCGCAGGTGGCGTTCGCGGTGGAGGCTATCGTCAAGGGCGATGCGCTGGTGCCGGCCATCTCGGCGGCGTCGATCCTGGCCAAGGTGACGCGTGACCGTCAACTGGCAGCCTTGCACATCGCGTTTCCGCACTACGGCTTCGACGTGCATGCCGGCTACGGCACACCGCAGCACCTGGCCGCCATCGAACGGCATGGCGTGACGCCGCATCATCGCCGCTCGTTCGCCCCCGTGCGCCGCGCGCTGGACGGCGTGCCGACCCCGGTCGACGACGCCATACCGCAGACCGACGCCAAGACGGCGTGGGACGACTGACCTTCCGCGCCTCCTCCACGTGAAGCACATCACCTCCCGCGACAACGCGGTGTTCAAGCACCTGAAGGCGCTGTCGGGCTCGACCCAGCAGCGCCGTCGCGCCGGGCAATCGGTCCTCGACGGTATCCACCTGGTGGCGGCCTACCTGGATGCGGGCCACACGCCGGCGCAGTGCCTGGTCTCGGAGCGGCATCTGGCGCATCCCGAGGTGGCTCCGTTGCTCGCGCGTCTCGACCCGCAGCACATCGTCCTGCTGGCCGACAGCCTGTTCGCGCAACTGACGACGGTCGTCAACGGCATCGACCTGATGGTGCTGATCGACACGCCCGAGGGCCATCTGCCGCATCGCATCGAGCACGATTGCGTGATCCTCGACGGCATCCAGGACGCCGGCAATGTCGGTTCGATCCTGCGCTGCGCGGCGGCGGCCGGCGTGCGCGATGTGTTCATGACGACCTGCTGCGCCTTCGCGTGGTCGGCCAAGACGTTGCGCGCGGCGATGGGCGCGCACTTCCATCTCAACATCGTCGAGCATTGCACGTTCGAATCCGTGCATGCGCGCCTGCATGTCCCGCTGCTGGCGACCTCGTCGCATGCCCGGCAGGCTGTGTTCGATGTGCCGCTGCACAAGCCGATCGGCTGGGTGTTCGGCAACGAAGGGGCAGGCGTGTCGGAGGCGTGGCTGTCGGTGACGACACCCATCTCGATTCCGCAGCCGGGCGGCATGGAGTCGCTCAACGTGGCGGCTGCCGCAGCGATCTGCCTGTTCGAGGCCGTGCGCCAGCGCCGCGTCGGCTGAACATCTCGTTTGTCGGATAGACGTACTTCATCAAGCCGCGCCACGTCCGCTTCGGCTGGAGCCGCAGGCCGATCCAGTGGATTCCCGGCGATCCGTGCGGCACGCACATCATCAACATCCTCAACCTGCTGTTTCCCGCCGGCGAGCTGTGGTTCTGCAGCGTCTATAACAAGGCGCTGCCGTAGATCCGCGATCCCAAGCTGCGCGCCGACGCGGACGGCTTCCTGCGGCAGGAGGCGATCCATTCCCGCTCGCACGGCGGTGTGCTGACGCACGACTACGAGGACCACGGCATAGATGCTCGCGGCGGCGTTGCGCTACTTTCGGCCGGGCTATACGCCGCACGACGAGGGTTCGACCGAGCAGGCGCTGGCCTACCTCGCCGCCTCTCCGGCGGCAACTGGGTGCGCGATCCGGCCTGACGGCGGCGTACCAAAGTAAAACGGCCGGTGCAAGGCCGGCCGTTCTCTGCTGCTGGGGTGGGCGACGTTCAGTAGGCGTCGCGCTCCATCTTGATGTCCTGCAGGATGGTGGTGGCGATCTCTTCGATCGACTTGTGCGTGGAAGAGAGCCACTTGATGCTCTCGCGGCGCATCAGCGTCTCCGCCTCGTTGACTTCGTACCGGCAGTTCTCCCGCGCGGCGTACTTGCTGCCCGGGCGCCGTTCGTTGCGGATATCGGATAGCCGCTGCGGATCGATCGTCAGCCCGAAGATCTTGCTCTTGTACTCGTACAGCACCGTGGGCAGCTTGCCGCGTTCGAAATCGTCCGGAATCAGCGGGTAATTGGCCGATTTCACGCCGTACTGCATCGCCAGGTAGAGGCTGGTCGGCGTCTTGCCGCTGCGGGAGACCCCCACCAGGATGACATCCGCTTCGGCCAGGTTCTTGTGCGACTGGCCGTCGTCGTGCGCAAGTGAAAAATTGATTGCTTCGATGCGGTTCTTGTACGCCTCGGTGTCGGCGTTCTGGTGGAAGCGCCCGATGGCGTGGGTCGATTTCAGTCCCAGTTCGCGCTCGAGCGGTTCGATGAAGGTCTGGAACATGTCCAGGATGGTCGCACGGGCCTGGTGCACGATCCGGTTGGCCTCGGCGTCGACCAGCGTGGTGAAGACGATCGGCCTCACGCCTTCTACGTGGAACGCTTCGTTGATCTTGCTGACTGCCACGTGCGCCTTGTCCACGGTGTCCACGAACGGAATCCGCACCTGGCGGAATTTCATCTCGAACTGGGCCAGGATGGAGTGGCTGAAGGTTTCTGCGGTGATCCCGGTGCCATCCGACACGATGAATACGGTACGGATGCCCGGTTTGGCGGTGAGGTCGGTCATCGAAACGAGGGGTTTTTTCCAGCGCGCCGGCAGGAAATCGGGCGGCGGCACGGTAGAATAGCGGCGATTCTTTTGCTAAGCAATTCGGGCCGGCCTGCGCCGCCTGCCGGTCCGGATGGTTTAGCTAAGCGATCCGCGCGGCCAGACGACAAGAACACAGTGCCGCGCGCATCCGACCGGTTTCCCACTTAGTAAGAGGCTTGTATGACCAACCAGTCGATGGACGGCGCCTACGTGCTGCCGTTCGAACAGTTGCGGATGACCGATGTCGAGGTCGTCGGCGGCAAGAACGCGTCGCTGGGCGAGATGATCTCCCAGCTGGACGGCGCCGGCGTGCGCGTTCCGGGCGGTTTTGCCACCACGGCACTGGCTTTCCGCGACTTCCTCGCGCACAACGACCTGACCGAGCGCATTTCGCAGCGCCTGGCCAGCCTGGACGTCGACGACGTCAAGGCGCTGGCCGTGGCCGGCAAGGAAATCCGCGCATGGGTCGCCACGGCCCCGTTCCAGCCGCGCCTGGAGCAGGAGATCCGCGAGCATTTCGAGCGCGTCTCCAAGCGCGAAGGCGCTGAAGCCTCCTTCGCGGTGCGTTCGTCCGCCACCGCCGAAGACCTGCCCGATGCCTCGTTCGCCGGCCAGCAGGAGAGCTACCTCAACGTTTCCGGCATCGACGACGTGCTCGACAAGATCAAGCACGTGTTCGCCTCGCTGTACAACGACCGCGCGATCTCCTACCGCGTGCACAAGGGTTTCGCCCACTACGTGGTGGCGCTGTCCGCCGGCATCCAACGCATGGTGCGCTCGGACTGCGGCGCGTCGGGCGTGATGTTCACGATCGACACCGAATCGGGCTTCCAGGACGTCGTCTTCATCACCTCCAGTTACGGCCTGGGCGAGACGGTGGTGCAGGGCGCGGTCAACCCGGACGAGTTCTACGTGTTCAAGCCGACGCTGGCCGCCGGCAAGTACCCGATCATCCGCCGCTCGATCGGTTCCAAGCTGATCAAGATGGAGTTCACGCAGGCCGGCGAGGAAGGCCGCGTCAAGACCGTCGACGTGCCGGGCGAGCTGCGCAACCGCTACTCGCTGGTCGACGAGGACGTGGTCGAACTGGCGAAGTATGCCGTCATCATCGAGAAGCACTACGGTCGTCCGATGGACATCGAGTGGGGCAAGGACGGCAAGATCTACATCCTGCAGGCCCGTCCCGAGACGGTGAAGAGCCAGTCGGTCGGCAAGGTCGAGCAGCGCTTCCGCCTGAAGGGCTCGGCGCCGGTGCTGACCACCGGCCGCGCGATCGGCCAGAAGATCGGCACGGGCCCCGTGCGCGTGATCAACGATCCGGCCGAAATGGAGCGCGTGCAGCCGGGCGACGTCCTGGTCGCCGACATGACCGACCCGAACTGGGAGCCGGTGATGAAGCGCGCCTCGGCCATCGTCACCAACCGTGGCGGCCGCACCTGTCACGCGGCCATCATCGCGCGTGAGCTGGGCGTGCCGGCCGTGGTCGGCTGCGGTGACGCTACCGATCTGCTGGCGGATGGCACGCTGGTCACCGTGTCCTGCGCCGAAGGCGACGAAGGCAAGATCTATGACGGCCTGCTCGAGACGGAGGTCACCGAAGTGCGCCGCGGCGAGATGCCGCCGATCGACGTCAAGATCATGATGAACGTCGGCAACCCGCAACTGGCCTTCGAGTTCGCGCAGATCCCGAACGGCGGCGTGGGCCTGGCCCGCCTCGAGTTCATCATCAACAACAACATCGGCGTCCACCCGAAGGCGATCCTCGACTATCCGCAGGTCGACAGCGACCTGAAGAAGGCCGTGGAAAGCGTGGCCCGCGGCCATGCCAGCCCGCGCGCGTTCTACGTCGACAAGCTGGCCGAGGGCATCGCCACCATCGCGGCGGCGTTCTATCCGAAGCCCGTGATCGTGCGTCTGTCCGACTTCAAGTCGAACGAGTACAAGAAGCTGATCGGTGGCTCGCGCTACGAGCCGGACGAGGAAAACCCGATGCTGGGCTTCCGCGGCGCCTCGCGCTACATCGCCGAAGACTTCGCTGAGGCCTTCGAGATGGAGTGCCGCGCCATGAAGCGCGTGCGCGAAGAGATGGGCCTGACCAACGTCGAGATCATGGTGCCGTTCGTGCGCACGCTGGGTCAGGCCGCCATGGTGGTCGATCTGCTGGGCAAGTACGGTCTGAAGCGCGGCGAGAATGACCTGCGCCTCATCATGATGTGCGAAGTGCCGTCCAACGCGATCCTGGCGAAGGAGTTCCTGGAGTACTTCGACGGCTTCTCGATCGGCTCGAACGACCTGACGCAGCTGACGCTGGGCCTGGACCGCGATTCCGGCATGGAACTGCTGGCCAAGGACTTCGACGAGCGCGATCCTGCGGTCAAGTTCATGCTGTCGCGCGCCATTTCGACCGCGAAGTCGATGGGCAAGTATGTCGGCATCTGCGGCCAGGGCCCGTCCGACCACCCGGACTTTGCCGTGTGGCTGGCCAAGGAAGGCATCTCGTCCATCTCGCTGAACCCGGATTCGGTGATCGACACCTGGCAGACGCTGGGTTCGGCCTGATCCTGCTGCAGAAACGGTGCGCATTCTGACGGGTGTGCGCCGACAAGAACGCGAAGTACCCGGCGGCGTCCAACGCTGGCGGGGGCCGAGCGGCAAGCCCCCGCCGACGTGCATCGTCGCGGGGGTTTTTTGTTGGGAGAGGGAGCATGTCGGCGCAAGAGATCGTCTGGTTCACGCTGGCGGTGCTGCTCGTCATCGGCGAGCTGATGACGGGGACGTTCTACCTGCTGATGGTGGCCATCGGGCTGCTGGCGGGTGGTCTGTCCGCCCTGGCCGGGCTGGGGTTCCCGGCGCAAGCCGTCCTGGCCGCGCTGGTTGCCGTGGTCGGCATCGCGGGGCTGCGGCGTACGCGCTTCGGCCGTGTCACGCGCGAGAATGCCGCCCGCAATCGCAACGTCAACCTGGATATCGGCGAGGTGCTGCGCGTGGATGCGTGGTCACCCGAGCGGCGCGCGCGCGTGCAGTATCGCGGTGCGGAATGGGATGTCGAGCTGGCGCCGCAAGCACTGGTCGCCGGCGGCGAATTCCGCATCGTCGAGGTGCGCGGCAACGTGCTGGTCGTCGCGCCCAAATAATCTTTTCCATCGACCGGAGGTTTTATGTTCGAGCTGGGGACTCTCGCGCTCATCGTCCTGTTTGCCGCCATCGTGCTGATCGCGCAGAGCATCAAGATCGTGCCGCAGCAGCACGCGTGGATCCTGGAGCTGCTCGGCAAGTACCACGCGACGCTGTCGCCGGGGCTCAATATCGTGCTGCCGTTTGTCGACCGGGTGGCCTACAAGCACGTGCTCAAGGATATCCCGCTGGATGTGCCGAGCCAGATCTGCATCACCAAGGACAACACCCAGCTGCAGGTGGACGGCATTCTGTACTTCCAGGTCACCGATCCGATGCGGGCGTCATATGGCTCCAGCAACTTCGTCATCGCCATCACGCAGCTGGCGCAGACCACGCTGCGCTCGGTGGTCGGCAAGCTGGAGCTGGACAAGACCTTCGAGGAGCGCGAGTTCATCAACCACAGCGTGGTCAATGCGCTGGATGAGGCCGCCTCCAACTGGGGTGTGAAGGTGCTGCGCTACGAGATCAAGGACCTGACCCCGCCCAAGGAGATCCTGCATGCGATGCAGGCGCAGATCACCGCCGAGCGCGAGAAGCGTGCCCTGATCGCGGCTTCCGAAGGCAAGCGCCAGGAGCAGATCAACTTGGCCTCCGGCGCACGTGAGGCTGCGATCCAGAAGTCCGAAGGGGAGAGGCAGGCCGCCATCAACAAGGCCCAGGGCGAAGCGGCGGCCATTCTGGCGGTGGCCGAGGCCAACGCGCAGGCGATCCAGAAGGTCGGTCAGGCCATCCGCACCGAAGGCGGCATCGACGCGGTCAACCTGAAGGTGGCCGAGGAATATGTGGCGGCATTCGGCAATCTGGCCAAGCAGGGCAACACGCTGATCGTGCCCGGCAACCTGGGCGACCTGAGCACGATGATTGCGTCAGCGCTGCAGATCGTGAAGCAGCAGCGGCCGGCTGCCTGAGGCGGGATGTGAGGCGGATCAGGTCTTCCCGCGCATGAGCCGCGCCTTCTCGCGCTGCCAGTCGCGATTCTTCTCGGTCTCGCGCTTATCGTAGAGCTTCTTGCCCTTGGCCAGGCTGATCTCGCACTTCACGCGTCCGCGCGCGTAGTGCAGGTTGAGCGGCACGAGCGTGTAGCCGCGCTGCTCGACCTTGCCGATCAGCTTCTTGATTTCTTCGGCGTGCAGCAGCAGCTTGCGGGTGCGTGTCGGGTCTGGTTTGACGTGCGTGGAGGCGGATTGCAGCGGGCTGATGTGCGCCCCGATCAGGAACAGCTCGGCGTCACGGATGACGACGTAGCCTTCCTTGATCTGCGAGCGGCCGGCGCGGATGGCCTTCACCTCCCAGCCCTCGAGTGCGATGCCCGCCTCGTAGCGCTCTTCGATGAAGTAATCGAAAAAGGCTTTCTTGTTTTCGGCGATGGTCATACTGGGATGTGGCGGTTAGCGCGTAGGATGCGCTGCGATAAAATGGCAAGTTTAACAAATCCGCCGCAGGCCCAAGAGGGCCAGCGACAGGAACGCGGTGGGTAAAGCTTTCGGATGGCGCATGGCAGACGTTGAGAAAACGGTGTTGATCGGTTACTCGGCCGAACAGATGTTCGACCTGGTCACCAACGTCAAGGACTATCCGAGCTTCCTGCCATGGTGCGGCGGCGTGGATATCTACGAGCAAAGCGACACCTCGCTCGATGCCCGCGTCGACATCGCCTTCAAGGGCATCCACCAGTATTTCCGCACGCGCAACACGCAGACGCGGCCCACCCGCATCGATATGACGTTCGCCGACGGGCCGTTCAAGGCATTCACCGGCTTCTGGCAGTTCACGCCGCTGCGCGCCAATGCGTGCAAGATCAACTTCCACCTGCACTACGAATTTTCCAGCGTCATCCTGGAAAAGCTGATCGGCCCGGTGTTCAGCATGATCGCCAACACCTTCGTCGATTCCTTCGTCAAGCGCGCCGAGGCGGTCTATGGCGAATCCTGAGCGGATCGATGTGATGGTGTGCCTGGCGACGGTCGCGCCGCCAAGGCTGGTGCGGGTGCAGGTAAGTGTCGCGGCGACGGTGGCGGATGCCGTGCGCGCGTCCGGCTTGCTGGAAGGCGCCGGCTTGTCGATCGACACCTGCCGGCTGGGCGTCTACGGCAAGCGCAAGACGCCCGATGCGCTGCTGCATGCGAGCGACCGGGTGGAGATCACCGGCCCGCTGATCGCCGACCCGAAGGCCGCGCGCCGGCGCCGCGTGCAGCGCGTGCGCACGACGGGCACGCGCGAGGGGCAGATGTGGCTGCACAACGAGACGCCGCCGGAGGATGATGTGACCGAATAGCGGTTTCAGCTGCAGTTCGTGCTCAGGTCGGACTGGTTGCGCTGGATGGCGGCGGCGCGCTGCGCATCATCCATATAAGAGAGCGAACCGTCCGCTTGCGGTGTGGCATAGCGGCGGCCGCCTTGCAGATACGCGGTTTCGTTGCGCAGGCGTTCGCATTCGGCCTGGCGGCGCTGGGCCTGTTCGGCCTTCTGCGTGTCTTCTTGTTCGCGCTTGGCGCGATCGGCCAGGCGCTTGCGCAGTTCGGCTTCAGGGTCGGTTGCAGCGACGCCCGAGGCCGGCTGGCCGGGTTTGGCGGGCGCTTTCGGGTCGGCGGCTTTCGCGCCGGAGGCCGGCGCGGACAGGGCTTCGTACGCCGTGGTCATCTGCCCGTTCGGGTTGCGGATGATGCGGCTTGGCGGGATGGAGGGCGGCGGCGCGACGTCGCTGTAGACCATCTGGCCCTTGGCGTCGCGCCACTGCCAGGCCCATTGTGCGTGGACAGGGCTGGCGAGGGCGATGAGGGTGGCGGTAGCTGGCAGCAGGACGTGCAGTCGTTTCATGAAGATCTCGTTCGATGGCCTGCCGACGGCGCGCTGGCCGACCCGACGACGGCCCTTGGGCGCGCACGGAGGTTCGACGGCGTGATCGCCGCCCGTTGATCTAGTACTACAGCCGTAGTTCAAAATGGAGGAGCACATCCCCGCGCCCGGTAGTGACACTGCTGAGCGCGCCACTGATGCGCGCGCCGCCATCGCGACCATGCCAGCACCTGCTCGATTGACTGACGCGCACGCCAAGCC
>CAKKOY010000011.1 GCA_919592095.1 Ralstonia syzygii subsp. syzygii | reverse complement strand
TCTCCCCTGGCAATCAGGCCAGCGTTGTACTGCGCCCAGTTCTTGACCCGATAGGTGCCCTTGGGCTCGGCTCGCTTGTGTGTGTCCCTGCGCATCTTTCCGGCAAAAGACGACAATCTACGCAGCCAGCCGGATTGTTTACCGCGCCATCTGCCCAGACCGTTGCGCGTAAACGTCATCATGCCGCGCGCGGGCGACCGGATTTATGCAACAACGCCGCCTTCGACGGTAACCTTGGCGAAGTCCACGCAGAAGGTCACGCTATCGAGAATGAGAATGTTGGGCGGATGAATTCCGAGATCCTTAACCATTTTTGCGTCTTCCTTTCGTTATGCCGGCTTGGCCAACTCGTCTTCAGATACCAGTTCCGGGCGCCACTCCCTGACGATGGCCTCAAACTGCGCGCCATAGCCCAAGGTGTCCGGGTAGTGTTGGTTACGTGCCGCATAGCCAAACACGACCACCACGTCGTCCACGATCTCGTCATCGAGGCCCCAGGCCGCCGTGATATCAAATCCGCCGCACTGGCCTGGGTTCCACCATGCCAACAGAAAATCGGCGACACGTCGGCTCTGCCCGCTATCGCGTTTTGCATGCGCGATCAGGCGTTCGAGGGCGGCTCGTTCAGCATCCGTCATCTTGGTCATACCCTTCCCATGAGTTGAGTTATTGAGTTAAACCGTTGAGTTGCATATGAACTAACTGATCTCCTTGCGGATCAGGCCACGCACGAGATCGGCAATGGAAACGCCCGCCTCGACCGCCCGGATCTTCAAACGCCGATGCTCGTCCGGGTCCAAGTCGAAATTCACGCGCACTGGCTTGAGGGGCCGGCTACCAACTTGCGACTGGACCATCGCGGCGCCGGAGACAAACTCGTCCCGCGACACCGGCTTTCCGGCGTCGGGACTCTTGGGGGCAATCTTGAATTTACTCATTTGCGTAACTCAGAAGAGTTGTTACTCAAAAACACATGCCTATGCGGCGACCTCAAAGAATTCCTGGGCGAGCAGCTGGATTTCGGCGCACGCCTGGGAATTACTCAACTCAACCACTCCATTTCCGTTGAGTAACGCATCACGGTAGACCTTCCGATCGCGGATGATGGTGTCCGCGAGTTCGAGCTGATCGAACTGGCTTAGTGCCTCACGCGCGTCGTCCACCTCTCGGATGGTCGGATTGGAGGGTGCCATCGACAGCACCGCGAAGGCCTTCAGCTCGGGATTCAGGCCACGGGCCAAGCTGATGAGCTCGTTGACCTTCGGCAACGTCTCCAGATCGGCTTGGCTGGCGCGGGTAGGCACCAGCAACAGGTTGGAGACCGCCATCGCCGAGCGCATTTCGCGGGAATCGCGGCCGCCGGCATCCACCACGATCACCTGGTAGCGCCGCGACAAATCGCGCAGCGTCGCCGCCACGTCGCCGGTGCGCTGGATGCACGGCACCGCTGGACCGAGACCAGCCTCGTCGCGTCGCTCCGAAAACCGAGCGCAGGTCGCCTGGCCATCGGTGTCGACCAGGACAACATCGACGTTCTGGCGCACTAGGTGCACAGCGATGTTGCTGGCAATGGTCGATTTCCCCGTACCGCCCTTCTCTGCTGCCACAAGCACGATCATGCTCACATCATCACCTCATTTGAGTTGAGTAACGGAGTTAAGTATAGGAGTAGAGCAGCAGGAAATCAACTCATTTGAGTTGATGAGTTGTGTAATCGCGCCACTCTTTTGAGTTGAGTTTTTCAGTAACTCAACAGAGTTGATGCGCTGAGATTTCACTCAACCGCTAGTCCTGGCCATCGTCCTGCGCGCACACCGCCATGGCGCCGTGCTTAGGGCAGAGGGGCGCTCCAACGAGATCCAGCCACTTCCGCGAAGTCCGCGCCGTGTAGCCGCAGCTGCCGCACTTGCACTTGATGTGCCGGCGAGTCTGCTTCTTCGGCGCCGTCGTCTTGATGCCGGGCTCCTCGCCATCGTCCGAGCTGTCTGCGTCCGGCCTGGTTCGCAGTCGCGCATGTGGCAACGGCCCAGCCTCGTCCAAGATCGGCGCGACCTTTGCCTCAAACTGCGGTCCGGCCGTGGTTGATCGCATTGGCCCCTTGAGCCCGATCCCGACCGCGACATCCCGGAAGGGCTTGCGATGGCCAGCATCCAAACCGACCGCGGCGTGCACGAGCTCGTGCGCGAGGATCGCGGCGACCTGCATGGGCATCAAGTCGGCCGACTCCACCAGGTCGGGACGGATGAAGATCTCAAAGTGCCCATCCTCGCTGCAGGTCGTGTCCCAACACTCGCCGATCCGCTTGCCGCGCTGGCCGGTTGACGTGAACCCGATGGCGATCCGAATCCGGTCGGGCAGCGGGGCGTTGAGCGTCGCGAACATAGGCGCCATGCGGCGCGCAACGTAGTTCAGCCAAGCTTCACGGTTTGCATGGCGCATCAGCTTCCCCTCCCGATGGAATGTGCTGCCCATTGTGGCAATGAGAGCGTGTACACGCCCTATGTTTTTCGCTTTCGGCGCTTTCCTTTGCCGCTCCGATTCGCTTCGGACACCCCCGAGGGTCAACCGGTAGGAAAAAATCGCTCTGGCGGCCCGTATACGCGTCCTAGAGCCCTCGCGGTTGCAGACCCTCTCTCTGCAAGCAATCTGCTTTTGATGAGCGGAAACGTGTCTGCGCGCGCCGTCGCGCCCGGATTGAGGCGCTTGGGGACCCGCGCCGGAGGCGTGGGGAGAGCGCCGACCCGGCGTAGCCGGGGCAATCCGGTTCTGAGGTAGTGCTGGCGATCGGGGTCGACAAGCGCGCTTGCGCGCGTGATAGCCCCGCTTGCGGGGCGTAGATGAAACAACCCTCATGGGTGGCCGCGTAGCGGCCGGGTGGGGTTGAGGTCGCGGCGCCGCAGTTATCCATAAGGGAGCCTTGCACGCGCGTTTTTGGTTTACGTTTTACCGTTTTTAAATCGTTTTAGACGGCGCAACTCATTGATTAAAAACAGGAAAAACGGCCTCATTAGGACATTTTCCGGGCCTATTGGGCCTTTTTCCGGGCTATGGCGGGTCATTTTCCGGGTTTTTAGGTCTTTTTCCGGGTGCTGTCCACAGGCGCATTGGGGCATTTCCCGGGCGTCATCCACAGGTGGCGCTCAAAAGTTGTTGACCCAATGCGCTGATTGGGCTATGTTTTTCCATGTCCCAATAACCCGGAAGCTGACCCAATGTTAGTCGAGGAAGACAAGCCGGTCGCGTACAGCGAGCCGGCGCTGGCCGAGCGCAACGTCACCATGAGCAACGCGCTCACGCGGGCAGCACATAGCCTGACGCTCGCCGAAAAGCGGTTAATTGCAGCATGCATCGCGAAGAACGACTCGATCCCGTTTGTCGAGCTGCGCCGGGAAGGCGCCTGGCGGGTGCGGCTCTCCGCCGCCGAGTACGCCGAGGCCTTTGGCGTGGACGCGAACACGGCCTACGAGCAGCTGCAGGGCGCCAGCGACAGCCTGTTCAACCGGTACATCCGCACGGTAAAGGAAACCCGCAAAGGGCTGGAGGAATTCAAGTTCCGCTGGGTTGGTAGCGCGAAGTACCACAAGGGGGAGGGCTGGATCGAGCTGGTCTGGTTCCAGGAAGTGGTGCCGCACCTGTTTGGCTTGCGCCAGGAATTCACGACCTACAAGCTCCGCCAGGCGGCCGCGCTGCGCTCGGTCTACGCCTGGCGCCTGTTCGAATGCTTCAAATCCTGGGCAGCCACAGGCCGCTACACGCCCACGATCGAGGAGTTCCACCGGGCAATGGACGCCTCGGAGAGTCAGCGCAAGAACTTCAAGGACTTGCGCAAGCGTGTCATCGAGCCGGCCGTGAAGGAGCTGCGGGAGAAAAACGGCCTGCACATCGAATGGGAGTCCGAGACGGCCGGCCGCAAAGTCGTCAAGCTGGACTTCCGGTTTCGCGTCTCCTCCCAAGGGGCGCTGTTCTGAGCGGCGGCGGCACCAGGTGCCGCTGCCATCACCCGGAAAATGTCCCAATAGCCCTGTCCCAGTCGGGGCGGGCCTAGCCATCCATGGCCGGTAGGGGCGTGCCCCGCCGGCGTTGACCCGGAAAATGTCCCAATAGGCCCCGCCTAGGAGGACACGCGGGCCACAACCGGCCGCCAGGCCTGCTGTGGCCAGCGTCAGAGGCCAACCCGGAAAATGTCCCAATACGGTGTCCCGATCGCTTGGCCGGGAGGTTAGCAAGGGCTCGCTGCAACACTGGCAGTGCCGCCCGTAACCCGGAAAATGTCCCAATACGTTTCTGCGGGCGCCCAGCCGGCGGCGTTGGCCACCGGCGCGGCCGGCTCCCGGCCGCGTGGAATCGCAACCCGGAAAATGTCCCAATAGGGTCCAGGCCTAGCCGGATTGCCGCTCACTGCTCGGGGCGAACTTGACGCCACTCTGCAGCTCAGCCAGTTGCTGTGCCCGGCGTTCGAGCATCTTCTTGCCAACCTTCTCCATGACGACAGGATCGGCGTCGCAGACGTCGATCATGGCGCTGATGATTTCCGGCAGATCGATGACTGGGCGAATGAAGGTGCATTCCTTCATCCGCCGCTTGGCGCGCAGGAAGCTCTCATGGAAGACCAGCACGGCTTTGACCCCCGGCGTCTTCTCTTTGGCCTTGGGCACGATCTTGCGCACGCCGAAGGCTTCCGACTCGTCGTCGGCCTCCCATTCCGCGCGCGTAAAGACGACGGTGTCGGGTTCTACCGCCTGGCCGGGAGCGGCGGGGAGTACAACGAGCCCGTCGTTGTCATGCTGCTTCGGATTCTCCATGCTTCTTTTCCTCCTGGTCTTTGAACCAATCGATGACGGTGTAATCGTCGTCGGCGACACGCCGAACGTAGGGTAGGGCGGGCGGCAAGACAAGCGCGGCCGGATCTCGGCCGGCGCGTTCCCATTCGCCGGTGAGTCCGGCGACCAACTTGCCGACCTGGACGCGGGTTGCGCTGAAGCCCGGCGTCTTGAACAGCGAGAGGATGACGGCCGGCACTTCCTGCTCCGCCCGCGACGAGCGGGCGAGCTGGCGCATGGCCGCGCGCCATGTGTCAAAGCGCTGGTTGGTCATGCGCCAGGTCAGGCGTACGCCACCGCCATGCTTCCGATCACGCGGCAAGCGTAGGAGTTCGTAGTCATCCACGCGGATGCGTGTACTCGAATCCAGGGCATCCCGTAGCGGCTCCTGCTGCCTGGCGGGATGATCCCCCTCGGACACGAGCAGGAACCAGTGGAGCACCCCGCTCTTGGCCAGGTCCGCCAGGACCAGGCGGGCGTTGCCTTTGCCGAGCCGCTTGCGGTAGGCCCGCTGGTCACGGTTCAGCGCAACGTCATAGCGTTCCGCGAACTTCTGGCAGAACGCCAACGCCTTCTCGGCCGGGACCTGCCCGGACGTGTAGTGGTGGTAGCCATGCCGGACGGCATCCAGCAGGCGTTGCATCAGAAGTGTCTTGTATCGGATGACAAAAAAAGTCGTCGGGCGCATGCACAAAAAGAGAGCGTGTACACGCCCTTATCTAGCGATTTGCCGAAACGGCCTGACGGCCATTCCTGCAAATCGATTCCAATATAATGAAAATCCAACCTAGGCAAGGCATTCCAGTCAGTTGGAACGCATCGCGTTCCAACCTGATTATAAGAGATTTCACACGTAGCGCGTGCGGCCAACATATCACGCTACAATGTGATTGCTGACCGCCACAAGCGGCCAGCAATGCAGCACGAGGGCGACCAACCCTTTGCAGTACAGGACGGTCGCCCGAAGTGGTAATTGCGCGCGAGCGAAATTACACGGATTGGGGGCAGACCACCGCGACGTTTTGGGGGCTGACCATCCCCAAAATTCCACTCACTTCACACGAAGCTGTATGGCTCTAGATGCGGGCTTACCACCCGCGTCGAGTACGCCGAAGTCGTATGCGCGTAATGGCGCTGGTACGACTACGACGAGCGCTGGACGGTGTAACTCCGTCCTTCGACTCAATCCCCGAGAGGGGCGAGTTTGGGCGACACGGAAACGGGCTCAGCGAGGAAATGCGCTGAGTTCCTGTGTAGCGTGAAAGCGGTAGACGGTGGCTGTTCGCACCGTCGTTAGCACCGCCCAGGGGCTGCGGGAGACCGTAGAACCTGTGCCACACACGTAGGCTGCTGAGGCGTTCCGAAAGGGCGCAGGCGTGCAAGGGGAAACCTGGCGCACGCGGCACCTACCGGCGAAAGCTGGTGGGGTCGCTGTATAGCTTAAGCGTGTAAATGCGGCCGAAGAGGTCGCTATGTGGTGGAGCATCAAGCCTGTCTGAAGACGAAGCTGTTGATGGCGCAACAGGTAAGCGAGCCGCTTTGGAATCTCGGGCCGCTGAAAACCTACTGGGTGAGAGGGAACACCTCACTGTTGTTGCTGGAGGCGCAGGCGTGATGTTCTGGCGCGCAGTTTGGCGTCAGTAGCGTTGCACTAACGTGGGAATCGCTAAGGCCATAACCGGGCTGGTAACCCGGTGGCTATGCGAGGGAGAGTGGTTGAGTAGGGTCGCGCGGCGCAAGCCGCGTAGCTGTTTGTCGCGATTCGTCTGAAGCGCAAACAGCAGGCGCAAGCCTGTCCGAAAGACTGCGGCGTACGCAGTGTGAAGTTAGCGGGGTGGTTCCCGCGGTGGTTGTTGGAACGGGCGCGGCTGGTACCCGCGCCCGGACCGGATGGGTAATCCGGTGTCCTCCAACGTGTAATTGAACCCTTGAAAAAGGAGCTACGAAGATGGCAATTGCCAACACCCGGCCGGGCGGATACCCGGCATCGGCAACGGCACCGCTTAGCGGTGCCGGCGTCAGTCTGCAAGCCAGCGCAGTGAGCTGGAGTCAAACCGATCGCAGTTGGATCGGCAGGCAGTTCGGTCGCTCGTATGGGGCCGGTGGCAGCAAAAGCGACGGTCCACCAGGGCTGTCTCGGCACGCCGATCGCAGTTGGATCGGCGGTGAAGTCAGCCCAGCGGTACGGGCTGATTGCAGTACAGCAGTGGGCGCCTCGGCGCCGCAAAGTCAACCCGGCAGCGTTCAGGCCGGTGGGCAGGACAGCGATGTTTTCGCTGTTGGCAATCAGTGGTCCGGCGCTACCGCGTCGTGCTCGCTGTGGCAACCCGGGCGTTGATCCGGAGCGTCAATTGTCAAACGGGCCACAAGCCCGCGTCAGGGTCGATGGTGTGGGAAACCATTGGCTTGCAGTACGGCCGTAGACCGTTATCTACCCGGTCCAGTGGTGACGCCTTATGGCGGATCTGCTGTGCTCTATTTGCAGTTGACTGGCCTAAACCGGAGGGGGATTTCCCCCTCCGGTTTCAACGTTTCTAACGAGATGAGGTAGACGTATGTTCGGACACCTTGAGTTGCACGCAGCGATCGGCAAGGCGTTGATGGCAATGCTGGCCTGGTCAAGTCCGTGGTATTGGGTCGTGCTCGCTGTGGCGTTGTTCACGGTCGGACTGGTACACCCTGTCCCCTGGACGCTGAAAGACGACGAGGAATCTTTCGTCTCTCATCTTGTGTTGTGGGTCCGCAAAGTGGCGGCATACACCGCGCTTTGCGGCATCTTGGCACTACCGCTGTTGGTGTATTGCACCTTCGTGCTCTCGGCGGACACGTCTTCAGGAGAAGCATCCGCTGCGTTCCTGGCGTGGGGTGCCGATCGCCTTGGCCGTTACTGGATGATGGTCGTGGGAGCGTTCGCGGCCGGCCTGGTGCTTCGCTTCCTGTGGGATCGCTACGCTGTTCCTGTGCTTTCAAAGTATTGGCGAACGCTTCGAATCACGCAGGAAACCGACAAGCTGGTCGATGCGCGCGAGGAAGTCGCGACGCTCAAAGCGAAGGAGTTCAGCCCGGAAGACTACTTTGTCAACGGCAAGATTTTCTATGGCTTGGACGAGAATGAGCAGCCTATCTATTTCGATCTGGATCGGTTTCGCACAACGCACCACGCGATCCTTGGCCCGACCAATTACGGCAAAGGCATCGTGCTGCAGAGCATCTTCAAGCAATGCATCCGGAATGGTTTTGGCATCTTTTACGTCGATCCGAAGGGTGACAACTGGTTGCCGTTCCTCTTGCAGAACGAAGCGAAGGCGGCCGGCCGCCGCTTCGTCTACCTGGATCTGAATCCGGAAGGCAAAGGCGTTTGGCATCCGTTTCTTGGCGGTGCGTTCCGGCAACGGCGCACGCGCATCGTGCGTGCGTTCAACCTGGAGTCGTTCGGCACCGACGCCGATGTGCATAAGGCAAAGGAGCGCGGCCTACTCGATGACGCGCTCGAAAACACCGACGGCACGATCAAATCGCTGCTGGAGTATGTGAAGAAAAACGCCGAGACCGGACGCGACAATCTGTCGACGTTGCGCGATTCTTTGCGTGAATGGGCGCGGGTCGATACGTTCTCGCAGTCCGGGAAGCGCAAGGGCCACTCGATCGAAGCCTGCTTGATGAACAACGCCATCGTGTACATCCGTGGTGACCTGGCCGACCCGGTTGTCAAGGCCGCGACCAAGGCATACATCTCCGAGCTGGTGACGGAAATCAAGCGGCTCGATGCAGCGCGACCGGCGCACGTGGTGCTCGGCATCGACGAGCTGAAGTTCCTGGCCTGCGCGGAAATCAACGAGGCGCTGGCCACGATCCGACAGAACCAGTGCAACATGCTGCTGGCCGCGCAGTCGATCGCCAACCTGGAAGCGCCCGACGACAAGCGCCTCGATGGCAAGGCGCTTGCGCGGGAATTCGAGGTCAACACGCCGATCAAGTTTGTCTACCGCGCCGCCGACGAGCGGACAGCCGAGTGGGCGGAAAACCTGTCAGCCGGCCAATGGCTCAACGTGGTGCAACGTGAGCAGACGAAGGCGAACCAGCACGGGGGCGAGCAATGGGAAGGCAATCGGATGGTGGGGAAAGTTGAACAGGCGGTGGTTTCTCGCAACACGTTGCTGAATCTGCCCGAGCGTATTGCGATCGCCTACATGCCAGGTCGGATTGCCTCGAAGCTGTACACCTGCCACACGAAGATAGACAACAGTTTCGCGTCGTGGAAGAAGACCGACGACGATGCAACGATGGCCGCGTAGTGCCGGGCGGCTCGCCAGGTGCGCATGCACCTGGTGCGTGCCGGCGGCGCCGGCGCTGAACCGGGAGAGCCCCGCGCCTCTGTCCCTGCCATCACCTGGTGTGACAGGTGCTATCCAAGGTATTCCGTTCCGCGCGCCAGCTGCGCCGCGGTGCAGCTGGTGGCGTTGATGCCTTCCAGCGTCTGCAGCACACAACAAGAAAGCGGGAGCCAATCGGCTCCCGCTTTTTTCATGTCCGCCGCGCACCAGGTGGTGCCGCACAGCGGCAGCACCTGGTGATGGCACCACAGGTGCCATCCGGTGAGACGCCGGCACCGCTGGCGCCTCACCGGCGCGTCAGGTTGGCCAACGGTCGATGACGGTCTGGTGTGTGGCCATGCCCGCCGCGTCGGCGGAGGCCTCGCCGCTGAAGCCATTGCCATCGACGCTGATGCGCAGCGGCTTGTCAGCCTGCGGGGCCAGGTAGTAACCGCCGTTGGAGACCCGGTAGAAGTTCCAATAGCCGCCGGTGTAGTCCGGCGACAAGCGGCCAAGCCAGGCGTACACCAACATCTCGCCGCGGATCATCAAGCGCATGCCAAACATGGCGGGCAGGAAGGCGAGGCGGTCGCCGTCCTGCACCTGCGTTGCGATGAGGCTGGTAGCCGCTTCCTGCGGCGAAGAAATCATTTCCATAGCGTTCTCCGAGACGGTTGAAGGGTTGAGAGCGATCCTCTCGCTCGGGCCTTCCTCGCTCCCGCCCTGGGGCGGGCGGGGGGTGGGAGATGTCCCTTCCCTCATGGGAAGGGGTTGGGGATGGGTGGTGTGTGGGCAGCACGAAACGCAGCCTGTCGGCCGCGTCGTCTTTGCATCCCCCCACAAGTCCCCCTCACCCTGGTGTGGGGGTTGTGGGGGGATGCAGACGCGGCTGACGGGCTGCGTGCTGCCGGTTTTCGAGGGGGCCGAGAAGCGGCCGACGTGACAGTGCGCACGGCGCGCTGGCGCGGCGGATGCCGGCACCCTCGCGCGGCAATGGCAAGGGCCGTGACAGGACAAGCCGGGCGCGTGACAGTGCGCAGCGCTGGCGCGGGCCTGGCCCTGGCGCGGGCGTTGCTGCCGCTCGTCCGATCGCGCTCCTGCAGGAGCGCCACAACAGGGGGTAAGCGAAGCGCGCAGATGGCCAGGGGCCAGCTGCTGCGTCAGGGATGGAAGCCCGCCAGGGGCGAGACGGGCGCAGCCTGGCTCGATGCGCAGCACGAGAGCCCGGCCCGAAGCGAAGCGCAGGGAGACGCCCAGGAGGAACGATTGATCGCCTGGCAACCAACGGACCACCAGCTCGGCGTCATGCTTGCGCACAGAAACCGCAGTCGTAGAATTGCCTCGTGTTGATCGACGTTCCGCCATTCGTGGGGCGTCGATTGACGCTCCCGGATGGCTTTTTTTCATTGGAGGCCATCATGTTGTCTGCAGTTCTTACCCCTGAAGTCGAGCTGAACCTGTCCTGCCTGTCCGAAGGGTCTGCGTTTCGCCCTGAGAGCAGCGAGGCATATGGCTCTTGGATCATGAAGGGCGCAATACAGATCGGCAGAGGAGCTGGTACGGTCTGGGCGATTCTGGATGCGCTTCCAAGTCATCCGGACGCAGCTTGGTCGTTGACGCTGTACACCAGAAAAGGCACGTGTGTTGGGTCGCTTTGGTTCAATGCGCAAACGCACAATTGCCAAGGGCCTCTTTGGATGATCTCGGATGCCTATCCTCAACTGCTATTGCACTGGTGGTTCAGAATGCCGGCCTGGATACAACGGCTGAGCCGCTTGCATCGAGCTGGTTGTGAGCTGAAGCTGATGGGGTGCTATTGGATGGACGGCAAAATCACCATGAAACCCAGCTGGGAATGAAGGTGCGAAGTCGTCAGGCAACAAGCGGGAAAGGCTACATAGCCGCACAAGCGGGGAGGGCGAAAGCTCTCCCCGTTTTTTCTTGTGACATTTCCAAAGTGCAAGTTATAGAATGACCAGGCATTGATCGACGTTCCGCTATTCGTGGGGCGTCGATCGACGCTCCCGGATGGCTCTACTTAACTTTGGAGATCCATCATGGCTCACTCGTTTGGTTTGTTGGCCCAGCAGTACTGCAACATTCAGCTGCCGTTGCAAGTGCTCAAATCCAATGCCGGTTTCTACATTGGTACGGCTGACGATGCGGGTCCGTGCTCACGCGAGTCGCGTGGAATATTTCACCACACAAGCGAAGGCACAACAGGCACTGGATGACAATGCCTGGACGCAGAAAGCAACGCCGTGAGACGCACGGGAATCGGCTCAAATAGCCAACGCAGCACCGAAGCGAGAGGGTTCACCCCTCTCGCTTTTTTCTTGCCGCCGGCGTGCCGGCGCAAGGCTGCGTGGTCACTTCTTCTTGATGAGCGCGCGCAGCGCCGCGATGCGGGCGCGGGCGGTGTCTACGCCGGTCAGCGCAAGCGAGCTGGGGATCTCGATGCCCAGCGCTTTCGCCACGTTGGAGACGTAGGGCCGTCGCTGGCCAGCGAGCTGCGCGACGGCCGCCTCGATGGCAGCGTCGCCGACGTGTTCGCGCAACCAGGTGAGCGATCGCAGATCGCGATCATTGGCGATGATGACGCCCAGCGCAGCGACGGCGGCCGGCTGGCCGGCGTCGCTGGGGGGCGTGTCGGCTGCTGCCTCCACTCGCCCGCCTGCTGGCGGACGCCCCGGAACATCATTGGGTGTCGTTTTCATGGAAAACCCTTGAAGGCAGGGGCGACCGATGGCCCGGGTGCGGTCGCCGTCATTGCGGCGCCTAGCTTGGCGACGATTGCGCGATCGGCGCAGCGGCCAGGGCCTCCAGCTGGGCCGTGGTGAGATCGGCAACGGCAATCTGCGCATCGCCTCGATAGATCATCAGGCCGTAGATGCTGGCGAGCGCGCGAGCGTGAGCATTCAGCGCGAACTCGCCGCCGGGCTCTGCGGCACGCCAGTAATTGATGGCGTGTTCAATCTGGGCAATCGTGTAGGTCGTCATGCTCGCGCTCCCTTTCGGTTTGCGGCTCTATCGAGCTGCATACGGTGTCGACTGTGCATGCAGCTGCAGGAAGGTCTGGGCGTACACCTGCACGAGCTGCGGATTGCCTCGGAAGACATTCCAGTTCTCGGAGTTTTTCTCGTCGCCGGCGCGGGTGAAATTCATGCTGCCCAGGCCCAAGACGCCATCGTCGATGATGATGGTTTTCTGGTGCATGAGCGGGTGTGTCCAGTCGATGCGAACCGGCACGCCAGCGCGCGCCAGGTAATTCGCGGCGGTGTACGTCGACCAAGCATTGCCCTGATCGAGCACGATGCACACGTCGACGTGCCGGCGAGGATCTGCCGCTTGCACGAGCGCCCGGGCGATGCGCGGGTGCGTGAACTCATATCCCGCGAGCCACACGCGCGTGCGTGCCGATTGAATGGCCTGCGCGATGGCCTCGGCGGCACCGCCGCCAGGCGAAAAGTAGACGGTCACGGTGCCGGTGTTCTGCAGGGACACGCCCTCGGCGTAGCTGACGATCGGGCAGAACGTGGCGACGCTGGCCAGCGCCAGACCGGACAGCAGCGGAAGCAGGCGGCGCGGCATCATTGCGTGGCTCCGGCATCGAGCGGATGGAGCAGTGCATTCATGGCGGCCTGGTCGCTGAGAAGCACCTTGACACCCTTGTGGATGGCCAGCGCGCAAAATGCCGGCTCCGGCATTTGCGCACTTTGTGCCGCCTCTCGCATCCGCTGGTAATCGTCTGGATGCATTTCGAGCGTGATCTTGATCCGCTGCATGGTGTGCCCTGTCTATTCGGCATCCGTTGTAGAGCGCGTCATATCAGGATCGGCGTAGGCCGATGTGCCGATCCAGCACGTTCAGCGTTTTGTTCCTGTGGCGTCCCGCGCGGTCCAGCGCGCCGCGGCGCGCGAGCGAAGCCACCCGACCATGTCCGGGCTGTAGAGGCTGCGGCGGCCGTCCGCGATACGTGCGATGCGCAGTTCACCCACCGCGTTGATGTTGAGGCGGCGGCGCAGCCGGTGGCCGAATTCTTCGCTGGCCACATTGCGAAGGCCGAACGTGTAGCCCTGAAAGATCCAGGTGAGCGCGACGAACATGATGCCGAGCATGAGCAGTGCGGTCAGGACATTGGTCATGCCGTGCCGGATCTCACCAGGTGAGGCGTTGCTGATCGCGGTGAGTGTGTGGATGAGACTACTTGGATCAAGCAGCGCGAGCGCGAAAATCAGCCAAAACGCGACGGCGGGAACGACCAGCACCAGCTTGTCGAGCATGGCGATGGGCACGCCGAGCAAGTTGACGAGTTGGGAAAGCCAGACGCGCCAATCGCTCGCGACGCCACCTTGGATGTCGGCCAGTTCGCGGTCGGAGATATGGCCGGCAATCACGTCGTTCATCCGCACTTCCCACGTGATTTCCGCGTCGGTGGCTTGCCCGACTTTCTCGGCGCGCGCGGTGAGCGAGGCGCGATATTCGCGCTCCAATCGGGAGCCCAGCACGGTGACCGCAAACGAGACACAGCCGCTGAAGATAGCGGCGTAAAGCGGTCGGTGTGTCACCAACATGGTCACGACGGAAGTTGCAACGCCTGCGACGAGGGCAATGACAAATACCGCCAGCCGGTTTTTTTTCTCGGGGGTCATGTCAGCTCCTAGATTTCGAGTTTGATGTTGTGGGTGGTCGCCCATGCAGCGAAAGCCTTGTCGCGACGCAGGTGCTGCCGCAGGATGTACTCGCCGATGTCGTCCATAGACAGCTCGGCCTGGTTCATTTCCCGGTAGGCATCCTGGTAGTGCACAAGCGCGGCATGCAGCCCGGCCGGGATGGTCAGCTTGAGCGTGGCGTGCTGCGGCAGCGGCTTGGCGGCGGGCAGCATCAGGCGATTGGTGGTTTTTTTCTCGGTCATGGTGTGGTGTTGAGGTTGGATGAGTTGAGCACGTTGACGGCGCGCAGAAGCGGAACACCGGCGATGCGTGCGATGGAAGCGATGCTTTGGCGCTGGATCTGGCCAACGGCCAGGCCATCGTCGAACCAGTTGTTGGCCAGGCCCAGCAGCACGTCTGGGCGAACCAGGAACAGGCGCCAGTGCGGCCACAGCAGAAAGTCCTCGTAGCAGATGGAGAACGCCACACGGCGGCCGTCGATCGTGAGGAAGTCTTGGCCAAGGTCCCCCAGGACAGCGCTCACGGGCGCCATGGGGCGCCAGAGGCCCGCCGGCACCGGTTGGCGGCTGTCAAACCGTCCGGCGCCGGCGCCGAGCACGATGGCGCTGTCGGTATAGCGGCGGGGCGAATCTGAAACCAGCAGGTCCACGCCCAGGACGAGTGTTTGCCTTGAGTCCTTGAGTTGAGTAAGTGAGCGATCCCACCAGAATTGCGTGGAGTCGCGCCACAGGCCGGTCATCTCTTCCGGTAGGACGACCACGCGCGCGCCGGTGTCGAATGCCTTGCGTGCCTCCAGCTGCAGCGCTTGCGTGCGCGCATAGAGGGCTGCATAGCTGGCCTGGTCGAGCTGGCCCATTGCCGTGTCGATCGCAACCCAGCCGGTTGGCGGACGCATGAGCGAGTCGGAAGAGGCTGCAGGCGCCACCAGGAGCGTGAAGGCTGCACCGATCGCGGCCGGCCGACGCACAGGGAACAGCCAGAGGCGATAGCCTGCCAGGACGGCGAACACGAGAAGGGCATACACCAGGCTGTAGATCCCGGCACCGGGAAACATGACGCTGGCGATATGCAGGGGCGAGACCCATCCGATGATGCCCAAGGGCGGCATGGTCGAGATGACGAGAGCCAGCATCGAACGCCACCAGAGACCCGGCTGAGGCGCCGCCGGCGCCGGCTTGAGCGCCATCCATGGCAATGCGAGCACGCAGGCCTGGGCGATCCAGAACGCGACGCCGACCATGAGTGCCGGCGTCGCAGCCAGTTCGCCATGTACGGAGAAGAATCGGGCACACCCAACTGGGATGTCACGCGCGGCGACCAGGTAGTAGCCGGCCCACATGGCGCCTGCTGCAGCCCGGCCCGGGCTTGCCGCCCATAGAACCGGTAGCGCGAGCAGCACGATCAGCCAATGGCCGGGATACCAGGCGGCAAACGCGATGCCTGCGCCAGCCGCGGCGTTGGTGAGCGCTGAGAGCAATGTTCTAGCCTGCATACACGTTACCGATTTTGAGATCCGGACCCGGCTTATTCGTTGCCCTGTGACGCTGCCGCGCCCGTGGTCTTGACTGGCGCGGCGGTGCCGCGCAGCACGACCTGCGGCACACCATCCACGTACCACCGCGTTGCCTTTGCTTCTTGGTTTCCTGTGCGGAAGATCAGCACGTTGGCCGGATAGCTGATGACGATGTACGGATAGCTGCGGCGCCAGCTGAGCAGTGCGGTGCCGTTGGGCGTCTCGGTGAGGATGGCCGGCACGTGTGCCGGATCGTCGAACTGGACGTAGATGTACTGGCCGTCATCGAAGACCTGGAACGGTTTCACCATGTCGGCGCCGGTAGTGGTCCAGCCGAAGTTGTACGCATTCGGAGCTGCGAATGCGCTTGCCGGCAGGACCGCTGCGAGCAACAGCGCGTAAAAGAAGCGAGCGAAGGATTTCATTGGTAGCACTCTCCAGCAACGGTGGTAGGTGGAATATGGATCGGGGCTTTGGTGATGAAGACCAGCTTCTGGCCAGGATCGAGTCGCAACGTCGGCTGGATGTTGGAGTTGCGCTGCAGGATGGTTTGCGTCGTCTGCGAGACAGCCTGGCCGGCGGCCGAGGTCAAGCCGGTGGCACCGCCGCCGCCATTGATGTTGAGGGTCGTACCGCTCGGCTGGCTTTGATTGCGGCCGATGTATTGGGCGACGCCGGCGATCAGGAACGTGGAGCCGAAGATCTTGAAGAAATGATTGTTGACGTCGGCCGTCACGCCGGCTTCGCCGTTCGGATCGGCGCCGTTCAACCCGTCAAGCACCATGGATGCCCCGTTGCGGAAGATCATCAGCGCGCCGCCCATCTGCATGCGTTCCTGGCCGATCGCCACATCGCTGTTGCTGGCCCCGACGATTCGAGTGCCTTTCGCGATCAGCTTGCAGGAGCCGTTGATGCTGTCGTAGATGTCCCGGTCGACCGTTGCGCTGTATTGCCCAGGCATGTCGCTGTTGACGCCTTGGTTGAGCACGACGGGGATGGGCGTGCCTGGCATGACCATGAACGGGGATTCTGCGGATTGCGGGGTCAGCGCTGCGCTCTGGCCCTGGTTTGCCTGCTGCCCTTGCCAGGCAACGCGACGCGAGTTCGCTGCCGAACCTGGCGTGTTCTGGCTGGACGAGGCTGCCATCGCCGCAACCTGCTGCTGGATGGCCGCTGCGGTCGTGTCGGCAGGCCCGGTGCGTTTGTCGGCCTGCTGGCGCTGCAGCGAAGCGATGTAGTCGGAAATCGGATTGGTGCCGGCATTGGCGGCCGCGCCTTGCTCGCGATCGCCATAGGACACGACCGCCATGGAGTCGGTGTCCTGGGAGGCGCGCTGTAGCGCAAGTCGCTGCTCTGGTGTCAGGCCATCCTGGGCGCCAGGCGCACCCGCTGGCACAGCTGCCGGCGCAGATGCACTGCCGACCATGCCACGCGGCACGGGGCCGGATGGCGGTGCCGCCGGCGCCGCAGGGGCTGGATGCTCGGTCTGGGCTCGGGTGAACTGGCCTTCCAGCTTTTGAGCAAGCGCATCCCCCGAAGCGGGCGGCTCTTTCGCCAGTTGTTCGAGCTGCTCGCGCCGGGCGCGTTCGTCGGCCGTTTCACGCGGATGCGTGAAATGGCGCACGAACACGATCGCGAGGATCGTGGCGCCGAAGAATATGGCGATCGTCTTGGCCAGCCCCCGCCGCACGCGCGTGCGCGCGGCGGGCTCATTGGTCATGGGTGCCGCATTGCGGTCAGGCGTGGCCATCAGGCGCCCCCATCAATGTTCTTGACAGGCTTTGTGTCGCAGCTGAAGAAGCCGCAGCCGGACCCCTTGCCGTTGAAGATTCGCACTTCGTCCTTGCCCCGCTTGAGCAACGCACCGTATGTGACGACTTCCTGGATCTGGTACATGTCGTTGCCAAGCGGAATCACACGTGCCATTTCGCCCTGGCCATCCTTGTCCAGGATGAACACGGCCGACAACTTGGCGTTGTGGGGCAGTTGGTAGTACGTCATGCGGCCGTCGTCGAACACCATCACCGGCTTGAATTCGGCATTGCCCTCGATGCGGTAATTGGTATTCATGTTCATCGCATCGATGCGCGGGCTCGCCGATTTCGAGCCTCCAGTTTCGGGGCGACCTGGTACGCCAGGCGCGGCCGGAATCTCGAAACCGAACGCCGTCGGCTTCGCGCCAACGCCATCGGCCAACATGTCCGTGTATTGCCAGCTCACACGTTGATATGCCGGGCCGTCGTCGCCAGAGCACAGCTGGAGTTCGTAGCGACGCTTCGACGTGATGATGGTCGCCGCCGCACGCTGGCCAGCTGCGGCCGGCACGATGAAAAGATCGCGCTTGGTGACCGATGGCAGGGTAGGCCACAACTTCTTGTTCCGGTCGCCCAGCGTGAACGAGACCAATGACTCGTCTTCACCGAGAACGATGTGCGTCTGCTGATTGGCGCGCATCGGAATCGGATACGTGTAGTCGGCATCGTAGGCATAAGTCGCAAGCGTCGGATCTTGCTGTTCCGCGAAGGGGCCGAAGGCGGAAGACTTGGCGCAGGGCGATGACGCACGCGCAGCCGGCGCGACTTTCGACATGCGAGCGAAGTCGCCTTGGGCTCGGGGAGCGGCGGCAGGCACATCGGCATTGGCCGAAGTGGCGTAGGTTGCCATCGCCGCAATGATGAGAATGGCGCGGGGTAGGGTCTTCATTTCGTCGATCCTGGGGTGATGCCGGTGTACGGAGTGATGGACAGGCCCGTGATGCGCATGCCGATCGGGTTGTCCTTCTTGTCTTCCGGCTTGATCTGTTGCGGCGCGGTGAGGAAGTTGATGGTGAGCAGCTTCTGCGTGGGCGTCTGACGCGCACCAGCGATGCTCTCGGTCAACGTGACGATCATGTAGGCGATGTGACCGTCGGCCGAGAACGATGTGGAGTTTTCCTCGACCTGGCGAGTCAGGCCGGGCGTGCTGACGACGCGCTTGGCCACCGGATCAGTTTCCGTGGTGTAGGTTTCGAGTGCTTTGGTCGCAGCGCCGGAGGTCCACTTGCTCGCAAGTGGGATCTGTCGCTTCAGGGTGTCCTGCGCATCGAGATTGATCGTGAATATGCGGGTGGCCCACAGGCGCAAAAAGTAGGCGTTGTTATCGGCAGTCGGGGTGAACGCCTCGGCGTACTTCTCGCTGTAGTAGACCGCCCCGGTTTGCTTGTCACGCTCGACGAAATAGGGCTTTGGGCCGGAGTTCTCGCTGACCTGGATGAGTGCAACGGCTTCACCAACGGCGACAGCAGCGAACAAGAATGCAACCACCGCCATCAGGTGCTTGTCGAGAATTGGTTTCTGGAATGCGGCAAACCATGCGTTGACGCCGTGACCAGTGCCGGGCGGCGGGGTGATCCTCGCTTCAGGGGTGGATTTGGACGAGAAAAGTTTCATCAGGATGCTCCGTTACCTTGTGCCATCTTGGAAATAGCGCCTTTGCCGAAGCCCTTGAGGGAGGCTCCGCCGCCACCAGCGTATGTACTGGCGATTTGAGGGACCTGCCACATGAAGAACGCGCCGATGGAGGCGACGAGGGCGAGGCCGATGAGAGACAGATAGGCGGTGTTGTAGTAGATCTCGCTGCCGACACCATTGGTCGCGGCGACCTTCTGCAGCAGGTTGTTGAAGCCGGGGACAACGCCCTTCATGACAAGACCCATCATGATCCAGGCGATGACTTTGTAGAGCCCCGCGCCGATGACGGCTCTCAACCAGTTCTCGAAGAGAAATTCCGTTGGCGGGAACACGTACCAAGGCACGAGGATGGGGCCAAGGCAGAAGGCGATGTGAAGCAGGATCGAGCCCATCTGCACCACTACAACGAAGATCAGCACACAGAGCACCATGGCGATCAGGGCAATGGCCTTTGCGAGAAGGGTGAGCAGCACAACCGGCAACGTCTTGAAGGCGGTCCAGAAACTGGTGTTGTCCAACGCGTTGTTGTTGACCTCCTGGCAGTCCTGGTGGGAGGTGCCCATGGGGATGCCATCCAGCGTGTAATCCGGCACGTCCGTACAGACGGTGTGGGTCTGGGTACGGGTGCCTGACATGACGGTCTGGATCGCACCGACAAGCGTGTTGGCGAGCGTATTGGAGTCGGCACTGCCACCCGCCACGCGATCGGCCATCGTCTGCATGTTGGTGACGAAATAGCTGTGTACCGTGCCCGACCAGGTGGTGAGGATGAGCAGGAGCACCGCGACCTTGACGATATGGCGCAGCATCACCGAGAAGTAGTTCGGGAAGTCGCCATCGAGCAGCCACAGCAAGGTGTGCCAGGAAGCGACGATCAGGCCGAGTGCTGCAAGCAAGTCAATGCCGTCGGAAACGAACAGGTTTTCGAACGCGGTGCCGGCACTTTGAACGGTGGCGAACAGTTGGTTGATTGTGCTGAGGATGTCGTCCATAGCTTTAATCCAGGACTCCGGTTGCGTACAGGGTTCCCATCACCAGCGCGGCCGGCAGGGCGACGATGGCAGCAGCCAGGAGTTGAGGCGATTCCGCTTGCACAACGAGAATGGCGTACACCATCGACAGGCGGGCCGAGCGGCGCACGCGCGCGTCCTTGACGCGGTAGCGCGGCTGCAGCGCGGCGCGTTCGACCAGATTGGAGAAACGCAAGGGTGGCGTTTGCTCCGATGCACGCGCGTACTGCGCCACCAGGTAGGCGCGCACGACGCGGATCACGCACCGTAGTTCGGCGCGTGATCTGCACATGTTGAGGATGAGCCACCGTATCAGCATGATGAAGTCGTGTTTCGTGTGGGCGCCGGAAATGCCGGAAGAGGTTATTGATCGCGCGGAAGCTGGAAGGCCGGAGCGTTCTGGATCATGGATTGCTCCTTCGCATTGATGTCCGCAGCCTGTTGCGAGCGCGCCTTGAGCAGCTGCGCCGCGTTGTCGCGGGCCTGCGACTGATCCACCTTGTCCTGCATCTGCATGGCAACCTGGCGCTGCATGAGGGCGTGGAGATCGATCATTTCGCCGGCGAGCACGTTGGTCTGCTGATTGAGCATCTGCAGCCCTTGCACGTTGCCGGTAACGCCGGGGATCTTGGATTGGATGTCCTGCACGTTCTGGGCACGCTTGGCGAGCGAGCTGATGGCGTTCATGTCGCGGTTGAGCTGCGCCCGATACGCACCGCCCTGGGATTTTGCGAGCGACGACAGGGCCGACAGCCACTGTGACGGCTTGAGGTTGGCCGAGCTCATTTCCGACATGGCATTGCCGAACAGTTGGCTGGTGGACTGCGCCGCCTGCTGCAGTTCAGACACAGCCGAATAGAGCGACCGGAACTGGTCGATCTGCTGTGTGTAAGGCGCGATGGTCTGGTTGATGAGGTCGCCTGGCACTTGGGCAAGGTTTTGCAGGCGGGTGATTTGCGCCTGGATGTTTTGCTCGACCATCTGTGCCTGCTGGGCAACGGACATCACCAGCTCGGCGTTGTTGAGCAGCTGCGTG
Organism: Ralstonia syzygii subsp. syzygii; assembly: GCA_919592095.1. Lineage (GTDB taxonomy): Bacteria > Pseudomonadota > Gammaproteobacteria > Burkholderiales > Burkholderiaceae > Ralstonia > Ralstonia syzygii. The sequence continues at coordinate 27,039 of CAKKOY010000011.1, read as the reverse complement.
ATCTCGGTGGCGCCGCCGAAGCCGGCCACGCTGCCGGCGAAAGCCGATGCGGACGTGGAGAGTGCGAGTGCAACGGCAGCGCGCTTCGCCACGCCGGCGATGCTGGGGTGGCGAATCGCGTTCACCGCGGCCTCGCTCAAGCTGAACTCCTCGTACTGCTTTTTGGTCTCGGCTTGGAGCGGCTTCGGCGAAGCAAAGACGCGTACCAGGGCGTTTTGGCGGATGAAGGTCTTAGGCATGATGGTCCTCGTCGTCAGAGTTTCGGTTGTCGGCTTCGATTTGTTCGGTGGCTTCCTCGATGTAGCGCTCCTTCCAGTCCGGGGCACCGGAGCGCATATGGCGATCGAAGAGGATCTGCGCCTGCAGTTCGGAGCGCAGGATCGCCACGGTGCGGGGTGGCAGAGGGACGGACACGCTGCGAGAGATTCCGCCGTCCTCCGTAATGAAGTAGTCGCGCTTGGCCTTGAGCTTCTTGATGGCCTCCTGCTGCGTTTGGGTGAGACCAAACTTTTCCTCGTAGGCCTTCTTGGTCTCCGGCTTGAAATCCTTGACCGGTACGAACACACGGATCAGAACGTTGTCGCGAATGGCCGGCCAGATCGGTGAGCTGGAGACCTGTTCCGGTGTCTGGGCGTCCATCCAGACGCAGCCGAGCAGCTTGCGCATCGTGACGATCCATTCGCCGATCTGCTTGGCGAACTGGTCGTCATCGAGCAGCGACCAGATTTCCGGGAGCATGACGACAGTGGGCGCGATGATGCCGCGCAGCCGGCGTTGCTCGATTTCGTCCTTGATGCGGTAGGTGGCGTAGGAGAGGAAGGGGCGGGCGACCGCATGATCGCCAAGGATCTTGTCCGTCGCGATCGACGTCCACTGGGTGTCGTCGAATCCGTCTTGTTGGTTGTCAAAGTACGTCGCGTCCACCGCATCGCCCACCCATTGGTCGAGCTCGTTCTTCAGCGGCCCGTTGGGTAGCGAGGCGTGCACCAGGCGCAGACGCCAGAGTTGCGGATCGCGCGTCGCGGCTGCGCGAATCGCCTTCTCGATCGCCTTCCGATCGTCGGTGCTGGGCCGATACCCTCGCTGGCTGGCGAGCAGCACGGTCCAGTCCACCAGGAACTTGAAGTGGCGCTGGTGCCCAAGCAGCACGTAGGGATTGCAGGTCGCCCGTTCCTCTTCGGCCACGAGGTCGGCGTCGGCGGCGAACTGGAGATAGCGCCCACCCTGCAGGACGGTGGGGATGCGCATCGACAGATTCATGTCGAAACCGATCAGCCTTGCGTTCGGATATTTCCGGAACAGCGTCGCGCACAGCAGCATGAAGATGGTCTTGCCGAAACCCGAGCGGCCGCAGATGAGCATGTGGCCAAGGTCCATCAGGTAGGCGGTGAACCAGAAGGGCGTGCCGTATTCGGTGGTGAAGGCCGCCAGCGCGGGAATCCGCGTGCGCATCTGCTTGGACAGATGCGCATTGAACATCGCACCGCGCGAGACGCCGCGCAGCGGCAGCAAGCGCGAGAGCGCTTCGGTGTCAAGGAAGGCCCAACGCGCGCATTCGCGCCACATGCCCGGGATCGTGGTGGCAAAGGCCGACAAGGCATGCAAAGTCTCACGTACCGGCATGAACTGTGCAGCGCGCAGAACATCTTCCATTGCGTTGTGCGTCGCGAGGGCCTTCTTGTAAGCCGGCTCGGCCGCGAGGCCGTTTGTGGTCGGCGTTTCCTCGTAGACGGGCGAGTAGGACATGACCGTCAAGTTGTAGAAGCCGTAGGTTTCCTCGGCCATCTCAACCTTGCCGGCGCGGACGTTCGCCTCTTCCGCCGCTTTGACGCGCGTATTGTTCTGGCGCTTCGGATTGGCATCGATGTCCGTGCCGCGCAACGTCGACGCGAGCAGCTGGCGAACGTCGAAACGCTGGCCCTCGTGGTACTTGCGAATGCTGTCGATGAAGCGTTTGGCCATGCCGGACGAGGCGACACGGAAGCAATGGCTGATGGTGAGTTCGCCCTTGATCTTCAAGAGATCGTCTAGCGTCTTGGGGGAGACGTTTTTCGGCCAGTAATCGCGCCGAGAGGGTATGCCGGTGGCAATGCCGTATCGCTGACGCCCATTCGAGTAGAAGTGCAGGTAGTCGTGAGCAGGCGTGACATCCGTATCGCACATCGCTTGGTCGAGTGCCGGTGTGTCCGGGATGTCCTGCTCCGCGATGTGATCGCTCGGCGGCGAGCAGACAGCGTGCATGAAGGCGCCCAGACGCTTGCCAGCCAAGCGCCGCATCTTGATGTGGGGATTGTCGGCGGCGTAGCCGTGCAGCATGGTTTCGAAGGCTTCGACGGCCGCCTCCAATTCGGAGCGCGTGTAGGCGAACTGGTACTGGTCGGAAAACGTCGCGCGCATGGCCTCCCAAAGCGCCTTGGGTATTGGCAGCGCATCACGCGTGACGCCGTGCATCACGCGCGATGCAAAGGCGTCTAGCCCGACTTGGGGAAGAAGCGCGAAGGTGAGGTAGTGGCGATTGACGTAATTTCCTTCGGCCAAGAAAGTCTCATGCCGGTCGTCATCGACCATCTGCGCAACCTTGTCCGGCATGGGCAACGTGACATACCGGGAGTCCAGGCGCCGATGCACCGTCCACCACAGCGTGATGGGATAGCGAGACAGGTTGCCCAGAGAGACGACGGTGTGCTCGTACAGCTCACGCATGATCGTCAGGGAAATGCTGTTGGAATCCGGTGCCGTGAATTCGTAGAACACCATCAAGGCCGAGTCTTTGTTGGCGATCGTGAAATCGTTGTACTTGAACAGCCACGGCACGAGCTCGGCGGTTGAGCGCCTATTCCCGGCCAGGCGCTCCTCGATCTGCGATAGCGATTCCCGATCAAAAGGGGAGAGGGTGGGGTTGTTCAGCACAGTTCACCCCGCGCGAAGCCCTTGGGCCGGGCATTGCGTGTCTGCCGGAGCATGGGCCGTGGTTCGTAGAAGTCGCCTTGCTTGCTGTAGCGCAAGTAGCAATTGAACTGGTCCGGATCTTTCTTGGTGGCCAGCCACAGGATGAGGTGCGTGGGTGGTAGCGCCAGCAGCACCCACGGATTGCGCAGGCCGATCGCGGTGAACACGATGATGGCGAGCTCTGCTGCAGAGAGCTTCCGGTCGATGCCCACCATCAGGAATTTTTCGAGCATGGTCCTGCGAATAGGCACAGCCAACGAGTCGGCCGAGTCATCCGCTGCCGGCGTGCCGGATTCGGTCGCGGTAATCATGATCGTCAGGCGGTGCAGGCCACGCCCTTGTTGAAGAGCTGGGACCACAAGATCGGCATGTTGATCAGCGCCAGCGTGCCAACGAATCCGCGCAGGACGTTCTGCTTGATCTTGCTGTGCCCATCATCGAGCAGCCACACGATGAAGGCCCCACCGAACGCGGCCAGAGACACGATCATGATGAGTTCGTTGTCCATCACCTGTTGGTAGATGCTGCACAGGCCTCCGTTCCAGATGCCCGCGCGTGCGAGGCCGGGAATAGTGCCCATCCAGAGGGCCAGCAGCACGCTGCGGATCTCGGTGCGATGACGGTCCACCTGGGTGTGAATCGCTTGCCGTGTATCGGCAAGGCACGAACGGGCGGCGATATACGCCCGAGCGATTGCGTGGGTGGTGCGATGCAGTTGGGAAAGGATGCTCATTGCAGACTCCAGGTTGATTAGGCGAAACGGGAAAACAAAAGGCGTGTCTTGTAGCGGCCGTCTTCGACGCCCAGCACTTCACGAAGCTCAACCGGCCCGCGTGTGCCGTCGCCTTGCCGATCGGCATGCAAGAAGAAGCGGAAGGTGGAGGCGATCTTTTTGCGCAGATCCTCGGTGGCGATCAGGCGGCCTTCCTCGCTCATGCGGATGTACGATTCGAGCTTGTAGGGCGCCTCATCCGCGCTGTTGGCGTGCAGGGTGCAGATCGAGCCGTCATGGCCGGTGTTCAGTGCTTCAACCAGGTCGAAGGCCTCGGCGCCGCGCACTTCACCTACGAAGATGCGATCGGGCCGGATGCGCAGCGCAAACTTGATGAGATTGCGGATCGTGACGCCCTGATTGGCTTCGAACGACACGAAGTTGGGCAAGATGATTTGGAGCTCCGCCGTGTCCTCGATGGTGACGATGCGGTCGGATTCTGGAATCGCTTCGAGCAGCGCATTGAGCAACGTCGTCTTGCCAGAGGATGTGCCCCCGGAAAACACGATGTTGTAGCGCTGGCGCATGATCCATTGCAGGCAACGCATCAGCGCAGCGCCGCCCTCGGCAGCCGTTTCGAGCACCGCGCGGTCCTGCCGACCAATAAAGCGATTTTTCGAGGCCGGCAGCACATCGAACGCGCCGTTGCCAACGTAGTCGTCGAGACGAATGCGGCGCACGGAGTGTTTGCGGATCGCGAGCATGTCGCCGTGGATCGCCACGGGGAATCGAGCGGCAGCGATGCGCAAGCCGGGCAGGCGCGCATCGAGCAAGGGGGTCTGGTCCTTGTCGTTGATGTTGGCCAGCATCGTGATCGCGGTGTCGAGCGCTTCAGGATTGAGCGAAAGCCCCTCGATGCGCTGCATGACCCCACGCCGCTCGCGGTACACGATGTTGTGGCGGTTGATCATGATTTCGTTCGTTTCCGGATCGGCCATCATGTCCTGCAGATCGCGCAGGTAGTCGTGCAAGACCTGGAACGCAAAATCGCGTGTCTGCTGGTCACTCATTGGGCGGCTCCCAGGAGACAACGGTGATGTCCGATGACGTGCTCGCCCGCCGGCGGTGCGCGACCGCGCGTGGCGCGGCGTCGATGTGCGGAGCGTTCACGGGCCGCACCACGGATTCCAGGTTGGCAGTTGCACGGCCAGGTGTAGAACCAACGGTCGCCAACGCCTGATAGACCTTTTGCGCGTAGATGAGACGCTTGGCCGGGCTCCTGGCGTTGTAGGCTCCGACGGCATCCCACGTCAGGCCGAGCTGCTGGATGTTGCGAGACAGAATCCAACTGCCCACATACGCGTTGACACAGGCATCGAACAGATGCGCCCGGGTGATGCCGTAGCGCGCCAGGCTGGGCAACCAGCTCGAATTGATCTGCATGAGGCCGATGTCGGTACTGCCGTCAGTGTTGGCGCCCACGGCGTACGGGCGCATCCGCGACTCCACCTGGGCGATGGCGCGCACCAGGCGCGCATCGACCTGGTGGAACTTGGCGGCGTCATCAATGCAGTCGGCAAATGCCAGCGCCGGCAACAACGCGAGGGCAAGAAGGAATGCGGCGCCTTTCATGACGCATCCCGACCGAAGAGGTCACCAGTCCGATCACAGCGAGGTGCGGGAATCGCTTCGCCAACGGGGACAAACGCCGTGCAGCAAGGCTGACCGTTCTGGGCGTACCGCCATTCTTTTGGGTAGTGAGCGTCCTCGATGGTGTAAGCGAAAGTGGCTCCGACGATGAGACAGGCGCTCGCGTCAAAGTCGAGCGGTTCCATGCCGGCGTGCGTGGCTCGCACGCAGTTGCGGCACCAGGCGTCGATGAAAAGCTCTCCTTCGACACCGTTGTGCGGCCGGTATTTCTCACCGGCCCGGGTGACGCAGAACTGGGCGAGACTGTCGGGAAAGATGGCGCGCGAGCTCATCGGAAAGCCTTGGTGATGACTCACAGCGGAATCTCGTCGTCGCCCTCGAATCCATCAGCAGGCGGCACATCGGAACTACCGGCACCGCGCTCGCCGGGCGCCTTGCCGAGCATCTGCATCTGCTCGGCCACGATTTCGGTGCTGTACTGCTTCTGGCTGTCTTTCTCCCACTGGCGGGTTTTCAGGCGGCCTTCGATGTAGACCTGCGAACCCTTCTTCAGATATTCGCCGGCGATCTCCGCCAGGCGGCCGAAGAAGGCGATGCGGTGCCACTCGGTGGTTTCCTTCATTTCGCCCGATACCTTGTCCTTGTAGCGGTCGGTGGTCGCCACACGGATGTTGGTGACCGCATCGCCGCTGGGCATGTAACGCGTTTCGGGATCGGCACCGAGATTGCCGACGATGATGACTTTGTTGACGGACGCCATGCTGTAAGTCCTCCTGGTGCTAGTGCTGGTTGGGAATCAATCGCCTTTTGGCTGATGCGCGCGCACATACGCCAGGCACGGTTCGTTGCGAACAGGCTGGTCGAAGAACACGCGCGTCGTCAGGGTGCTCAACGTATGAAATGCAGCGGCATTGACGATCTGCAGATGCTGCAGCGTTGCTTCGATTTCGTCGAAGCCGTCAGCTGCGGCATCTGCGAGCGCCTGCCGTTCAAGAACAGTCAGGTACATGCCAACTCTCCCGAAATTTCACGAAGGGTCAGGAACGACCGATCGGGCGGCCAAGGTGGCGAGCAGACGAGGAGAGCAGGGGAAACAGCGCCCGGGAGACCACGCCACGTGTGGAAGGAATGGCGACGCCGCCGCTAATCAGCGAGCGAGCATTGGCATGGGGCTGGAACAGCCGCAGCGCGTGGCGATGCTTGCGCGTGCGGTGATGGGATAGGGCGGCGCGAAAGCTCGCGCCAGCCTTGGCTGAAAGGGCAAGTGCCATGATGCATCCTCTGTTGGGAAACTGGGGCTTTTCGATAGCACACGCTTCGGTGGTGGAAACACCTCGGCATGCGATCTGTCAGGTAGCTACGGGCTGTTGTTCATGAGTGCGCGCGTCAGGACCGAATAAGTAATGTTCGGCAAGATGTTGCTGATACTTTAGCCAACGACGTTGCCGGTGGTGAACGTGAAGTTGCGCGAGAACGCCGTGCCGTTGACAGTACCGGTCAGAGTGACCGAGTACTGCGTGTTCGGTTGCAGCGGCGATGTTGGATAGGCAACAGCCGAATACGACTGAAGGATCTTGTTTGTATCGTTGGTTGAATTCAGCAATTGCAGATTTATGACTGTACCGGAACCGGTGGTCATGGTGCCGGACTGCAGGAGAATTGTGTCAGTCGGGTTGCCCATCACAGCCACGGGCGTGCCCCATCCAGAAGTCGAAACATTCGGTGGCGTTGGGATTTCCCCGACTGATTTGTATGCAACCCCCGTGACGCCTTGGCATGGGAACGTGAGCGGTCCATTGCTGATGGTTTGGGTCTGCGTGTTGAGCAAACTCATAGAGGCCCACGCTTGGGTCCAGGTGACCCCCCCGCTAGTCATCTGGGTTTCGTATTCACCGACCCCAATGGTGTTGACTGGGTAGACAACAGCGGCCGAGTGATAGACCCCGGCAAGAAGGGAATAGATAAATTGTTGCCCCGCCTGAACAGGCGTAAAGCTGCTCGTCAAGGTTGTGTAGCCAGCCCCCACGCCAGATCCGTTGGCGGCACTAGGAAACCCTGCCGCAACTGCTCGGTCAACATAGCTGACACCTGTAAAGCCTGGCTGGCCCGTTGTTTCGGTATCAGAAAGCGCATTATTGAGCCCTTCATATTTCGCATGCGCTTGCGCCGCTTGATCCAGTACCGTGTTCTCTTGCAGGGCAGGGAAGCCGCACTGCGTGCGGTACTGGTTGAGCAAGTTGAAAGCCGTGATCTGCGCGCTCCCATTTGTGTATTGGGGAGTCGACAGTGTGCCAGTTACGGTCTGCGACGTTGTTCCACCCGATGAGGTTGACGAGCCGCCCGTCGACGAAGACGTACTACCATCTCCGCCGCCGCAAGCGCTCAGCGCAGCAGCAACAGACAAAACTGTCAGCCACTTGGCGGCATGGATTGATTGGCTGGTGTTTCGCATTCTTCTTCTCCAGTACAGTAGGGTACAACGAGGAATCGGACTTCCTTTGTGTTATAGTAGCATGCAACTATGCTACTTTTGCAAAACTTTTCACATCATGATCGGAGCCACAGTCATGCCTGAAGACAAGAAAGCCGTTATGGTTCGCCTCCCCCTGAAACTCCACGAAAAGCTGTTGCGCGAGGCAGCACAGGAATCGGTAAAGCGGGGAGAGACTGTTACGGTCCCCCGCTTGATAGTGGAGATCCTTCAGGCGCGCGTCGAAGCGAAGAAGTGATGTTGCATTTGCCATTCTTGCGCTACTTCACGTTCACCACCGGCAAGGTCGTTGGCTCGTAAAAACGTCCCATGGCACTGCTGCTCATGGGACGTTTTTCATCATGTCACTGGCAGGTGTTGTAGGTACTGACTCCATTTGCCGAGAACCCGTTTGCCGTGAACGTGACATTGCATTGGTCACGCCCAATGATCGTAGCTGTAGTGGAACCTGGGATACAGGAGTTGTTATCTCCGCCGGAAAGACTATCGCAGTTACCCCAGGTGGTCGCCGTGTCGCCGCTTATTGAACAACTGGCATAGTCTGATGTGAATGGGCCATTGTAAATTTGGTCCGGCGTGTCGCCTGGGGTGTTGTTATACGATGTCAAGACGCCATAACAGGCCCATGTCCCAATGGCGTTATCAATGCGAAGTGATGCCGTAAATGTGCCGTTAAACCCAAAAGTGTGCCCAACGTCAGACAGCAATATTGGGGATAGACCGGCTTTTTTGAGCGGCGGCGGCAATGATGGCGGCGGGCTTGGTGTGCAAACAGGGCTGCTCCAATTTTCTCCATTCCACACAGGAGCCGACGTTTGTATGGTGCCCGCCGGGCATGTCGGCGCGGGCGGCGGATTGTTCGTCAGACATCGCAGCAAGCCGCCGTGACTTGGCGATGACCCCCAATGGTCGCCAGAATGACAATCTGCGACTGTGAACGGCACGGCCGGCAATTTGACCAACTGCGCCTGAGCTTCACCGAACATTGCGGTGCATAGCGCGGTGCCGGCAAAAGCCATCATTGCCACTAGCTTCTTGCGCATCTCTTTTCTCCTTACGCGTTCGATCAATATTGACAACCCGTCGTGAACGTACCCACGAGCTGGCCGCCAAGGTTTCCTGTGTCGTTTCCGCTGTACCAAGTCGACGATGAGCGGGCCGATGCCTGCGCATACCAAACTGAGCCTTGGTCGATAGCGGTGAAAAGGTTTCCTTCGATCGGTGGGTTCACATAGCCGGTGTCGTTCACCAGGAACGTCCCCGGCGTGTACATGGCCCAGGGCGTGCCACCAGGGCAGCTGTCCTTGGCGAACGTCATGCCGTCTGTCACGTTGGTGATCTGGCGGTTGACTGCAAATTTCCCAACTGCGTTATCGATCAACACGTACTTGCCACCGCGGCAGATGTAGCCAGTGCTGCCCGCATCGGTCGCGATCTGGCCGGGGTTGCTGCAAGACCCGCCGTTGCTGATGTTGGCCACCGCAATACCGATCGGCTGCCAGGTTCCGTTGCAGATCACCATGCCTGTGCCGGACGTGCTCGTGCGGATCGCGCCGGTATCGCTACACGCAGCGCCGGGCGCTCCAGTACCGGTCAGATGTTCCTGTACGGCGTTTGCGTTGCCGATGTTGTTGATGTCGTTGCTCGTCATATCGAGCGCGGTCTGCATCTGGTTCAACTCGGGATGCCCAGGCACCTGTACGCGGTACAGATAGCTGTTGTTCGTGTTGGCGCCGTTGAACGCGAGCAGCGAGACAAGGTGCCCGGGCCCTGGGTTCGTATAGGCGCCTCCAAGAGCGATCGGCCCCCATGCCCCAAATGCGCCGTAAGCGTTGTTCGGGCTCATGGTGGCATCGCCGTTCTGGCCGGCATAGGGCACGAACCCGCCCTGTGCTCCAGCCCCCGCAGCAATCTGCACGAGCTGCCGGGTATCGTTGATCGCGCGGCCGCCAATGGACTGGACGACTGTCTGCAGCGCGCCAGCGGCGGGCTGCGTCACTTGCACCTGCCAGGTCTGGCCAAACACGTTGGTCGGCGAAAAGCCGCGCAGATTGCCCGCGTTAATCAACATCTGCCCGGTGATTGTCACTGGCACCGTTGCAGTCGCCTGTGCGGTGATCGTCGCGCTGTTGTCCTTCACGTATTGGGCAGCAGCTTCGTTCACGATGACCAGTTGGCTCGCGGCCGCTGCGCCCTGCACCCTGGACACCGCAACGTTGGACCACGAGGCAAAGCCGCCGAGCAACGACAAGGAAAGGATGATGGAGGCGATGGTTCCAAGTAAGGAAGGCATAGGCCAAGAATTCCTTCAGGAAGAGGTTTGCACCCAGGCGAGCAGCACCCCCGCGGGGATCGACGCCGGCACCGCCACGGTCTGGCCGGTCGCCAAGTTCACGGCCTGTCCCGCGCTTTGTACGCGGTGCCACATCGGGTTGTATTGGGAGTTGGTCAGCACGCTCCCGATCGCACCTGGTGCGACCGGAACGTATCCATAGACGTTGCGACCGTTGCCGGTGCCTGCCGTGGCCATGCACACCGCACCGGGCGGCAGCGTGACGCCGGCGGGCAGCGTCACTGCCATGCTCGGGCTTACGGCCCCCGGGTTGCTACTCGCAGTGCGGATGCACGCGGCACTGAACATTTGTGCTTGCTGTGCGGAGACCTGGGCGAGCAAGGCCATGCGGCCGGCCGGGCCCGCGCCCGGCACGGCATCCGCCATCTGCCAGGCCTGCGTCGACAAGCCTAGCCAGAACAGCACCGTGATCAACGGCAGGATCAGGAACGCCATCAGCTGCCTCCACGCGCTGCAGCGACGTGCGCGTGGAGCACGTGCACGCCGCTGGCCAACGATTCGCCCTGCCTGCTCACTGGAACGTCACCACGATCGTCGGGTTACCTTGGCACGCGCCTTTGGCCGTAAAGGCGTCCGGCTGGTTGATCTGCGTGAAGGTCCTGCCGCCCACCACCAGGCTCACGTAGTCCTTGTGGTTCGTCACAAAAGTCGTGCACTGGTCCACATCCTGCGAACCACCACCGCCCAAGGTGATAACGCCTTGCGAGCCGTTGTTGGCCGAAGCAATTTGCATGGCATTGCCCCAATCGTCGGTCAGCACACCGTTCTTGATCATGTTGGGCGGAAACATCCCGCCGCCGCCGCTGGACAGCGTTCCTACATTGGCCGTTGTGAAGTTCGTATAGCCCTGATTACCCTGGGCGAACCCCGCCCGAGCATTCGACTCGATCAGGGTGATCGCTGTCACCATATTGCTGGCCTTACCCGTGTTGAACCCACCAAACAGCGCAACGCCGGCAAGCGCTACCAGAAGCAGCGATATAACGACGGCACCCATCATCAACAGAAAATCACGCATGAAGCTCTCCTATGAAAAGGCATCGATTTGTCACGGTTCCACCGACGACGCCAAGATCGGTGAAACCGAATTTCAGAAGACGTAGATTCGCTATTGCCCCATCGATGTCGACATCAGCGATGACACCGAATTGCTGCCCAGCGCGACCACGACGAAGGCGCAGAACATCGCTACCGAGAACACCGCCGAGATCACTGCACCCTTGATGAGCAGCTTGCGCTCCAGCTTCTTCGCGTACTTGCCCAGCGCGACTTCCAGCTTTTCCGCGAAGTTGTCGAAGCCAACATAGGCGCCTACCTCGTCGATGAGATCCGGCGTTGGGAAGTCGTAGCCCGAGCTGCGCAAAGCGGCCGCCAGGTTCAACCCTCCGAACTCCATCCCCAATTGCACCGGCGTCAAACGCGAAGCCAGCCACGGTGAGGCTGTGGCGATTTGCCCTTTGAGTGCCACGATTTCCGGCACGCCCGAGCGGACCAGAGCGACGTAAGACCTGAGCCACCTAAAGCCCGTCACCTCTGTGTAGATCGTGAAGGGGAATAGGTTTCGATCAAAGAAGGACCGGCGTGCTCCGGTCCAGCGCGACAGTGCACGCGCACTCCAGATTGCGTACCCGACAAGGCTGCCAAACACCAGTGGCGCCATCCAGCCGACGGCAAGATCTCCCATGAAGTACATGGCATAGGCCCAGCCGGTCCATTTCCGCAGCGGCAACACGCCGGTGAGACTCGGCACCACGAACCCTCCGATGATGGCGAGCGTCGCGTACAGCACGATTACGAACAGCCCAGGCGTCATGAAGCTCTGCAGCAGCTTCAGCCGCATGCTGTCGATGAGCTCGCGTACTTCGATGACCAGGCGCATGGCTTCTGGCAAGCCTCCGCCCTTACCCTTTTCGCCGGCGGCGAGCACGTCGCGCTCCAGGTCGGTCAGGTCTTCCCCCAGCGCTGCGGTCAGCGTGCTCCCGTCGCGCACCTGCTCGTGGATGTCCTCCACGATCAACGCCGCCTCGTCTTTGCGACGACGTTTGAGCCGCGCAGCAAAGTCCAGCAGCACGGCCTGCAGCGTGACGCCGTTGTCGATCTGCGCTTCGGCCTGCTCGTATAGCTGCCGGCGCAGGCCCCAGGACAAGCCCTTTTTCATACACATACCTCCAGCATCGGGATCTCACCGACCTTTGCGGCTTCCATCGGATCAAGCTTGCCGGCCAGCACCAGGTCCATGGCGTGCTCCATCATGGTCTTGTCGGACTCGGGCCGAGCGCGGTAGCGGCGGGCTGCATCGATCAGATTTGTCGCCAAGATGTCGCGCATCAGCTCTTCGTCTGTCACCACCACTTCGGCGACAGCTTGTTCGCTCATGAAGCCGGAGCCGTGGCAGGTCGGGCAGTCGTGCTTGTGGCCTCGGGTCCGCATAGCGGAGAGGTCGCCATCGGCCCACGAATCCAGGGCGCGCATCATGTAGGCAGGAACGGTGTGCTTGATGTCGGTGAACGACTCGCAGCAGGTAGTGCAAAGGATTGGCACCTTACGCTGGGCGATCAGGCCCGCGATGAGGTTTGGATTGCAGGTGAGCCCGCGCGCCAGCCGCACATGGTCAATCAGTTCCAACCGAGTGAAGGTCTCGAACGGGTCGTTGACGTGAATGGTGGTCCAGACTGGACGCCCAGTCATCGCCGCTTGCAATGCAGCGATTGCCTCGTCGACGCCACGGATCTCGGAAGGCATGATGAGGTTCGGGTCCGACCGCAGTGCAGACCGTAGCCTCTCCGGAAATTCCTCGCTCTCGGCCCACCACTGAAGCGCTTCCTCAATGGGGTACTCGATCGGGTTCTCAATCGTCGTGACGCGCTTGCCGGGAAAAAGCCGCAGATACTGCAGCACCATTTCGTAGAGCGTGGTGGTCTTACCGCTGCCGACCGGACCGCTGATGAATGTGATGCCTTCCGGCCTACGCATCAGGCGATCGAGCAATTCCAGTTGCGCGAGATCGAACCCCATCCTGCCCAGGCGGAATTCGCCTGCAGGCCGTTCAGGAGTTCGCAACCCCAGGCGCTGCCAAGCTGCTCGGGCACGTTCAGCATCGGAGTATTTCCGGATGCCGTGGTACTGCAGACGACCGACCAGGAAACTGCCCCCCGCCTCCACTGGATAAGCGGGGCCGCGAATGATCCGAACGCTGGACATATCCGACCGCGGCAGCGCATCCCCAGCGATCTGGATGTTGTCCTGAAAATCCAGCGGATTGATAGTCGGCGGTTTGACGGTGGCCAGACCCTGGCACAGCGCTCGCACCAGGCGCTCGCCTTGGTCGGCGTAGAGTTGGTGGCCGGTAATCGTCCACAGATCGCTCTTGACGCGCACCTGCAGCTCGGTGTGCTTAGCACGACCCAGCACGTGCAAATCGCTGCCCCCCACTGCCGCGCAGTCGAGCAGGATCTGACGAGCCTGATTCAGCGTATTGAGGTCGATTTCCTCGGGCGCGCTGTCGCTGCCCTCGCGCAGCTTGACCAGATCCTGCACCGACACCCGGCGCACCTTGGGAATCACGCCCAGCCGGTGCAGCCCGCCTACCCACGTCAGAAACGCGGGGCTGGCCGCACGATTGGCGTTGACCTGGACGACGAAGGCCTGTTCGTCGATGACGCACTCCACCTCCTTGGCCGTCAGCAGTTCACTATCGATGGCCAGGTCGTTGATGCGCCGGTTTTCGGCGTCGGCCCGTTCGCGCAGCGCTCGCGCCTGATCCTCGGTGAGAAAGTCGAGTTCGAACGCGATGCGATCGAAGGTGCGCGGTAAGCGATCCGGATACACAACGTCGCGTGCCAGATCAGCCGCCGGCGCCGGCACCGCATTGATTGGCTTGACCAGCGCTGGATCAACTGAGCTTACGACACCAGGGCGCTGGATCTCACGCTGGCCAAAGCGCTCACCGAGCCACGAAGACAAGCGGTTAAGTAGGCCCATGATTGCCCCCTTGCGGCGCGCTGGCGCCGCCAGTGGATGGGACGGGCAGGCCGCCCGGTGCAGCAACAGCCGTCGCTCCACCGCGCAACCCATAGAGTGTGCCGGTGGTGGTCCACTGTCCTTTCTTCGCGTCGTAGGCAACTTCCGACATACGCAGCGCCGGCACCGTGCCGAACGGCTTGGAGAGGCCCAGCCACGGCGCGTATGGTAGGGTGAAGTCGGCCGGTGAAACCACCCACGGATCAGGCGGCGCATCCTTCTTCGTACCGTTGCTGCCAGGCATAGGATCGGGCGTGGGAATGGCCCGAAACTGCAGCGTCATGCTGTGTGACTGGGCGAGTGTCCACGCCATGCGATGCGCGGCATCGTCGTCCAGCACTTCGGCGGCAGGCGTTGAAAACGCCGTCGGGATCGACAGTGACGAATTCGAGCCTTGTCCATCCGGCGTCAGAGTGCCGGGTGCGTCGACCGCTAACCCGCCTTGCCGGCTCCAGAACACGTCGATCGTGATCGCCCGCAACTGGGCCTTGCAGCGCCAGGTTCCGAGTCCCCAGCCTTTGCGCACGAGATCCTGGACACTCCAGGCCTGCGCACATGCGTCGAACACGTCGGTGCTCATCGGCTGCTGCGTCCACGGAGGTATCTTGACCTCGGCGCGCGGCTCGGCCTTAGGCAGGCGGGCAAGATCGGCTAGCCTTTGCGCCTCAAGTCGCCGCTCGTGCCAGAACCAGCCTCCTACTGCCCCTGCCGCAATGAGAACACCGACGGCTGCGCCGGCGGCCTTCGGTTTCCAGTTCGATGCGTTGAGGTTTCGCAGTGCATCCGGGAGCTTCGGCGTCGCCTGCACGATGCGCGCGAGGTCCGCGATGGTGCCGTCGTATTCGGTCCATTCGCCCATCTCGCTTCGATGCCGCTCACGCACCCGCTCCAGCTGCTCGCGCGTGCCGATCTGATCGCCCTCTTGGATGATGCTGTTGGCGTCGCGCACCGCGATATACCAGTACCGGTTCTCGTCGATCTGGTACAGGCCATTCCAGGGCTGTTGATGAGCGTCCGCGACGATGGCGGCCAGAGGCCGCAAGGTATCGGGAGATTTGACGCTGGCGATGGACTTGCAGACACCGGTCTGGAACGTGTCGGCGCCAGTCCTGCGCACCACGCCCCAATGCTGTCGCATGCCGCGCGCGCGTTTGCGCAGCGTCTCCACTGCCGGCCGCGCCCCCTGGTATTGGCCCTCGTGCCACCAGGACAGACCGAACGCAAAAGCGCCCGCCCCCGGCAAGGTCAGGATGTCGGCCATGTCAGAGCACCAGTACGCGCTTGCCGCGCACCAACTTCACGTGCGCAGCATCGATGCTGGCCACGGTCCAACCGCCCTCAACCGGATCGCCGACCACAACATCCGCAGGACGGCCATCGACCTCGATGTGCGCGACGTGCTGGGTGCCAGCGACGCCGATGTAGAGCAAACGCGGTTTGCCAGACACACCGGATGAAACAGGAGCCGGCGGAGTCGTGCCGGCCGGCAGGTTGCCAGTGAACGTCACGCCCGAAGTCGGAACGCCCGGCGCACCAACGGCGCCGCCGGTGTTCGCCCGCTGAATCCGTGCTTCCGCTTCTGCAACGTCGGCCTTGTACTTGGTGAGCTCCGCCTTGGTCTTCCACAAGCTGGCTTGCTTTTCCAGCGTGCTTTTCTCGTCTGACTCGGAGTTGGTGGACGCTGACGCTTTGGCAGTGGCGGCCGCCGGCGCGGCGGAGGCCTGCGCCGGTGCGGACTGCGCTGCCGGAGAAGGAGCCGGCTGAGCGTGCGCAGGAGACAAGGCCAGGCCCGCCAGGGCAATCGCAAGGATTGCCAGGATCATCACAAAGATTCGCTGGTGATTGGAGTGCATGTTGAGGTCCCCGTGTTAGAGCAGCCGCGCTGTGATGACAATGGCGATCATCGTGTCGCGCTTTTGCGCGTCGACACCACCGCCCAAGAGTGCCATGTATGGCGAGCCAATGCCGTTGTTGGTTTTGCTTGTGGATTGCTGGCGCAAGCCCGTGAGCACCAGGGATTCGCCTGGCCTGAGTCCAACAGACTGTTCGAAGCGCGCCAAGGGCATCGTGCGCAGTTGCACGGTTGACTGACTCGTGCTGCTACCGGATGTGAAGGATTGCAGCGGCTCTAGTTCCGACAGGGTCATGTCGAACGTCATCACGATCCGGCCATTGACGACCTTGGGCCGGAAGCTGCTGGTAAAGCCGGAGATATTGGTGGCCGTCTGGATGGAGCTTGTGGAACCCACATTGCTGGCCAGCGTCGTTTGCGACCCCTGAACGAAGTCTTGCAGTGTTGCGGACTGCAGTGCGAGCACTTTGCCGTTTTGGGTCACCCCACTGTCCTGGACTACCTGCGTGACGTTGCCCAGCGTGGACAGCGCCTGTACCGCTGCCTTGGTGCCATCAAGCTTGCCGCCCACGATGGTGGCACCGAAGGTCATCGGCGTTGCGCTGCTCGTGACAGTCGGCACACCCGCGCCAGTGAATGTCGCGCCGGTGTGGCCGTTGCCGCTCTTGTAGGCGAGCGCGAGATTGAGGCCGTAGTTGTCCTCCTGCGACAGGCGGACCTGGTAGATGCGAACCTCGACAGCCACCTGCTTGCCGAACATGGCGTCGAGATTCTTAACCCAGTCCTCGATGCGATCGCATTGGGCAGGTGCGCCCGTGACCGTCAGTGTGCCAAGGTGCTTGTCCGCCACGACCACCGCATCCATACCGGCGATTGCGCGGGCCGTCTTCTCCAGATTCAACCACGGGTCCGATACCACGGTAAGCGTCGCCGACTGGCCGCCGGTGCCGGAAGCATTCGATGCGCTACTGCTCGACCCGCCGGTACCAGACGATCCCGATCCGGCCGCAGACGAGACCGGCGATCCATTGGAGCTGGTCGAGATCGTGCCGTTCATGGTGGCTACTTCGCCCAGATCCGGCAGCGTGAACGTGCGCGTTTCCGTTTTGAAGAACGTCACCGTGCCGTCGCGATAGCGCGAATACACGCCATACCGCTGCTCGACGGAACGCATTAACTCCTTGAAGTCGCCGGTGAAGCGGAACGGCGTGAGTGGCGTCGAAGCCAATGCCAGGCTCGTGGACGGTGTGGACAGGCTTGTTGCTAGTCCAGCAGGCAAAGCAGGCCGCGTCGCTCCCGTCGCGCCCATGCTGGCGGCCGCTGTGGGCGTGCCAACCGTGGCGTTGACCGAAGGATCGACCACCGCACGCACGCGGTACATGCGTGCGATCCAGTCCGCGACCTCGGTGAGCGTGCTTGCGTGGCCCGGATCATCCTTGAACGAGACCGTCTTACTGAAAAGCTCCGGTTGCGGCTTGGTCGCGCGGACCTTCTCACCGAGCAGCCAGGGACCTTCGTGGATCTGGAAGACTAGACGACCTCTCGGCATAGCCGCGAGCTGCGCCTGCGTGTCACTCGTAACCTGTCGCTGGTCATCACGAACTTGCTGGATGCCACAGCCGGAGAAAGCCGTCACCACCGCCAAAGCAGATGTGATGGCGGTTATCGGAAAGGAGGTGTTTTTCATTGGGCGGCGGCTCCGTTCTGGGTGATGATGATCGTGCTATTGCCTCGCCAGCTATCGCCAAGGACATCGGCACCATTGGCGTGGAGATCCTCGGTGACTTGCTTGACGGCGGTCTCGAAATCGGTGCCGTATGACTTGTTGCCCGGCACGATCCACGCGTCCTGGACGTTCCACAGCACGGTCCAGCCGGCACGTTTGGCCCAGGCGAGCAGTTGCGACTCGCCTGACTCACCAGCCACCAGGACATACGCTTGCGAACTCGTCGTGCTTGCCGTCTCAGTGGCGGTGGCTGGCGCGGCTTGCACTGGCTTTGGTGCCGGCGTCTGCGCAGACTGCTTGGTGGTCCGAGTCGGTTTCTGAGCCACCTTCTCGGACGCGGGCTGGCCGGAACCGAGCGGCAGCCAGCCATCGTCGGACAGTTCATCCATTTCGTCGGGAATAGCGCTATGTCGTGACGTAGCCGCCTGGGCCACCGACATGGCACAGCACGCCGCCAATGCGAAGGCGGCAAAAAGCATGCGGGGTGATATGGGTCTCATGGGAATCTCGCTTATGGACGTGGGCTGACACCTGCGCGCTGCAGCGATTGCCAGCGCGCATAGATCTGGTTTGCGTAACGGAGCTGCTTGGCCGGGGAGGTTGCGTTGTAAGCGCCGACGGCTTTCCAGGTCGGCCCAAAGCGCGTGATGTTCGAACTGAGAATCCAGGCACCGACGTAGGCGTTGACACACGCATCCCACAGGCTCTGAGACGAAATGCCGGCTCGTTCCAATGTCGGCAACCAACTCGAATTGATCTGCATCAGGCCGATGTCCACGCTGCCGTCGGTGTTGCGATTGACGGCGTTAGGGCGCATGCCTGACTCGTGCCAGGCAATTGCGCGAACAAGATGTGGATCTAGCCTGTAGTACACCGCTGCATCGTCAAGGCAATCGGCGTGGGCAGCTAAGGGCTGCAGCGATACGGCCAACAGCAAGATGGAACTGAGGCGTTTCATGGGCGCACCGTGCCGGGCCGCTCATAGAAGCGCACGCGTGAAATGCGATCGACACGGACGATTTCGTTGTCGGCGATAACGGAGAGTTCTGCGGCGATGCCATTGAGCTTGTAGTACCGGCCCTTGACCATTCCGCCCAGCGAATGCCCATCACCGAACACCAAGACGTTCCCTTTGGGCTCGTCAAACGCAAGATAGGTAGCACCGCCTTTCTCGAATACCCGTTCGAGCCCAGTCAGATTTTCGGTAGGAAATTGGTATTCAACGCTCTGCACGCGCGCAACATCGACCGCCTGGCTGAAGCCGTTCAACGTGAATCGAGCTACTGGGGGAAGACTTAGGATGTTGCCGCGCCAGGTGATGGGAAGCGGGCGGCCTTGTGCGTCTGTGAGATGCAGATCCGTTGGCGGTACACCCTCGAAGCGGATCTCGGTGGCGCCACCTTTGCTGTCGCGGATGGCGATGGCACCGAACACGGAGGCCAGCATGGACCTCGTCCCACTTCTGGTAGACGCCGACTGCTCGCTTGTCTCGGAATTCGGAGTGGATTGGATTTGGGCGCGACCAGGTGCCGAGAAGGAAACGGCGGTCGCCGCCAAAATGGTCGGCGCACGTTCTGGTGTCTTGGCCTTGCTCAACTCACACAAGTTGGCTGAGGCGGGTCCCGCTGACACAAAAGAAATGACGGCACCTGGTTGGCCGTCGCCATCAAGCGGGCAAAGGACGTTGGTACGGGCAGCAGCGGGCGTCGTATAAAACAACGCCGTGGTGGAGAAGCATGCTATAAAGCACGCGCGCAACACTGCGCACGCATTTGCTAGAATGCGGGAAGCCATGAGATCGTCCTCTGTTGGGAAACTGGGGTAGGCTTTTGGCTAGGCCCGCCTTGGTGGTGGAAACACCTTGGCGGGCCGCTTTTTGCGCGGTTTGCTACGGTCCTCTATTCACCGCCAACCTCCTAGTGAGTGCCGAAGGTCACGATGCCGATTCGGTGAGTCGTGACGTTCTTCATTTCGTCCCCTCCCGATCGTCGTCGTCTCGACTCGACTGCGCCTCGGGATCAGTCTTCAAAACACTCCCCACCTTGCTGGGCGGGTGATCAGCCAGAACCAATTCATCCCATGCCACCTTGCGGGGGTAGCGGGCGCAGAAGAACTTAAGCCACGCTCGTGGGATGTAGTTGCCTGCCTGCCATTGGTAGATGCGGCCCTCTGTCAAGCCGGTTTCCTTCACCAGCTTCTGGACCCCACCAAGAGCGGCAATCAGTTCGCGTGCGTTCATGCGCCCCGATCTTAGAACACTAAGTAAAGAAACTCAATAAGCAAAGGGTGTAATCGCTTAGTTTTCTAAGATGCTTAGCGAACGAATCGAAACCATCCTCAGAGAGACTGGGACCAAGATCGGAGCTCTCGGGGAGGTAGCTGGCGTCTCTAGCGGGGCGGCGAGCATGTGGTTAACTGGTCAGATCAAATCGATAAAGCTTCAGTACGCGATAAAAATTCAACGAAAGTACGGCTACAACGCCACATGGATCGTTCTTGGCGAGGGGCCTAAGACTCTGGTTCCGCAGTCGAACGGCCTTTCACCTACGATCCAAGCACTAGCGCTTCGTCTTGATGCGCTCAGCGCTCAGCGTCGAACGCGCATCGAAAGCATGGTCTCAGCGTGGCTCGTCGATGCCGAGAAACTGGACAAGCTCGAAGCCATCGAACAAGACTCGAATTCTGCATAACTAGAGAGAGCGCCCATCGTTTGCGTAAATTGGCGCCTCTCTCCGCCTGGTCGGTACGTTCCGCCAGTTTCTAACTCCCCCACGCGCGCGCCGGGTGGCCTCGTGCGTTCATAAGACATTACCATAATTTCCTATGGCTGCGAAGCCGCATTTCTTATGGTAGTTGCACGCTAGTTTCATGAGATGCCTCTCTATGAACGAATGCAACTTATACGCAGCGAAACCGCAGTTCCGGTCGCTGCCATTGCCAATGCTGCCGGCGTTTCTAAAGCCCTGGTAGAGCATTGGCTGAGCGGTCACGTCCAAAAGATCAGACTGGAACACGCCATTGGTATCCAGGATCGATATGGGTACAACGCCATCTGGATCGTGCTTGGACGCGGCCCCAAGGAGCTCACCACCTCGTCTATTTCGGACCTGCGCGAAGAGGTCCAAAGCTTCGCTCGCCGTGTCGCAAAGCTAAGCCCAGCAAGCTTTGCCAAGATCAAAGGGGATCTCGCGGACTACGAAAAAGTGGATGCGTATGATGCGGCAGCCAGCGCTGCCACCAAGGACCTGATAAACGCCGCCTAGTCCGGGTGAAGTAATCCCATGCTGTCTAGACCTGGGAGTCTACAACATTTAGTTCCTGCTATTCCGCCCCCCCCATCAGGGGGGTTTTCATTTACACTTGCGCAACCGCAAAGAAGTGTCAACGACGATTTTCCGTTGGCGAACAACAACAAATGGATTGAATTTAGAAAATATAATATCCGATATTCCATTTGTTTAATTCAGTGCTTATTGCACGCACGCGGATTCCAGCACAGGAATGTGACGCACTTAATCAGCGCGTTAGAATTCTGCCTGACCTATCGGGCATCGACTCCAGCCTGCTGGCCTACGTCGCTGCAGGACGTGCCGGCTGCTGCCGCCACTCGCCCACCTGCTGGCGGGCGCCCGAGAAACGCTAACTCAGTTGAGTTGAGTAAATACACAAACGCAAGATAGGAGATGGCAATTGGAACAGCACAAAGAACCCAGCCTTGTTCCCGTGTTTGCCGTGATCGGCGTCCTAGTCGTCGCGGCCTTACTCGCCGCCCTCTACTTCCGCAGCATAGAAGCGCAGAAGGCCCGTGACCGGGAGGTCGCCACCAGGCTTGCCAGGCAAAAGCAGGCTGAAGAGATCAACCGCCAGGAACAGGAGACCATCAAGAAAGCGCCGCCGCTCAAGTTGCTGCGCGATTGACGGGCGCAAACTCAGTTGAGTTGAGTTTGCGAGTGCATCAGTCGATCAATCGCAGCTGGCCACGGCTCTCCAGCTGCTCGCGGTCTTTCTGGTCGCTGTTGTGCCTGGCCATCAGCCGGCTGGTGCCGCAGGTCGCACAGATCCAGGCCTCGGCTACCTGGCCAGCATCGAAAGGGGTGAGCTGGGTAGTGGTGTCGCGGATGTGATCGCGCAAGATGCCGCAGGTTTCGCAGGCCATCCAGCGCTTGGCGGCTTTCATCGAAGCGCCTCACCACAGAAGGCGGCCGGGGTCACGATGCGTGTACGGCCAACGCTCCCCAGCTGCAGCAGGCCGGCGCGGCGATCGCCGGTCACTAGATAGTCGGCCTCGCTGGCCAAGGCCATCGCCAACAAGAATCCATCGTCCGGATCGTCTGCCTCGATGCCGGCCGGCAGTGGCGGTAGCGCGTCCAGTACGACAGCACGCTGCAGGTTGTTCATCATCGTGCCGACGCGATGAGCGGGCAGGATAGCCCTCAACTTCGGGTAGCGGCTCACGCGCCGCAGCTCGTCCAGCTGCGCCACGGATGTCACCAGGTCAAAGCGTGCAGCGCGCCAGGCACGGTAGATGGCATCAGGCAAACCATGGGGCGAGATCAGTGCGCCCAACAACACGTTGCTGTCCAGGATAACGCGCATCAGTGTTCACGCGCCCAGTGCACCGCTTCGTCGATGAGATCCGTCAGCTCCACCTCGCTCATGCCAGCACTGGCGGCCTTGGCCTGGTCGACGGCGCGTTCAAACAGGTACGCGCGCACGGCCTCCTCGATGAAGCGCGACAGGTCGCCCTTGCGGCCGCCACCCTGGGCGGCGAGGAACATGCGCACAGACTGGTCCGTGTCGCCCGACACGGCAATATTCCAGCGAACGGTACTCATGAGGTCTTCTCCGGCGTTTGTACACATAGGTGTTTATGCATATTATAGGGCATGAGGAGAACCCGCGCCCAGGGCTCCGAACGAAGAGGTAAGCACATGTCATTTCAACGAGAAGTCCGCACCACGCTGCGCACCCCCGAGGAAATCGCCGCGGAGTGCAATGAACACGCCCGCGCCCTGCCCCGCTGGTCGTACCACCAGGTCATGGCGGCGGCCGAAGAGAAGATCCGCGAGCTGATGGGGCGTGCGGAGGCGCGGCAAGACACGGCAGCCGACTATCGCCAACTGGCCTATGGGGTCTGGCTCGGCTGGCGGGCGTTGACCAGTGGATGCGGAATGGACGCTGGTGACCCGGAGCGCCTGCTGGCGCTGACCGAACACCAGGGCTGAATCGACAAAAGCCGCTTCGTGCGGCTTTTTCTGCACCCGGTGCCCTTGCCGATAAATGCTATTATCGGCATGGCGTTTCAACCGCAAAAGTGCTGTTTTGCAGAAAGTAGGTCGAAATTTTTGTGCCGCTTGAATCACACGCGAAGTGTGCGCCGGAGGAACAGCATGAAGATCAACGGCCGTTACGGTCCCTTCTCCCCGAAGCCGGATCAGGCGCCGTACTACCGCAAGCGGCAGCGGCGACAGGAGGCGACTCGCCGCCAGCAGACCGCTGAACGCGCGGCGTGGCTGAACAAGCACCGTACCTGTGCCAACGGCTGCGGCCGCCCGGTTGCGTTCTACGACCAGATCCACTACGCCCTGCGCTACAGCGGTTGTTGCTCGGCCGAATGCGAGGCCGAGCTGGAACGACGCGGCATCGAGGTGAGAGAGGATTCGCTCAATCAAGATGAGTAAATGAGTTGATGAAACACTCAAGTCAAGCCATCGATGTCACCCGCGCCCAGTACGCAGCCATGCGCGCCTGGCTGCAGGGCGTGGAGCCGGCCGACGTTGCCGATCGCTGGCTGTCAACCGATCCCGACATCGAGTGGACAGAAAGCCTGGCCCTGCGCGCGCTACGCGCGATTCGCGCCACGCTCGCGCAGCTGGCGCTGCGTCATGAACTGGAAGCACTGGCCAGCCTGCTGGCCACCTGGCCACGCTCAGCCACGGCGGTAAACCAGGTGCTCGCCGGCCTGCGGCGCCTGGAAGAATTGGGTACGCCAGCGCCGGCGCCCAAGCACGACGTGCGCATGTGGTTCGCCGCCCCGCTGGCACGCCGGCTGCAGGATGCCGGCGTCACCACGCTGGGCGAGCTGATGACGCTCACCAACGATCTGGGGCGTGCCTGGTGGCGTCGCGTACCGCGCATCGGCCCAACTGCGGCGGCGACCATCGTGCGCACCCTGGCGGCAAGCGAGGCGACGCTGGGCCGCCTTGGCGCCCACGTCACCGGCACGCCGCTGCCGGCACCACTGGTCTCGCCAGCGCTCGCGCCACACACCGGCCGCGCGCTGCCGTTGGAGGCCATCCGGCTGCCCGTGGATCTCGACGGCCGCGCCGGCATCAATCGGGCCGACGAGCGCCGTTGCCGCATCGATGCGCTCAACGACTACCAGGCGATCCAGACCTGGCTGTCGTTGTGGTCGGCCGGCGGCCACACCTGGCGCGCGTATCGCAAGGAAGCTGAACGGTTCCTGGCCTGGGCCATCCTGGAACGCGGCCGCGCGTTCAGCGACCTGCTGACCACCGACTGCCTGGCCTACCGGACGTTCCTCGCGCAGAAGGACTTCGGCCCACGCTGGAGCGGGCCGCGCGTGGCACGCAACCTACCCGGCTGGCGGCCGTTCCAGGGTGAACTGTCGATACGCAGCCGCGCTTATGCCGAACAGGTGCTGTCCGCCCTGTGTGCCTGGCTGGTGGGGCGTCATTACCTGGACTCGAACCCGTGGGAGGGCGTGCCGGAGTTGCGCGTGGCCGCGCCCGACATCGACATCGAGCGCGCGATGCCGCCGCCGGTCTGGCAAGCGCTGCTGCCATGGCTCAGCGAACGCGCCGTCGGCGACGCTCGCTGGCGCACCATGCATGCCACCGTGCTGTTGCTTCACGACTCCGGCATGCGTGTGTTCGAGGCCGCCGGGGCCGAGCGAGCTGACCTGCAGCCCGCCGGCGGTGACGGGCCACTGTGGGGCGAGCTGCGCATCGTCGGCAAGCGAACCAAGACCCGCATGGTGCCGATCAGCCGCCGCGCGCATGACGCCTTGGTGGCTCACTGGCGAGACCGGGAAGAAGACAACCTAGCTGCAGGCCCCTTGCTCGCACCGGTCGAGCCCGGCACCAGTCCGCGCGCGCTGGCCAAGGCTGCAGACGGCCGGCGTGGCTACAGCGACCGCGGCCTGCGCCACCTGGTCGACCGGGTGGCCGAGGCCTTCCGCGCGCACCTGGAGCAGACCAGCCCCGAGCTACACGGGCAGGCAGTGCATCTGCATCCCCACGCCTTTCGACACACCTTCGGCACCGCTGCAGCCGAGGCCGACGTGCCGCTCGATGTCAGGCAGAGCTACATGGGGCACGCGTCGCCCGCAACCTCGGCGATCTACAGCAAGGCCGGCGCGCGCCGGCGGCAGCGCGAAGTCGCCAAGCTGTTCAGCGTTTAGCGTCGGGAGTGTCCGCGCCTGGTTAGAGCCGCTAGGGGTCCCCTTCGGGGATATGGAGAGGGTCGCGAGGATCTGGGAGGTTGTCGCGCGGCCAGCGCGCCTGGCGGGGCCGAGCAGCGGATATGACCACCTGGTTGTGCCCTCGGCCACCGGCACCCGGCAACCCGCCCCTCTGCAAGCTCGCTTTTCAGCCGTGCTGGGACTCGGAAGAGTCATCTTGTGCCGGCACGCCGGCAAATGAAAAAGCGAGAGGGGGAAACCCTCTCGCTTGGTGCTGCGTCGGCACAGAGCCAACTCCACGTGTTAAAACGCAAGCTCGTCATCACCAATGGGTGCATCGGACTTCGGCGGTGCGATGTCGAGCGAGATGCGCGGAGAGTTATCCGCGTTTCGCATGCGACGACCGTACACCTTCAGTCGCGGCGCAGCTTCCCATTCCTCCTTGGTGTACTCATTGCGTACATCAGGCGTCATGGGCAGAACGACCAGATAACCCGTGTAATCAGGCGACTTGGCGTTCTTCTTCTCGGTATTGCGGAAAAACCGCCCCGAGAAGTGCTGCTGCCCCTTCGCACCCACCGCCAGGTCCAAGAACTGACTTCCACCGTCTTGGGCATCCTTCAGGAAGGCTGCCAGCGGGACCTGCGTGTCTTCGAGCTTGATGGAACCCGAGAACAGCGGACCCGTATCGGTACGGCGATCGTCAGAAACCGGGAACAGAACGGCAGTGGTCTTGGTAGCTGCATTCAACATGATGAACCTCCTTCAAAGTTTTCAAAGAGGCCATCCGTGGAGTGTCGTTAGACGACCCACGAATGGCAGGACGTCTAAAGACAGGTTCCAGTCTATGGAGCACTTTTGCAGGATGCAAGAAGATTTTTCTGGCGCCCTATTCCCCGCTTTTTCCTAGTGGATGGCGGCCGGATAGACGAAATCGGCGTCTGGCGTGAACACGTATGGCGTCGGGTCGCCTTCGAACAGAACGTAACCCTCGACACCCTTCTCTCGGAGCAGCTTTACCGCGCGTCGCGTGTTCGCGACGACGAACTCCTCGATGACGCCCGGGGCGACCGGCTTGCCACCGCTCGATGCCCCATCACTCTTCATCAGGCAGGTCATGTCTGTTCCGGAGCCGACCTTTCGCCCGAAAATTCGGTTCTTCATCATGGTCATTTCGCGATTGCTCACGCAGTGGCTTGCAACAACCGTTTGATGTGCTGCTCGACCCGATACAACTCATCATCGGACCAGTCTGGGCGGCGACGAAGCGTCAACATGTCCAGGAACAGCTGGAAATTTCGCTGATCCAGCTTACTCGTGTCGCGCAGGTCAACTCTGTTCTTGCCTCCACGATAGAAACTGATGAACGCCTCGCCCAAGAACGTAGCGGCGTCGCCGCCGACTTCCACGGCCTCAATCAACTCTTGCAGCAACTCAGTTGTTTGCACGTTTCCCCCTCACTTGGCAACGCAATATGTCTTCAGCACACCGTCTTTCGCAACCTGAGTTGCAGCTGCTTCGCAGGTCGTCTTGCTGGAAAACTCGACAGAACTGATTGCATCGACTCGTCCAGTGAGACCACTAATCGCTATCAAGATCAAAACGAATGTTTGCATTTCGTTTCCTATCAATCGTTCGCACAGCGCGTTTTGAGCTGCGCTCGAACTGTTGCAAGGTGTTCCGGTTCAACGGAGAACTCGGCGTACTCAAGCTCCAGAAACTTCATCATTGCGACGATGCGGTGGCGACCGTCGGCGTTGTTGCATAAATCGACTTTGAAGTCGAAGCCATCCCTGTGAGGCGTAATTCAGTCGACGCGGACGGACTGCGGGCGGGCAAGCGCAGCCATGCGGTTGAGCACGC
>CAKKOY010000010.1 GCA_919592095.1 Ralstonia syzygii subsp. syzygii | reverse complement strand
CACCGGCAGGCTTGATCGCATTGAGCCTGCAAGAGATTCGGCGCTTGCTGTGCGGTTTGGCTTGGCGTGCGCGTCAGTCAATCGAGCAGGTGCTGGCATGGTCGCGATGGCTGCGCGCGCATCAGTGGCGCGCTCAGCAGTGTCACTACCGGGCGCGGGGATGTGCTCCGCCATTTTTAGCTACGGCTGTAGTATTAGGCGAGCGGGCGGTCCGCGGATGTCGGGGAACCGGGGGAGGCAGCGCAGCCTCTCCCCGGCGGCAATTTCGATTTCTTGGCGGAGCAGGCGCCGTTTGCGGTGCCTGCGCTCAGAGATGCAGCAGCGCCATCACCGCCAGCACCCCGCCCAGCGCGCCGGTCCCGTAGGAGAACCCCAGCAGCCACCGGCGCCGCGTCAGCAGCGTGATGGCCGCCAGCGCGATGGCGACCTGGATCGCCACCAGGGCCTGCGCCCAGCGGTGGTGATGGTGACCCGCCACTTCGCTCGCTTTGTCGGCCTCGCTGGCGGCGCGCTCGTGGGTTTCCGCGGTCTGGCGGATCTGTTCTTTCTCGGTGGCGTAGCGTTGCGCTTCGCGCTTGGCCGCTTCGTGATCGACGCCCGGCAATTGCGCGGCCAGCTCGGTGATCGCCTGCTTCTGCGATTTGGCCTGGTAGTAGGCCCACTGGTTCGCGGCCTCGGTCTTGTGGATGGCGGCTTCGTTCTTCAGCAGCAGGGCTTCGTTCTGTGTCGCGCCGCCCTGATAGCCGAACACGGCGCCGGCGGTGGACAGGATGGCCGTCATCACGGCGATGCGTCCGGCAAAGCTGTCGGGGCCCCCTTCTTCGGCTGCATGGTCCAGCACGTGTTCGTGGACACCGCGGACTTCAAACTCTTCTGCCATGTTTCGGCTTGCTCCCTCTGTTGCGTCGGTCGAGTGTTGTCGTTATTTGCCGTTGTACCCCGGCAGGGCTTTGGCGAATTTGCTTTTTGCCAGCGGCAGCGCGGTGCGGACGGCCGCCTGGAAATCGGCCAGCACGTCTTCGATGGGGATCGAGCGGCGGAAGAAATCGGCCCACACGAACTCCGCGAAGGCGGTCGGCGTCTTGTCGTAGCCGCCGGCGTCGCGCACATAGCCGGCCAGCGACCGGTAAGGGTCGTCGACCAGCTTTTCCAGGTGCTTGGGGATGCTGGCGTAGTAGTGCCGCACAGCGTGTTCATCGAGCGGATGGACCCACAGGCTCTGATCCATCGCTTTCCAGAAGTCGTCGAGGCTGTTTTTCGACAGGTCGGCTTCGACCATGAAGTAGCCGGTGGTCACGCCGGCATCCAGCGCGGCGCGCCCGAGATGGTGGTGGTCCGTGATGTACAGCTGTCCGCCCGGGCCGATCACCGCCGGGATCGGATGCGCCTGCATGAAGGCCTGCTGGTCGGCCGGTGCCATGGCGGCCAGATGCGTCTTCTTGTCCCGCACTTCGATCATGCCCACGGTGAGCTGGGTCGGGCGCAGATCGTGGATGCGGGATTCGTGGAGCTTGGGCATGGTATTCCTCTGCCGGTTGTCGTGCCGACCGCGCCGGCGCGGGTCCTGGCAGCATAGCAACTTCCGCCGGCACGCGCACCCCGGGACGGGCTGCGCGGCGGCGGGGCATGCCGGGCACCGCTAGCTCCGGCGTTGTGCCAGCGCCTGCATGGCGGCGTCGACGAAGCGGGCGGCGGCATGTTCGCCGACCTTTGCCGCGGCGGTATGGCCGCAGGCGGCAATAGCCCGGCACAGCGATGTGGTGTCTTCCCGGCAGGCCTGCAGTAGCGGCATGACGGTGCCGGCTGCGTGGCCGAAGTGCGCAATCGCCAGCCGCTTCAATTCCACCTTGATGACGCTGGGCAGCACGTCGGCGAGTCCGTGGGGGATGGAGGCTGCCCGATCGGTCGCGCGTGCCGGATCGGCCACTGGTGGAGCTGCGGCCCCGTCCGGGCTGGCCAGCGGTTCGTTGGCGGCTTCGATGTCGCCGACCGGCGCAGCCCGGGTCTGCAGGCCGAGCGTCATGGCCTCCAGCGGCGGGACAGCGGGGACATCCGTGTCAGCGGCCGGCACTGTTGCCTCGGGCGGGCCGTCGAGCAGCGGCTGGTCGAAATAGTCGACCGGGTCGAACGACACGCCCGGTTCGGTGGGCACGGCCAGCGGATCGGCGGCGGCTTTTTCCGGTTCGTCGGTACCGCCGAGTACGTCGATCATGCCGGCACGCTGCAATTCCGCCAGCAGGGTGTCCAGGTCGGGCCAGTCGTTCAGCAACTGGTGCAGTTGCCCGACCGTGCGGGCGCCGTCGATCAGGATCAGCAGGTGGCGCTGGCGTACCTGCAGCGCGTGGCGGCGCGCGGACAAGGCCTCGCGGCCATCGTCCGTCTTGATCAGGACGATCGTCTTGGCAAGCATCGTGACTCCCCGGTGGTTGCGGCATACCCGGCGTCTTTGCGCGCATCGGTGCACGCGGTACGTTAGTCGGCCTGTCCGTGCCGTGCCATCGTACGATCGGTCGAGAGCAGGACGCAAGAAGGCGAACGATCGGTCTAGCTCCGCCAGGCCTCCAGCGCCGGCGCCGTCCCGCCATCCGCGGACTGTGCGGCCAATGCGCGCGCGTATTCCACATACCACGCCAGCACCTCCGGATTGGCCATCGCGTCCGGGTTGGCGATGCGTTCAGGCGGCGCGCCCAGCAGCAGTTTCTTGATCGGCACTTCCATCTTCTTGCCCGACAGCGTGCGCGGCACTCCCGGAGCCTGCACGATCACACTGGGCACATGCCGCGCCGACAGCCCCGCCCGGATGCGCGCGCTGATCGTCGAACGCTGAGTGTCGTCCAGGGCAGCGTTGTCCCGCAAGACCACGAAGAGCGGCATGAACGATTCGCGGCCGAGGAATTCCAGGTCGACCACGAGGCTGTCCAGCACCTCCGGCAGGTCTTCCACCACGCGGTACAGCTCGGCCGTGCCCATGCGGATGCCGTGGCGGTTGATGGTGGCGTCCGAGCGGCCGTAGATGATGGCGCCCCCGCGCGGCGTGATCCGGATCCAGTCGCCGTGGCGCCACAGGCCGGGGTACATGTCGAAGTAGCTGTCGCGGTAGCGGCTGCCGTCGGCGTCGCCCCAGAAGAACAGCGGCATCGAGGGGATGGGCGCGGTGCAGACCAGTTCGCCCACCGCATCGATGCGCGGCTTGCCGGTCTCGTCCAGGGCCTCCACGCGCGAGCCCAGGTTGCGGCACTGCATCTCGCCGGCATGCACGGGCAGGGTGGGCACGCCGCCGACGAAGCAGCCGGCGAAGTCGGTGCCGCCCGAGATGGGGTTGAGCCAGACGTCGGCCTTCACATGGCGGTAGATCCAGTCATAGGCTTCGGCCGACAGCGGCGAGCCGGTCGAGCCGACGGCGCGCAGCTTCGATAGGTCGGAGTCGCGCCCGGGCTCGATACCGGCCTTCAGGCAATTGGCGAAGAGCGCCGCGCCCGCGCCGAAGAACGTCACGCCGGCCTCCTGGGCGAAGCGCCACAGCGTGTTGAGATCGGGCGTGCCGGGATTGCCGTCGTACAGCGCCAGCGTGGCGCCGGCGAGCAGGCCGGAGACCTGCGCGTTCCACATCACCCAGCCGGTGCTGCTGTACCAGTGGTAGACGTCGTCCGGGCCCAGGTCGAGGTGCAGCGCGCCCATCGCGGTCTGCACCAGCAGCAGGCCGCCGTGGCCATGCACGATGGGTTTGGGCATGCCGGTGGTGCCGGACGAATACAGAATCCACAGCGGATGGTCCGATGCCACCGGCGTGACGACGAGCGGCACCTCGCCGGCGCTCAGGTCGCGCCAGTCGAGCGCGCGCGGGAAGCGTGCGCGATCGATGCCGCCGTGCAGCTGCGGCACCAGCACGAGGTGCCCGACCGAGGGCAGCGTGGCCAGCATCTCCGCGACCACGCCGGTGCGGTCGAAGGCGCGGCCGCCATAGTGATAGCCATCGACGGCGATCAGCACCTTCGGCTCGATCTGGCGGAAGCGGTCGGCGACGGCCACCTGGCCCATGTCCGGCGCGCAGACCGACCAGATCGCGCCCACGCTGGCCGTGGCGAGGAAGGCGACGATGGCGTCCGGCGTGTTCGGCAGGTACGCGGCGACGCGGTCGCCGGGCACCACGCCCATCCTGCGCAGTGCATCGGCCAGTGCGGCGACGCGGCGGCGCAGTTCGCGCCACGACAGGTCGGCCAGCGATGCCGTCTCGCTGGCGTAGCGGATGGCGGGGCGGTCGGGGTTGCCGCCTGGCTCCACGTGGCGCATGACCTGGTCCACGTAATTCAGCCGGGCGCCGACCAGCCATTGCGCACCGGGCATGGTGCGCTTGCCGAGCATCTGCGTGAAGGGGGTGGAGGCGCGCAGGTCGAAATAGTCCCAGACAGAGGTCCAGAATGCTTCGAGGTCCGTGGTGGACCATGTCCACAGTCTGTCATAGCCCTCGGGCGTAGTGGCCGAGAAGCGCAGGCCGCGCTCGCGCGCGAGCCAGTCGAGATAGTGCGTGAGCCGCGCGCGGGCGACGGCGTCGACCGACGGCGTCCATAGCAGGGCGCCTGCTTCGATGGTACTCATGCGTTTCCTCCGCGAAGGGGGCGGCCGCCGGCTCTAGGTGGCAGGTCGGCCGGTGGGCGTGGCGCGGCTCAGATGCCGCCCATGCACAGGTACTTCAATTCCAGATAGTCGTCGATGCCGTACACCGAGCCCTCGCGGCCCAGGCCCGATTGCTTGACGCCGCCGAACGGCGCCACCTCGTTCGAGATCAGGCCGGTGTTGATGCCGACCATGCCGAATTCCAACTGCTCGGCCACGCGCCAGATGCGGCCGATGTCGCGGCTATAGAAATACGAGGCCAGCCCGAACTCGGTGTCGTTGGCCAGCCGCACGGCCTCGGCGTCGTCGTGGAACTTGAAGATGGCGGCGACCGGGCCGAAGGTCTCCTCGCGCGCGATCAGCATCCCGGGCGTGGCGTCGGCCAGCACGGTCGGCTCCACGAAGCGCTGCGAAGCGAAGCCCTGCATCAGCCTGCCGCCGGCGGTCAGGCGCGCGCCCTTCCGGGTGGCATCGCTGATGTGGCGCTGCACTTTCTCGACGGCCTGGTCGTCGATCAGCGGCCCCTGCACGACGCCCGGCTCGAAGCCGTTGCCGACCCTGATGCCGTTCACCTTGGCCGACAGCTTGTCGACAAACGCGTCGTACACGCACGCATGCACATAGAAGCGATTGGTGCAGCC
This sequence comes from Ralstonia syzygii subsp. syzygii, assembly GCA_919592095.1. Classification (GTDB taxonomy): domain Bacteria; phylum Pseudomonadota; class Gammaproteobacteria; order Burkholderiales; family Burkholderiaceae; genus Ralstonia; species Ralstonia syzygii. The sequence goes on along the minus strand of CAKKOY010000010.1, from coordinate 43,820 downwards.
GCAGGTCTGGCCGGCATTGCGGTATTTCGACTGCACCGCGCCGTCCACGGCGGCTCCCAGGTCGGCGTCGTCGAACACGATGAAGGGGGCATGGCCGCCCAGTTCCAGCGCCACCTTCTTGACGGTCGGCGCGCATTGCTCCATCAGGATGCGGCCGACCGGCGTCGAGCCGGTGAACGACAGGTGCCGCACGATGGGGGATTCGCACAAAGCCTTGCCGATGGCGATGGAGCGGTCCGCGTCGCCCGCCACCACGTTGAGCACGCCCTTGGGAATGCCCGCGCGATGCGCCAGTTCGGCCATCGCCAGCGCGGACAGCGGCGTCTGCTCGGCCGGCTTGATGACGATCGTGCAGCCTGCCGCCAGCGCTGGCGCGACCTTGCGGGTGATCATCGCCAGCGGGAAGTTCCACGGCGTGATCGACGCGCACACGCCGATCGGCTGCTTGAGCACCACCATGCGCTTGTCGTGCCAGGTGGACGACATCACGTCGTCGGCGATGCGTTTGGCCTCTTCGGCGAACCACTCGATGAACAACGCGCCGTAGACGATCTCGCCGCGGGCCTCGGCGAGCGGCTTGCCCTGCTCGGCGGTCATCAGCGCGGCGAGGTCGTCGGCGTTGGCGATCAGCAGGTCGAACCAGCGGCGCATCAGGCCCGCGCGTTCCTTGCCGGTCAGCGCACGCCAGGCCGGCCAGGCGACATCGGCCAGGTGTGCGTTGGTGGCGGGGTCATGGACGGGAAAGGTGGCACCGTCCGCCGCGCCGACCCAGGCGCCATCCACATAGGCCTGGGTCTTGACGAGTGAGCGGTCCTGGATCCGGTCGAGCGCATTGGATGCGGCAACGTCCGGCATCCGGTCGAGTACGTTGGACATGGCGGTCTCCGAAGGGGCGGGGCGGGCCGGATGGCGCACCTCGCCCATGTAGCAGTCGCTGAGGTCGATCAGAATAACCGAACGACCGTTCGCCCGCAGGCCCGCCCGCCAGGTCGCGCAACTACTGGAAGAGGGTCTCCCACATGGCGTCCACCCTGGATTTGACGGCCGCATCCATCACGATCGGCTGGCCCCATTCGCGGGTGGTCTCGCCGGGCCACTTGTTGGTGGCGTCGATGCCCATCTTCGAGCCGAGTCCCGACACCGGGGAGGCGAAGTCGAGGTAGTCGATGGGCGTGTTCTCGACCATCACGGTGTCGCGCGCCGGGTCGACGCGGGTGGTGATGGCCCAGATCACTTCCTTCCAGTCGCGCAGGTCCACGTCGTCGTCCACCACCACGATGAACTTCGTGTACATGAACTGCCGCAGGAAGCTCCACACGCCGAACATCACGCGCTTGGCATGGCCGGCGTATTGCTTCTTCATGCTGACCAGCGCCATCCGATAGCTGCAGCCCTCGGGCGGCAGGTAGAAGTCGGCGATTTCCGGAAACTGCTTCTGCAGCAGCGGCACGAACACCTCGTTGAGCGCCACGCCGAGCACGGCGGGCTCGTCGGGCGGCTTGCCGGTGTAGGTGGAGTGGTAGATCGGGTCGCGCCGCATGGTGATGCGCTCGACCGTGAAGACGGGGAACCAGTCCTGTTCGTTGTAGTACCCGGTGTGGTCGCCGAAGGGGCCTTCGAGCGCATGCTGGTAGCCGCTACGGTGTGCCGGGTCGGGCAGGATATGGCCTTCGAGGACGATCTCGGCACCCGCCGGCACCTGCAGTTGCGCCTGGGCCAGCGAGGGCGTCAGGCACTGCGCGAGCTCGGTCCTGCTGCCGCGCAGCAGGCCGGCGAACTGGTATTCGGACAGCGTGTCGGGCACCGGCGTCACCGCGCCCAGGATGGTGGCGGGGTCCGCACCCAGCGCCACCGCGATGGGGAAGGGTTGGCCGGGGTGCGCGATGGCGTGCTCGCGGAAATCCAGCGCGCCGCCGCGGTGCGCCAGCCAGCGCATGATGACCTGGTTGCGGCCGATCACCTGCTGGCGATAGATGCCCAGGTTCTGCCGCTTCTTGTGGGGTCCGCGCGTGACGACCAGGCCCCAGGTGACGAGCGGTGCCGCGTCGCCCGGCCAGCAGGTCTGCACGGGAATGCGCGACAGGTCTACGTCATCGCCCTCCAGCACGATCTCCTGGCACGCCGGCGACGACACCTTGCGTGGCGCCATGTCCCACACGGCCTTGGCCATCGTCCACAGCTTGCCGGCCTCGCGCAGGCCGCGCGGCGGTTCGGGCTCCTTGAGCGCCGAGAGCAGGCGGCCCACGTCGCGCAGCTCGTCGAGCGACTCCGCACCCATGCCCAGCGCTACGCGGCGCGGCGTGCCGAACAGGTTGGCGAGCACGGGTATGTCATATGTCCTGGCGCCGTCCGCCGGGCGCTCGAACACCACGGCCGGGCCTTCCGCGCGCAGCAGCCGGTCGCAGACTTCGGTCATTTCCAGCCGCGGCGACACCGGAACACGTATCCGGCGCAGTTCACCGACGCGTTCCAACTGGGCGAGGAAGTCACGTAAGTCCCTGTATTGCATGGAAGTTTTGTAACGAATGGTAAAGAAAACCGACGGTGTCACGCCCGTCCGCGATCCCGCAAAGAGTCGTCTATACGCGAATTTTTTGACGTAGGTCGGGTGGCCGCGATTGTACGGCCAAAAGTGCGCGGCACCCTGATGACAGAACGAACGGCGGGTCACCCGGTCACAGACAGGCGGGCTCCATCATGACTTTTTGGTATAGAAAACAGTTTTTTATGATTTATTTGGCATAACGCGCTTCCTACAAGCCAATCCGATCTGGCAATTGTTGCAACGCAACACGTTTTTCCATTTATCGCATCCGCCCATCTCTCATCCATATCGGGGCGACGCCAGAGCACTTCAGCATCGCTGCGGTCCGTGTCCTCCCCAAGGGTACGCGCCGCTTTGTCTGGGCACTTGGGGAGTGCCCCCAACAGATGCCGGCTGACTGCAACAGCGCGGCATCCTTACTAAAAACCGTTGCGATCGAAACGCACGGCGCCGAACAGAACAATGGCGCCACCGGATCTGCGCAGCGGACGGAGGTAAGTATGAACGGTTGGAAAACCCTTCATTCTTCCGGGATCGGATTGGCGCTGCAACGTCGGCTTGTCATCCCGGTAGGCCGCCGCCTCGCGCGAGCCGGCCAGTATGCGCTGCCACGTCGGTTGCGCATGGAGTTGAACACGGTGGGCGCCGCTGCGTCCCGTCATGAGTGGCATCCGGGCATCCAGTTGTTGTTCCGCGGCGGGCACGTCGCGCTCAACAGCATCGGCGTGCTGGCGGTGGTGGCCGCGATCGCGCTGTCGCTCAACAGCGAGTGGCGAGCGATGGTGGCGCAGCGCGTGCTGCATTTCACGCCCGGCATGGAGGTCAGCCTGACCGCCAATACGCCGGCGCCGGCCGTCGCGGCCAATGTGGAGCCGGTCGCCTTTGCTCCCGCGGCACCGTCCGCCGATACCGGTGCGGCGCAGGCCGTTGCGCCCGCAGCCGCGGTGGCGCGGGCCGGCCCGGCAGCGGCTGCCGGTTGGGACACGCTATCGCATGTGCCGTCCGTGGCCGACCTCGCCGCGCAGATCCCGAACACGCAGGTCGTGCGCGACGCGCGGGATTCGGCGACCGCCGGTACGCCGCGCGAGCAGGCCGCCGTGGCCGAATACATCGCCCGCAAGTACCGCGTGGCGGCCACTGCCACTGGTCAGCTGGTGAAGGCGGCCTATCAGACCGGCAAGGAAGTCGGCCTGGACCCGCTGCTGATCCTGGGCGTGATGGCCATCGAGTCCAGCTTCAATCCGTTCGCGGAAAGCGGCATGGGCGCGCAGGGCCTGATGCCGGTGATGACCAAGGTCCACCAGGACAAGTACGAAGTGATGGGTGGCGTCGGCGCCGCGCTCAATCCGTATGCCAACATCAAGGTCGGTGCGCTGGTGCTCAAGGACTGCATCGCCCGTGCCGGCTCGATCGAGGGTGGCCTGAAGCTGTACGTTGGCGCGGTCACGCAAGGTGACGGCGGCTATGGCGGCAAGGTGTTGCAGGAGCGTTCGCGCTTGCGTCTGGTGGCGGCCGGCCGCAAGTCGCCGGTGACGATGGCATCCGAGCGCGAGTCCGCCAAGCCGGCCGCGGTGGTGACACCGGTGGCGCCGGCAGCGCAGACGCAGGCCGCCAAGCCTACCGCGAAGCAGCCGGTGGCCGGCCAGCAGGAAGAGTCCAGCCTGGACGACAAGGCGCACAACCCGGCACGTCGGGGCCAAGCCTGATTCCGGGCCCGACCGCAATAGAAAAAGGCCGTCATCGCGACGGCCTTTTTCTTTGGGCGAGGGGAGGGCGCTTAGTGGATCAGCGGCCGAACAGCTTGGCGAGCCGGGCCACGGCCTCTTCCAGATGATCCATCGCCGTGGCGTACGACAGGCGGATGTAGTGGTGCGCCGTGTATGGCCCGAAATCGAGTCCGGGCACCAGCACCACGCCGGCATCGTTGAGCATCGATTGCGTCAGCGCGTCGGCGTCGGCGGCGGCGGCGGCGGCGGCGGCGGCGTGCGGGTGGCTGACGCCGCGGCAGTCGGCATAGACATAGAAGGCGCCGTCCGGTTTGACCGGCACCTTGAAGCCGAGCGACTCTAGCGCCGGCACGATGAAATCCCGTCGGCGGCGGAATTCCGCCTTGCGGTCTTCGTAGATCGCCAGTGCTTCCGGCTCGAAGCAGGCGAGCGCAGCATGCTGTGCCACGGCCGAGGCACAGATGAACAGGTTCTGCGCGACCTTCTCGAACAGCGGCATCAGTTCGGCGGGGGCCACCAGCTAGCCGAGCCGCCAGCCGGTCATGTTGAAATACTTGGAAAAGCTGTTGATCGTGACGACATCGTCGCCGAACGACAGTGCGGAGACCGGTGCCTGGTCGTACGACAGCCCCTGGTAGATATCGTCCACGATGGAGAAGCCGCCACGCCCGCGCACCGCCTCGACGATGCGCTGCAGTTCGTCCGGCAGGATCGAGGTGCCGGTCGGGTTGGACGGCGAGGCCAGCAACACGCCCTGCGTGCGGTCGGTCCAGTTGGCTTCCACCTGTTCGGCGGTCAGCTGGAAGCGCGTCCGCGGGCCGGACGGCACCAGTCGCGCCACACCGTCGAAGGCCGCCACAAAGTGGCGGTTGCATGGATAGCTCGGATCGGGCATCAGCACCTCGCCGCCGATCTCCACCAGCACCGCGCACGCCAGTAGCAGCGCCGCCGACGCCCCGGCCGTGACGATGATGCGCTCGGGGGCGAGATGTCGAGCCCGTAGACGGTGTGGTAATAGCGGGCGATGGCCTCGCGCAGCGGGCGGATGCCGAGCGCGCCCGTGTATTGGGTCACGCCGCGCCGCATCGCCACCTCGGCGGCACGCACGACCGGCTCGGCGGCGGTGAAGTCCGGTTCGCCGATGCCCATGTGGATGATGCTGCGGCCCGCCAGTTCCAGCTCACGGGCCTGCTTGGCCAGCTCCATCACGTGAAAGGCGCGGATATTGGCCAGCCGGGCGGCCGTGTGCAGGCGGTGGGCGTCCATCGGGAAGCGGAACGAAGCGGGTTGGAACGGACAACGAAACGCCGGGCTTACCGGCGGGCGGCGACTTCCGCGGCGCGGACCTGGGCGGCCAGCTTGTCCAGCACGCCGTTGACATACTTGTAGCCCTCCACGCCGCCGAAGGTCTTGGCCAGTTCCACGGCCTCGTTGATGACGACCTTGTACGGGATGTCGACACAGTGCACCAGCTCGTACGCGCCCACCAGCAGGGCGGCGCGCTCAACCGGCGACAGCTCGGCGACCGGACGGTCCAGGAACGGCGTGAAGCTCTCGGTCAGCGTCGCCTCTTCGCGGATGGCGCCGTGCAGCAGCGCATCGAAGTGGGCACGGTCGGCCTTGTTGAAGCCCTGCGCGTCATGCAGGTGCGCCTCGACCACGCCCGGGTCGTTGCGGTTGAGCAGCCATTGGTACAGGCCTTGCAGCGCCAGTTCACGGGCGCGGCGGCGCGCACTCTTGGGCGGCGCCTTGGGCTTGGCCGGGGAGGTGTCTTGCGTCATGGTGATGCCTTTGCGCAAACGCGCTTATTCGTTCTCGTCGTCCTGGCCGTGGTCTTGCAGGCCGTCCAGGGCGGCGGTCAGGTTGGCCATTTCGATGGCGGTACGGGCGCAGTCACGGCCCTTCTCGCGCGTGCGGGCGTGGGCCTGCGCGTCGGTCTCGGTGGTCAGGATGCCGTTGGCGATGGCGATGTTGAAGTCCAAGCAGACGCGCGTGATGCCGGCGCCGGACTCATTGGACACCAGCTCGAAATGGTAGGTCTCGCCGCGGATCACGGCGCCCAGTGCGATCAGCGCGTCGAACTGGCCCGATTCGGCCATCTTCTGCAGGGCGAGCGGCACTTCCAGTGCGCCCGGCACGGTGACCAGCAGCACGTCCTCGCCCGCCACGCCCAGCTGTTCGAGTTCGGCGACGCACGCTTCGCGCAGTGCTTCGCACACGGGCGCGTTGAAACGTGCCTGGACGATGCCGATGCGCAGGCCTTCGCCTTCGAGATTGGTCGGGTAGAAGCCGTGATCCATGGTGTATTCCGGTTGGGTGTCGCCGTCAGGGCAACGTCAGAAAAGAAGAAAGACAACAGCGGCAGCGCGCGTGGCCACCGCCGGAAACCTCAATGCGTGGCGGCCGTTCCAGCCTGCGGCGTGTCGGCCATCGATTGGTAGGCTGTGACTTCCAGGTCATAGCCGGTCATGCTCGGCAGCTTGAGCGGCGAGGCGAGCACGCGCATCTTGCCCACGCCGACGTCCTTGAGGATCTGCGCGCCGATGCCGTAGATGCGCGGATCGGGTTTGGTGCGCGGACGTTCCTGCGGGGCATCCAGGGCGCTGAACTGGGTGAAGAGCCGCTCGGGCGAATCACCGCAGTTGAGCAGTACGACCACGCCGGTTGGCGAGGCCTGCACCGCGCACAGGGAGGCGGGTACGCTCCACGAATGCGTGGTGCGCTGGCATTCCAGCAGGTCCAGCACCGACAGCGGCTCGTGCACGCGCACCAGCGTCTCCGTGGTGGGCGTCGGCGTGCCCTTGACCAGCGCCAGGTGGGCGCGGCCGGCGGCGTGGTCGCGGAAGGCCACGGCGCGGAAGGTGCCGAACTGGGTTTCCATGGTGCGCTCGCCGATGCGCTCGACGATGCTCTCGGTGCGGCTGCGGTATTGGATCAGGTCGGCGATGGTGCCGATCTTCAGACCGTGCTCGCGGGCGAATTCCACCAGGTCCGGCAGGCGGGCCATGGTGCCGTCGTCCTTCATGATCTCGCAGATGACCGAGGCGGGCGTCAGGCCGGCCAGCGCGGCCAGGTCGCAGCCGGCTTCGGTATGGCCGGCGCGCATCAGCACGCCGCCGGGCTGCGCCATCAGCGGGAAGATGTGGCCGGGCTGGACCAGGTCGTCGGGGCTGGCGTTGCGGGCCACGGCGACCTGCACGGTGCGCGCGCGGTCGGCGGCTGAGATGCCAGTGGTGACGCCCTCGGCAGCTTCGATGGAAACCGTGAAATTGGTGCCGTGCGGCGTGCCGTTGCGGGTGACCATCAGCGGCAGGTCGAGCTGGCGACAGCGCTCGGCGGTCAGTGTCAGGCAGATCAGGCCACGGCCGAACCTGGCCATGAAATTGATCGCCTCGGGGGTGACGAAATCGGCCGCCAGGATCAGGTCACCTTCGTTTTCGCGGTCTTCCTCGTCGACCAGGATGACCATCCGGCCGGCGCGGATTTCGGCAATGATTTCTTCGACTGTGGCGATCGACATGGCGGGTAACTGGCAGCGGGCCGCCGGCCAGCCATTGGCGGCCGCGCGATTGCAAAAATGGGAACCCGTTATTGTACGCCAAGGCGGCCCGGGGGCCGGGATGTCAAACGGCGGCCAGCGGACGGGCTTCGGCGGGCAGACTGGTCGCCGCGTGGGTCAGCATCCGTTCGACGTAGCGGGCGATCAGGTCGATTTCCAGGTTGACCTGGCTGCCGGCCGCCAGGTGCTTGAGCGTGGTGACGGCCAGCGTGTGCGGGATCAGGTTGATCGAGAACTCGCAGCCGGCGGCATCGTCGCGCACGCTGTTGACCGTCAGCGACACGCCGTTGACCACCACCGAGCCCTTGTAGGCGAAGTAGCGGCCGAGTTCCGGCGAGGTGCGCACCCGCAGTTCGTACGACTCGCCCACCGGCGCGAAATGGCTGACGGTGCCCAGGTCATCCACATGGCCCGATACCAGATGCCCACCGATGTGGTCGGCCAGGCGCAATGCTTTTTCCAGATTGGCCTCGCCCGCACGGTCCAGGCCCACCGTCTTGGACAGCGACTCGCGCGAGACGTCCACGTCGAAGTGGGTGTCGGTCTTGGCGATGACCGTCATGCACGCACCCTGGATGGCGATGGAGTCGCCCAGCGCTACGTCGGCCAGCGGCAGGCCGCCCGCGTGGACGCTCAGGCGCACGCCGGCCTGCGCGTCGGCGACGAGCGGTGTGACGGTTTCAATGCGGCCGATGGCGGCGACGATTCCAGTGAACATAAGGTAAGGGATCAGTGCGTTCAGTCTGTCGGGTTGCGGCGCGCCAGGATGCGGAGATCGCCGCCGACGCGCGAGATGTCGTGAAAGAAGAATGCCGCCGCGCCTTCCAGCGACTGCAGCGGTCCCAGGTTGAACATGCCCTGGCCCGACCCCAGAACCTTGGGTGCCAGATAGACGAGGATCTCGTCGACCAGCCCTTCGCGCAGCAGTGAGCCGTTGAGCTTGTAGCCGGCCTCGACGTGCAGTTCGTTGATCTCGCGGCGGCCGAGCTCGCGCAGCATGGCGGGCAGGTCGACCTTGCCGTCGGCATTGGGCAGCAGGATCACCTCGGCGCCGTGCTCGGCCAGTGCGCGCATGCGGCCGGCTTCGGGGCGGGCGGCGAAGATCAGAGTCGGTGCGTGGTGGTCGTCGGCGGTCAGGATGCGCGCATCGAGCGGCACGTCCAGTCCCGAATCGACCAGGATGCGGCGCGGCTGGCGAGGCGTGGGAATGGCACGTACGGTCAGGCGGGGGTTGTCCTCGCGCACGGTGCCGATGCCGGTGAGGATGGCGCAGGCGCGCGCGCGCCAGCGGTGGCCGTCGTTGCGCGCCTCGGTTTCCGTGATCCACTGGCTGACACCGTTGTCCAGCGCGGTGCGGCCATCCAGCGACGCCCCCACCTTGACGCGGACCCACGGCGTGCCGCGCGTCATGCGCGAGACGAAGCCGATGTTCAGTTCGCGCGCCTCGCGTTCAAGCAGGCCGCAGCGGACGTCGATACCGGCTTCGCGCAGCTTCTGCAGGCCGCGTCCCGAGACGGCCGGGTTCGGATCCTCCATGGCCGCCACCACGCGAGCGACGCCGGCCTCGACCAGGCGGTCCGCGCAGGGCGGGGTGCGGCCGAAATGGCTGCATGGCTCCAGCGTCACATAAGCGGTGGCACCGCGCACGTCGTGGCCGCGTGCCTGGGCGTCCTTGATGGCCTGGATCTCGGCATGGTCCTGGCCGGCCGGCTGGGTGAAGCCTTCGCCGATGATGGTGTCGTCCCGGACCAGCACGCAGCCGACGCGGGGGTTGGGCGTGGTGGTGAAGAGCCCGTTTTCCGCCAGCGCCAGGGCGCGCTGCATCATGGCGTGGTCGAAATCGGAAAACATGGGTGCAACGCGGATAGGAAGATGGGGTTCAGGAATCGTCGCCGGTGCCGCAACTGCGGTCGGTGGCCGGGTTGCACACGCGCACCCGGCCGGCGAGGTTGATGCGCACGCGGCGCACATGCGCCCCGGATGCGATGGTCAGCGTGCCGGACAGCGGCGCGCCGTTGCTTGTTCGTGAGTATCCCACAGGTGCGTAGGAAAGGGTGTCGACGCCCTTTTGCGAGGAAGTGAACGCAAAATCGACCGATGGCACAACGGGCGGGGACACGGTGATCAGCACATCGTCCATGCCCGGCGCGGTGGGTGTGGCCCGCATCCGAGGCATGGCGGTCGTGTACAGCGCCCATCCGGCTGACCAGCCCGATACGGCCTCGCGCGGCCCGAGATGGACCCAGATGCGCTGGTTGCGCGCCGTGGCCCGTGCCAGCGACGCCGCGCTGGCGAAGTGGTCGGCTAGTACGATTACCGTTTCGCGTCGCCACCAGTCCAGCCCGGCCGGTACGGCAAATACCACAAGGATTGCCAGGATCGCCAGTACCGCCGTCAGTTCCGCCAGCGTCACGCCGACTTGCCGGGCCACGCGCGTCATGGCCAGCAGGATGCGGGTGCCCGTTGCCGTGCGCCCGCGATCTCGATGAAGCGTTCACCGGTGCTGCGCAGGATCAGCGTGCCGCAATCCGTGTTGGGGCGCATGGGACTGGCCGCCACCTCGACACAGTGGATCAGTGTGCGGCCCGCGCAATAGCGGGCGGACAACTGGTAGCCCCGCGGGTGTTCCAGCGCACGCGGCCAGCGGCCCAAGGGCGAAGTGCCGTCGCCGGGGAAGGCATAGCTGCCGGCTTGCGCGTGGTGCCGTTCCAGTTCGGCCATGGCAGCGACCAGTGCCGCATGCGCTGCTACACGTTCCGTCCGCAGGTAAGCGCCGGACCATGCTTGTGATGCCGCCAGCGCCAGCATACCCGCAATGGCCAGGGCGATCAGCAGTTCGATGAAGGTGAAACCGGTCGGACGAAGCATCAGCGTATTCCCTCTTCGAACACCTCGCGCCAACTGAGTCGGCCCAGCCGGCGACTCTGGCGGTGCGCTTCCATGGACTGCAGGCGGTCGCCCACGGCCTGCCAGAGCCGGGTCTGGACGACTTGCGTGCTGCTGCCGTCGGCCTGGGTGACCAAGGGCTCGGACGCCAGCACGCGGCCCGACAACACGTTCCCGTCGACTGGCAGGCCCGATCGAGGATCCAGCAGATAGGCACGGCTGTGGCCGTCAGTGTCGCGTGTGATCAGCAGCAGGCTGTCTGGCCCGGCACTGACGAGGTCGTCGGGAGCGTGGCCGGCGGGCAGGTCGATGCGCCAGCCTGCGTCAATGGAGCGGTCGCCATCGGCGTGCAACGCGACGCCGTCGTTCGTTTCGGATGCCGCGCGGCCAGCGAGATGTTCTCGCGTCAGCTGGCGCTGTCCGTTGCCCGCGTCCGCGACGCCATACAGCGTGGCGGTACCTGCCGCATCCATTGCGGTAAAGACCAATAGTGGTGCGCCAGCCGTCGCCGCCAGCAGGATCGGTCCGACAATCCGCTGACGAAAGCCAGCGCGCGAAGTGGCGATAAAGAACGGCTGTCGCCGCTTGACGTGATTGCGCCCCAGCGCTTGCGGCCACGGCGGTGCGCCGCGCAAGTCGAAGCGCCAGACCTGGCCGTGGCGATCCCCGGCATAGGCAAAGCTGGCACGGCCGTTCGGCCCCAGCGCGACGGCAGGTGCGCCAAGCCCGCCACGGCTGGCGACGGGGGCACGGTGATGGCGAATGCGGTCCGCCCCGGTTGCCAAGGGGCCGCGCGCGGCTGGTCCAGCGCCAGCAACAGCAACCGGCTCGCCACGTTGGGCGTACTGTCACCGTTGCCGCTGAGCGCGAACCAGCGCGATTGCCCGCCGCTCTCATCGGCGAGTGGCACGACGGGAACCGGGTCTTCAACGTGGCCGACCACCGCGTCGTCGTGGCTGTCATAGGCAAGCAGGGGAGGCGGAGTCTCTGCGTCGGGGTCGGTCACGTCGACCAGAAACAGGCCGGGGGCCATCGCACCGGTGGCGCAGGCGAGCACGGAGCGCCATTGCGCACCGGTCCATGCATCGGTAGCGAACGGACGCCTGCACACGGGTGCCGGTGCTGGCTGGCCGGGGGCGATGTTGCGCGTGACGGCGGGCAGGGCGGCATCCGGCATCACGGCGAAGCGTTCGCTGCCAGTCCGTGCATCGAAGGCGTGCAGCATGCCGTCGTTGGCGCCGATGTAGACCGTCCACCGCCGGCCGGCATGCTGCCGGCGGAATTCGGTATGCCGGGCATCGAGCATGAAGCCGGGTGGGCCGAGCAACTGCACATGTGCACCACGTACGGCCCCGAGGACCGACATGCGTCGACGGAGCTGCGGTGGTGCAGTCTCGTAGCGACGCACACCGCGCAGGTAGCCGAGCCGGATGATGCCTTGGCCATCATGCCCATTGAGCCGATCCTGTTGCGCGGGTGCGAGTGCTTCCCACCGCAGAGGCACGGCGCTGCGATCGAAGGTATCGCCCTGCCGGAAGGTCCAGAGCCGGCGGGTGTCGGGTAGGTGCGCATCCAGCAGCTTGGCGGCTTCCCACATGGCCGGCGGACGAAATGTTTCCGGCATGTCTGGCGGAGGCCGGACCTGCAAGGCATGCAAGCGCCCGCTCCAGGCATCGTCCCCTGGGGCGACAAGGTAATGCGTCGGCAGTTGGCCGGCAGGGTGATCGGTCACGCCAGGATGGGTCGCGCCGGCCAGCATTGCGCAGAACAGCGCGCAGGCAGTCTGTCGTCGCATCATGGCTGCGGTAGCCTGGGGCGAAAGACGGCCTGCAGCACTACCGCGATTGCCGGGTCGTTGCCAAAGCCCGCCGCCGTGATCCGGAACAGGTGGGGTGCTATGGTCGCGTTCGCGTGTATCCAGTGACCCGGCAGTGCATCGGGGATGGGTTCGATGACGTAACGGGGAAGGCGTCCGGGTTGTCGCTCGCCGTCTGCGGGGGGCATATCGATCTCCACGCCGTCGGTTGTTGTGCCCAACAGGCGGGTGTGTGTCCATAGCGACTGGCCTGGCAATGGCCGGCACAGTCCGCGTGTGGCCCCGCTGCCGCAAGCGCCGGCAACGAAGCCGGGCAAGGCTTCCGGATCAAGCGCGTCGATGCGCTCAGCGGATAGTGCGGCGGCACAGGTTGGGCGCGCGGGGGTACCGGTGGCCACCGACAGTTCGCATTCGGCCGCCGCCAGCGCGGCCTCGGCGGCACGCATGGCCAGCGCGTGGTCGATGGTCAGTGAGGTACGGTGCCGATGGTCGAGCACCAGGTGAAACGCTGCCATGGTCAGCAGGCCCAGCAGGGCGACCGCGGCCATCACGAAGACCAGCATGAAGCCGCGGGAGGGGCGGGCCGGTCGTGTCAGCATGCGTCGACCTCGCACTTCAGTGGATTGCGCAGTCGCACGGTGGCAGTGAAGACAGTGCGGCGGCGTGCGCTCTCAGTGGGCCGGAAATGCAGATCCTGCGGAGCAGCACCGATCGGTTCGCGCACATCCGGAAACAGTGCCAGTTCCGCGACGGACGTGCCGCGTGCATGTGCATGGACGCGCTCGCCGCGTACCACGACGGCGATATGCACGGCTTGCACGCGTCGCCACTGTGCAGGGGTGAGCGTCCGGGCCGAAAGCGTTGTCGACGGCGAGGTTGGCGTGGCTGCCAATGTGTATAGCAGTTGCATCGTTTCCACGCCGGTCACCATGCCCCGCGACGTCCACTTGCCGATCTGGAGCCGGCCGTCGCGGCGTGACGGCGTACGGCACATCAACTGAGGCTCACCGCTCTCAGCACGCCCGACGTAAAACAGCATGAAGCCGGCATGCGGGTCATCGCCGTCACCTTCCGTGCGCTCGGGGACGCCGTAGCCGGAACAATCGACGACACTGCCATCGGCCTGCAGTCCGTCGGGCTGGCTGCTGCGGCCGGCAAAGCGCACCAGCAGTGCGTCGCTGTCCGAGATGCCGCCGCCTGCGCAGTGGACACCGTCGATGAGCGCGAGGCCACCACAGTCGTCCGCACCCACCAGAGGGGGCAGCGCGTTCGTGTCGGGCCACCGGCGAACAGGTGACGAGGCCGGTGTGTCCGTCACCCAACCGGCCTGCCGAAGGGCGCTGGCGAACAGTTCCAGGGCTTGCGTCCCGCGATCGTCGATCGATGCCTCATCGGCCAGCCGCTGGTAGCGGGCGCGGACAACCCATACGAGCTGCAGCGCGATGCCAAGCACGATCAGCATGCCGGCCAGCAGTTCGACCAGCGAAGCGCCGTGCGTGCCGGGGGATCGGCGGCGCATGTCACCGGACACGCGCAGATTCAGCTTGCCAGGAGTGAGTCCGTTCTCGTGCTGCGAGCCGATGGGCCGCGCGGTACGTGTCGTCCACTCGATCGAGCGCAACGAGCGTGCCGGCTGCGCTCAGCGACAGCAGAGCGAGTGCGACGAGGGATTCGAGCAGAATGGCGCCGCGCGCGAACTGGGCGCTAAAGGCGCAGTGCGGGCGGGACGGGAGGCGGTGAAGTGGCATGGTCGGTCTGGAAGGGCGCGAATATGCGCTGGCTTGACCGACGTACCTTAGGTGAGAACCGGGTGCTCGACTGTGACGTTTGATGGACACGGGCGGGCCTGGCTGCCGTGCCCGGTGTCAGCGTTACTGCGATAAGGATGTGAGGCACGTGCCGCTTGTCTGTATCGTCGCATCATTCGGATCGCACGTCCGGGCACGGCCAAGGGCATTGACGATGACGATGCGCGACGGGCCGGTGCCATCCTGGTACGCAACGTTGAATGCGGCAGTGACCTGCGGCTGCTTGAGCTTGCTGGCGGTATAGCCGTTGGGCGAATAGATCAGATAGCTGCCCGAAGCGTTGCCGCTGCCGCCGACGTAGGCGGTACTGTTGTACGTCACCTTCAGTCCGTTGGTGAGCGCGTCGTACTGGTTGAGCAGTGTGTCGGTCGAGGGATCGTAGATCCCGTCCGGGTTTTGCCCTTCCGAGAACACCCGCCAGCCGTTCGCCCAGTCCCCATTGATCGGGGCGACCGTCACATACGAGTTTTGCGCCAAGGCACGCGTGCGTGCCTGGCCGATGGCGGACGTGATGTTGTCCGTGGCGCTCAGCAGCCGTTGTTTGCGCAGAAAGTCGCTGAAGCTGGGGGCGACCAGCACCAGCATGATCGAGATGATGGCAATCGTCACCATCATCTCTAGCAGCGTGAAGCCCCGCGTGGGCCGATTGCGAAAGGGGAGGCTATTGCTTCGCATGATCGTTACCAGCATCCGGTCGTGGTGGGCGTCTCGTAGATGGACTTCCCGGGAAGGATGTTCAGCTTTTCACCCGTGCTTCGGTAGACCAGCGTGCCGCAGGTCGGATCGTCGTTGCCATTGTGGGGTGGTACTGCTTGTAGTTCGACGCATTGGTCCACATTTGCATTGCCCGGACACGCCACCGCCGAGACCTGGTAGCTGGTGCTGGTCTGCGAATCACCCGAATACGTCCTGAACCCGTTCCACGCTTGGGTCAGATTCGTGGAGCTGATGGCATACGTGTTCGCTTGCGCGAAGTGCCGCTCGAACAGCTGCATGTTTTCCATCAGCGCGGCCTTGGCCTGCGTGCGTCGGCCCTTTTGAACGAACTGCGTATAGGCCGGATACGCGACCATCGACAGGATGGCGACGACAATCACGACAATCATCAGCTCCATCAGCGTAAAGCCGCGCTGATGGGGCCGGGTAGGCGAGCGGTGTGCGCACATGATCGTTCCTGTCTCAGTTCGTCTTCAGGACGAAGTTGCGGACTTCGCGCCAGCCGAGGCGCTGTGTTGGAACCTTCGCCTGGATGCCCGATGACGGGGATTCGCTGCCAGAGGCCGGAGCACCGCCCGTGCCGATAGTCAGGCCTTGGGCCCCTGGAGATAGGGCGATCTTGGTCTTGGTCTCGACGCCGCCACCAACGGTATCCCGCGAGGTGGTTGTGACTGAAACAACGATCAGTGTGGGGGCTCCCAGGACGCCGGTGGTGGACTGATATCCGGACACGGAGCCCGACAGAGGCATTCCGGTCAAGATATTGAGCGCATAGCTACGGCTGCCGCCGTTGGTGCCGCAGCCGTCCGAGCCGGTCAGCGTATTGAAGAACACAATGCCGTCGGAAGCTACGATCGAGGTGACCTGCTTTTCAGTCTGGTCGGGGAAGTCCAGTTTCCAGCCCGGTTTTCGGCCAGCGGCATAGCCCAACGCATAGGAGGGCGAGCTGAGGTTATATGATTTGCCGTCGCTGGATGCCGTTGCCGTGACCGTATTGAGTTGATCACGCCCTTTGGATACGTAGTTCGAGTTCGAGTTGTCGTCGAAGATGCCGTAGAAGCTGTTGGTCTGGGTAGGTGTGCTGGTATCGGCGGTTTCGTAATACTTGCCGGTGCCGAACAGCACCATGTAGCCGCCCGGTGCGTAGACGACGCGCGGCGCAATCGTGATCGGTTGCTTGCGCCCGAGGCTGTCGGTGGCCGAGAACAGCGGTTTGCCCGGCGTGCTGCCGTAGGCCGGCAGAGCGGAGGTGGCGTTCCAGGTCGTGGAGTCGCCGGACAGGATGAACTTCCACAGGTTGCCCTGCAGGTCACCCGCGTACGCGTGCAGCACACTGCCGTTGGCAGCCGGGATGACCACCGGCGCGGACAACCCGTTCGCCGTGCTGTACGGCGGCGTTGCGTTGGGAGCGGGCGTGACGATCTTGTAATAGTTTGTGCCGAGTTGCCATGCCGTGCCCGCAGCCTTGTCCAGCGACAGCAGGAACAGCGCGGCGGGTGCTTTCGCATTGGAGTTGCTATCGGTCTGGTTCGAGTTCAGTCCGTTGGCAACCATCACAAACCATTTGTAGATGGGCCGCTTGGTGGAGCTGTCCGTGCCGGTGCGGAGCTTGACGACGACAGGTGAGCCCATCACGTTGCCCATGTCGGCGTCGTCCTTGTCCGTGAATTCCCACAGAACGTTGGACCCAGAAAAGGGCGATTCCTTGGAGCCGGTCGGATCGGTCACGTCCAAGGCGTAAACGCCTTGTGCGCCGCCGCCAAAGCCGCCGGCAAGGACGGAGCGCCACTTGCCATTGACCTGGGCGTCTCCGATGCTCGGCGTGGCATCAACGTAAAGACGGTGCGCGTAAGAAACCGACGTGAGCTGGTTCAGGTTCGAGAAGACGGCGTTCGGCACGTAGGCGAAGACTTCCGCGCCCGTGGTGGTGTTGAAGCCGTGGACCATGCCGTCGTTGGCACCCACGTAGACCATCGGCGCGCGCCCGCTATAGCTACTGTAGAACGTCGAGTATCCCGTATCGGTAATCGATGTCGAAGGTGCGCCGACATAGATCGGAGCCGAACCGATGATGTCGCCCAGCACTCTGGAGCGTGCACGGAAGATGCCGGTATTGGTGGTGCTGTTGACTTCGTTGTTCTGATCACCTCGCAGATAGGCCAGGCGTGACTGGCCGAAGCTGTCCGCCGTGCCGTTATCCGGATTGGTGTTCAGCAGCTTCTGCTGTGCTGTGGAAATAGCAGCCCAGGTGAACGGCGCACCGGCGAGCGTGGTGGAATTCAGTGTATACACGGCGCGATTGGCCGGGCCGTTCTTCTGCCGCGTCGCCGTGGTCAGCAGCGCGCCGGCTTCCCAGGTCGGCGTCGATGCCATGCTGACGCTGGTGCCGCTGAGTGTCAGAGCATAAGCGGCGAGCCGGCCGTTCCACTTCTGGTCGAAGCCCGGTGTATAGACGAACGTGTTGCCGCTCGTGCTGGCTGTGATGCGCCCGCTGGACAGCGACACCCCCGACAGCGTGCCCGCATACGAGGTGATCTGCTTGAAGATGTTCTTGATGGCGGCGATCATCGCTTCCGGCTGTCCGCCCAGGAACCAGTTGGATGGAACGCCGGAACCGGTCGGCGAGGCTTCCCACTCGCTATTGTTGGTGACGACGGTGGAACCGTCGGCGCCATAGGTCTTGAAGGGATTCCCGTCGCCGTTGGTGTCATTGAACCCACCGTACCTGGCAGCCAGGAAGAACTGGCTGTAGCGCTGTATGTCGGTCACCGTGCCGTTGCCTTTCTCGTTCACGTCGATGATGAACGTGTTGACGCGCGCATTGGGCATGTCCGGGCGAAAGCCATAGGTGTGTGCCCAGTAGGCGATACCAGCCAGATAGTAGGACGCGAACTCGGCTGACCTGTGGTCAAGATCGCCCAAGTTGGGGATGATCGGGCTGCTGCTCCCGGGTTGGGGCGGGTTGTCGGTGGTTTCGATCGCGCCGATCTTGTTCGTCCAGTCGCGCACATCGAAGCCACTGTAGCTGTCGGCGGGGCGGATGGGATCGCCTTCGCCGGTCTTGATGTTGCCCGGGACGTAATGATCCTGGTGGGTGTTGATGTCACCGATCAGGAAGGCGTAATTGCGCTGGCACTGATTGAGGATGGGATCGGTGGACCAGTTGGTGTAGACCGGGAAGTTGTCCGAATACGTGGTGTTCGGCAGCCCGCTGATTGCTTCGGGCGTCGGTCCGCTCGGATGGAATTGCAGATAGCGGATGCTCTCGTAGAACATCTCGCTCACCGGGTCGTAGGTCTTGTAGTTGCCGGTCGGGTTGTCGGTCGGTCCCCCAAGATCACCCATGGACCTGCCGGACAGCTGAATGCTGGTCCGACCGAACTGGTTCAGATAGTTGATGACGCCGCTGACGCCTTCACTGGCGTTCAACGGGTTCTTCTTAAAAATACCTGTAGATGTATCGAACTCTGGCGTGGAGTTGGTGATCGCGTTCAGGTTCTTGTCGACCGCCGTGGCGCCGACGTATTTCATCGGTGCGCGCAGTACGCCACCATAACGCTCATACTGCGTTGCCTTCGTGTCGTTGGTACTGTCGTTCAGGTAACCGAATGCAGCAAACCGCATGCGGTCCGCATTCAGCTGCATCTGACCGACCGGCTTGTAGTTGCCGTTGTAGTTGAAGCACAGATCGGTGCGGGTGGTGGCTTCCTTGCTGTCGCAAACCAGGACCTGCACGCGGAACGTACGGCGCTGGCTTAGCGCGCCGTTCCGCCCGTTGCGCTGGTCACCGTAGCCATCGGGACTGGCGCAGCTTGTGTCGGTTGCGTAATCCTGATCGGCAAAGAAAATGTGGTTCCCGCACGATGCAATATACAGCGTCGACCAATTGAACGGCGTCACCGCGCTTGGCGCGCTGCCGTTGTTGCGGGCGTTGATGGTCTTGACCGGGAAGTACGAGCCGTTACGGAAGAAATCGTCTCGCAGTACCGCCCGCTGCAGCACGGTCCGTGTGGTGGTGTCGACGACGCGGTCACCGCCGGTCATTGCCATGCGGAACTCGTCGATGGCCGACGAGGCCGCCCAGTTCATGAAGTTGCCCGAGAACTGCCCGGAACATTCGTGCGTATCCGACGTGGCGGCACCGGCCATGGCGAACCAGCCGTTTGTGCTGTCGTAGGTGTAGCACTGGGTCGCGTTGAAGTAGCCCAGATAGGTTTTGGAATTGCTGTACGCTCCCCGATAGGCCGCACCGGTGGTCGGGAATTCCACCGACAACGATAGCATCAGGTTGGGGTGGATGTTCTGGCTGCGACCATAGAGTGGCACGGCCGAGATGTCCACGGTCGGCACCGTGCTGGCGGCACCCAGCAAGGTGATCCAGCCCAAGGCCACAAGGGCCAGCAAGCCACGGATGATTTTCATGATGTCAGTTGCTCCCCCGGAAGAGCGGTTTCCTTGCGTTGCTTGTAGAAGCCGAATCGTTTGGCGCGGCCTCTGCATTCATTGTTAATTCGAAGTGATCGACGAGTCGTCAGGATCGTCCTTCCAGTAGTACGACTGCAGCATGACAGGCGTGCTGCCATATGGCCCCCAACCTACGGCGGTGATGCGGTAGATATAGGTTGGCGTGTCGGGGTCGGTGTTCCCCCCCGCTATGCCCGCGTTTTGTCCGGTGAACTTGTTCGGCAACACTTCGATGATGTAGCGCGGACGTTGCGATGGCAGTACACCCTGTCCGATGGGGTAAGTCATCCCGGTAAAGTCGCCATAACCTACGGTTTGCGCGCCTGTGCCGCTGTCTTTCCAACTGACGCTGTTCCAGACAGGGTTGTTCTCGTCGACTGTCCCGCATAGGCCCCGTAGTCGGGCCGGGGGGGCGCTTTCCGGCCCGCCTGTATAGCAACCGCTGTCCGGGAAACCATTCTTGCTTGTATTGCTGAAATTGGCCGATCGCGATGTGGTGACGTTCCCAGCGTTTTCGATGTCGCGCTCGGCATCCCGCAGCGCCGCTTCAGCCGCCTGAAACGCGATGCTGTTGTCACGCTGATTGCGGCTGATGCGCTTCGAATCGAGCGCCAGACGGGCACCGCCCAGTGCGAGGACCGTGATCACCAGTAGCATGACGAGCGCAGTGATCAGCGCAAATCCCGTTGCGCGATGTTGGAGCTGAGCGTTTCTCATTGACATTGCGACGTCCCTTCCTTGCAGACGAGGTAGTTGCGCACTTGCACGGTAGTGGTGAAAAGGCGCCGAGCCACGTTTAGCTTCTGCGTCGGTTTGAAGGTGCCGTCAGCAGTTGTGTACTGATTGCCGAAGAGCGTGTAGGTGGGGGCGTCGACGTGGGTGTCGGCGCTGGCGTTATCCGCACGGACCACCATGGCCACCTTGATGGCAAAGACTTGCTTCCAGTCATCGGCGGTCATGTCGCTGGCGCGCTTGTAGACGTCCGGTACGGTGTCTTTGTTCGTCGAGATGCCGTAGAGGAACTGAAGGGTTTCAACACCGGGCACGAGCTGCTGCGTGACGAAATCGTCCTCGTTGGTTGTGTTGGTCACCTCATGGCCACTCGCATCTCGCTTGCGGAATTTGCATGCCAGATACGGATTACCATCGCGTCCCGTCTGTATAAAGAACATGGACAGGCCGCGCTGAGACGATGCTAGATCCGATGTGGTGTAGTCCGCGACACCCTGGCCGGAGCAATCAATGATGGTGCCATCCGGCGTGGCGAGATCGGCGGTTGTGCCGACACCGAAGAACCGTACCTCGATGGCATCACTACCGGTTGGAGTCTGGGGGGACAAGCAATTCGATAGTGATTCACCGGCAGCCGGCCCCGCCGCTTTCGGGGCTGCCTCGGTACCCATGCAGCCATCCAGGCCCGAGACCATGGGCGGGTCCGATGGCTGGAGCTGCATGACGCCACCACTATGGTCATTCGTCATTTTCGTGAAGCCCGCCTGCCGCAGTACGCGCGTCATCACGTTCAGCGCGAACTGACCGCGTTCCTCCAGCCCGGATGTATCCTCGATGGTCGTGTAGGTGGACCGCGTCAACAGGTAGAACGACTCGGTCGCACCCAGCACCAGCAGCGCAATGACCAGCGCCACCATCAGTTCCACGAGCGAGAAGCCGCGCGCGCGGCGCGGCCGTATACGACGAATGGTGCGCATCAGGAGCCCCCGGCGTTGACGACGATTATGGCCTGCGGGGTCGCAGTCACACCGTTGGCGGTATCGGCCAATACGGCGCTGGCGGCAACGCCGCTGCCCTGATCCGCGCGGGACAGGCGCGAGACCCAGCCCACCTTGACGACCAGTGGATCGTTTGCGGAATCGCTGCAAGGCCAAGTGAAGCCGCCGGTGGACGAGTACGCCGGATTGTCGTGGCAGATCACACCGCGCCCGCCGGGCAGCGAGGCCTTGACGGCGCTGGTCCACTCGGTCAGGTCAAAGGTCACCGTGTTGTTGGCGCACACGGCACTGGTGTCCATGCACCCGGTGGAGCTGCCGCTTAAATAGAAGTTTGTGGGGGCCGATACGGCACTGGCCTTGTCGGTATCGAACACGTAAGCGTCCGAGGCCATTTGATTGGAGTTCACGCGTATCCGGTCAGCCATGTTGGCCGCCAGCAGCTGCCCCATGGCGTCATAGCTCGCCTGCTGCGTGAATCGATAGGACTTTAGTAATAGATTGGCAACACTCGGCACGCCGACGGCTACGATGAGCACGGCGATCAATGCTTCGAGCATAGTGAAGCCAAGCGCTTTCCCCGGCAAAGCCGGGCGCATGGTAACTCCCGCAAATTGTTCCGACCAGCTTTTTTAGAATGCTTCTTTCGTTACTTATCCCCCGATCTTACGACAAGATAGTGACGAAGTGTTACTTTTCTTTACGTTTGCGGAGATTTGATAGGAATTTTGAACATTGCGCCAGTGCGGGCGGCAAAGAGGATCGGTGTTACTGGCGGAACTCGTCCAGCATGTCGCGAAATTCCGACACATCCTCAAAACTCCGGTAAACGGAGGCAAAACGGATGTATCCGATCTTGTCCAAACGTTTGAGTTCGCGCATCACCAGCTCGCCGATACGGTCGCTGCCGATTTCCTTCTCGCCGTGGGAGAGCAGCTTTTCTTCGATGCGGGCGATCGCTTCGTCGATGGCCTCGGCGGAGACAGGGCGCTTGCGCAGCGCCAAGCGCATCGAATCCTTGACCTTGTTGCGGTCGTAGTCGACGCGGCTGCCGTTCTTCTTGACGACGGCCGGGAAGAACAGCTCGATGCGCTCATAGGTTGTGAAGCGGCGGTCGCAGGATTCGCAGCGGCGGCGGCGGCGCACGGTGTCGCCTTCCTCCGACATGCGGGTGTCAATCACCTGGGTGGCCGCGTGGCCGCAGAACGGGCATTTCATGCCGGTCTCCTCGGAACCTCAAAGAACGCGCTACACAAAAAACAACGCCGCGATGGCCCGGGCGGGCGCATCGCGGCAGAGCAGGGTACACAGCCTGGCCGGTCACCCGGCCAATGGTCAGGCGTAGACCGGGAACTGCTTGGTCAGCTCGGCCACCTTGGCGCGCACGGCCGCGATGTTCGCTTCGTCATGTGGGTTTTCCAGCACATCGGCGATCAGATGGGCGACCTTCACGGCTTCGTTCTCCTTGAAGCCGCGCGTGGTCATGGCCGGCGAACCCAGGCGGATGCCCGAGGTCACGAAGGGCTTCTCCGGATCGTGCGGGATGGCGTTCTTGTTGACGGTGATGTGCGCGTCGCCCAGCACCTTCTCGGCTTCCTTGCCGGTGATCTTCTTCGCGCGCAGGTCGACCAGCATCACATGGCTTTCGGTGCGGCCGGAGACGATGCGCAGGCCGCGGGCCATCAGCGTTTCGGCCATGGCGCGGGCGTTCTTCACCACCTGCTCCTGGTAGGTCTGGAACGCGGGCGACTGCGCTTCCTTGAACGCCACCGCCTTGCCGGCGATCACGTGCATCAGCGGGCCGCCCTGGATGCCGGGGAAGATCGCCGAGTTGATGGCCTTCTCGTGCTCGGCCTTCATCAGGATCACGCCGCCACGCGGGCCGCGCAGGCTCTTGTGGGTGGTGGTGGTGACGAAGTTGGCATGCGGCACCGGGTTCGGGTAGACGCCCGCGGCGATCAGGCCGGCGTAGTGGGCCATGTCCACCATGAAGTACGCGCCAACGGCCTTGGCCACCTTGGCGATGCGTTCGAAGTCGATGCGCAGTGCAAATGCGGAGGCGCCGGCGATGATCAGCTTGGGCTTCTTCTCGTGCGCCAGGGCTTCGAGGGCATCGTAGTCGATGTCTTCCTGCGCGTTCAGGCCATAGCTGACCACGTTGAACCACTTGCCGCTCATGTTGAGCGCCATGCCGTGCGTCAGGTGGCCGCCTTCGGCCAGGCTCATGCCCATGATGGTGTCGCCCGGCTTGAGCATGGCAAAGAACACGCCCTGGTTGGCCTGCGAGCCGGAGTTCGGCTGCACGTTGGCGGCCTCGGCGCCGAACAACTGCTTCACGCGGTCGATGGCGAGCTGCTCGACCACGTCCACGTATTCGCAGCCACCGTAGTAGCGCTTGCCGGGATAGCCCTCGGCGTACTTGTTGGTCAGTTGCGAGCCTTGGGCGGCCATCACGGCCGGCGAGGTGTAGTTCTCGGAGGCGATCAGCTCGATATGGTCTTCCTGGCGCTGGTTTTCCTGTTGGATGGCGGCGAAGACTTCGGGGTCGATCTGGTCGATCGTATAGCGGCTGCGTTCGAACATGGCGAGTGTCTTGTCTGAACTGAAACGAAACGAAACGGCGAAGGATCGGGCG
The DNA here is from genome assembly GCA_919592095.1 of Ralstonia syzygii subsp. syzygii. GTDB lineage: Bacteria > Pseudomonadota > Gammaproteobacteria > Burkholderiales > Burkholderiaceae > Ralstonia > Ralstonia syzygii. The sequence goes on along the minus strand of CAKKOY010000010.1, from coordinate 19,936 downwards.
AGGCGGGGAAACGCGCGGCTCGGGCGGCTGCGCCGGCTGGCCGGCGGCAGCGGGGACCCAAGTCACCCAGCTTCCCATTCGCTGCCCAGGCGAGCGGCAGGCGTCGTTGTGCATGACGCCAGTGACCTTGCGCTTCCTCGTGGTCGATACCCACTTGCCGGATACTGCCAGCGGCAGCCCCAGGATTCGCCAGTTGCGCAAGGTGCAATGGTTGCCCGGGAGTGTACGGCACCCGTATGAGCGCCGCAAGGCGCCACGCGCGGCCTTGCGCACATGGCTGCGCAGCAGGCTGCCATGCTCGGTTAAACTCTTGCACTTCGCTTATCTCTGGCTCGGAGACACGTCCATGATCGTATTCGTGACCGGCGCGACGGCCGGCTTTGGTGCAGCCATTGCGCGGCGTTTCGTACGGGAGGGGCATCGCGTGATCGCAGCGGGCCGCCGCCAGGATCGCCTCGATGCACTCAAGGTTGAGCTGGGTGATGCGCTGCTGCCGTTCGTGCTGGATGTGCAGGATGCCGCCGCCGTCGCCGCCCTGCCGGGGGGGCTGCCGGAGGGCTGGCGCGAAGTCGACGTGCTGGTTAACAATGCCGGCTTGGCGCTCGGTCTGGAGCCGGTGCATCGGGCCAGCCTGTCGGACTGGGACCTGATGATCGGCACCAATATCACGGGGCTGGTGCATGTGACGCGTGCATTGCTTCCGAGCATGGTGGAGCGCAACCGCGGCCATGTCATCAACCTGGGCTCGATTGCGGGGACGTATCCGTATCCGGGCGGCAACGTGTATGGCGGCACCAAGGCCTTCGTCCGCCAGTTCTCGCTGAACTTGCGTGCCGACCTGACCGGCACCCGCGTGCGTGTGTCGAACATCGAACCGGGCCTGTGCTCGGGCACCGAGTTTTCGAACGTGCGTTTCAAGGGCGATGACGCTCGCGTGACCAAGGTCTACGAGGGCACCGAGGCGCTGACGGCCGATGACATTGCCGAGACCGTCTACTGGATGGCGGAACTGCCGGCGCACTTCAATGTCAACGCCATCGAGATCATGCCCGTTTGCCAGTCGTTCTCTGCTACCAGCGTCACGCGCGACATGGCTTGAGGCCCAGGGCCTGCCATCGCCCGGTTGGTGGATGGCAGGCTGTTTGCTAAGGCTTGGTAAAATTCGGGGATGTCTTCTTTTGATTGGAACCTGCGAGTGTATTGGGAAGATACCGACGCAGGCGGTGTGGTGTTCTACGCCAACTATCTGAAATTCTTTGAGCGCGCACGCACCGAGTGGCTGCGCGCACTCGGGGTCGACCAGCAGGCGCTGGCCGACACGACCGGGGCCATTTTTGTGGTACGCAGCACCGCCGTGGACTATAGCGCGCCCGCCCGCCTGGATGACCTGCTGCAGATCCGTTCGCGTATGGAACGGGTGGGGCCGGCGTCGGTCCAATTTGCCCAGGAAAGCTGGCGCAGCGACATTCTGCTCGCCTCCGGCACGATTCGTGTTGGATGTGTCGACCGGCTCACATTCCGGCCGACCCCGATTCCCGCTCCCATACTTGCAACTATCAAAGCCGCCGCATGAATCCTGTCGAGGTCACGCAAGATCTGTCGATCGTCTCGCTGGTGCTGCACGCCAGCCTCCTGGTCCAATTCGTGATGGGCCTCCTGCTGGTGATGTCGCTGTTCTCCTGGACGTACATCTTCCGCAAAGCCTTTGCGCTACGCGCGGCCCGCTCGCAGACCGAGTCCTTCGAGCGCGATTTCTGGGCGGGTGGCGACCTGCAGGCCATGTACCAGCGCGCCGCCAACAATCGTCACAACACCGGCGCGCTGGAACGCATTTTCGAAGCCGGCATGCGCGAATTCCTGAAGACACGCGAGCAGCAGCGAGGCATCGGTGATCCGAGCGCCATCCTGGATGCATCGCGCCGCGCTATGCGTGCCGCCTACCAGCGCGAGATGGATTCGCTCGAATCGCATCTGCCGTTCCTGGCCTCGGTCGGTTCGGTCAGTCCGTATATCGGCTTGTTCGGTACGGTGTGGGGCATCATGAACGCTTTCCGTGGGCTGTCCAACGTGCAGCAGGCGACGCTGTCGGCGGTGGCGCCGGGTATTGCCGAAGCGCTGGTCGCCACGGCCATCGGCCTGTTCGCGGCGATTCCGGCGGTGATCGCCTACAACCGCTACGCCACCGAGATGGACCGCCTTGCCAACCGGTTCGAAAGCTTCATGGAAGAGTTCTCGAACATCCTGCAGCGCCAGACGCGCTAAGGAAGGACCGCCATGGCTACCATCCAGCGAACGCGCCGCGCCCGACGGGCCAAGGCCGACATCAACGTGGTGCCCTACATCGACGTGATGCTGGTGCTGCTGGTCATCTTCATGGTCGCGGCGCCGGTGGTGAACCCGGGCGTGGTCAACCTGCCGTCGGTGGCCAACGCCACGCCGCAGCAGACCCAGCCGCCCATCGTCGTGACCATCAAGGGCGACGGTACGATCCTTGCTCGCGTCAAGAGCGGCTCCGGCGCCACCGAGCAGAAGCTGGCGAACAACCAGGAACTGCGCGCCTTCGTCAAGCAGCGCACGGGAGAGAATCCAGATCAGCCGGTGGTCATTGCCGCCGACAAGACGGTGCAGTACGACCGCGTGCTGACGGTGATGGGCGTGCTCAAAGGGGACGGCGTCAAGCGCGTCGGCCTGATGGTGAAGTCGCAATGAACGCGTTGACGAGCGCCCGCGGGGCGATCTGACTGGCATGGCTACGACGTCGATGCATCGTTACGAGCCGGTCCGCGAGCGCGGGACGCTGCGAGCGTTCGCGCTGGCGGTGCTGACACACCTGCTGTTGCTGGCCTTCCTGTATTTCGGCGTGCAGTGGCAGAGCAGCACGCCGCGCGGGGAAGAGGCCGAGCTGTGGGACGAGGCCGCGCTGCAGCAGGCAGTGCAGTCTGCGCCCGTCCCCGAGCCGGAGCCGGCCGTCCAGGCGCCGCCGGCCAAGGTGGAAGAGGAAGCGGACATCGCGCTGGAGCAGCAGAAGCGCAAGCGCGCGGAGGAAGCTGCTGCCGCACGCGAGGCCGAGCTGGAGCGCCGTGCGGCGGCGGACCGAGAGGAAGCCAAGCGCCAGGCTCTGCTGAGAGAGCAGAAGGAGCAGCAGGCCAGGCAAGCGGAACTCCAGAGGAGGGCCCTGGCCGAACAGCAGGCACAGGCCAAGGAGCGGCAAGCGCGCGAGAAGGCTGCCGCCGAGGCCCAGGCCCGCAAGGAAGCCCAGTTGCAGGCACAAGCGGAGGCCAAGGCCAAAGCCGAGGCGGATGCCAAGCAGAAGGTCAAGGCTGCTGCGGAAGCCAAGGCGAAGGCCGACACAGAGCAACGGGCTGCGCAAGCCAAGGCCAGTGCTCAGCGGCAGGCCCGCCTGCGGGATCTGCAAGCGTTGGCGGGCGCAGCTGGCACAACGGGCGCGGTGGCGGGCTCGGGCGGCGGTGTCGGCAGCGGTACGGGCGCGGGCGGTACCGCGTCAGCGGGGTATGCCGACCGCGTGCGCGCCAAGGTGCAGCCGAACATCAATTTCTATGACGACACCTCCGGCAATCCCGTCGTGATGGTGCTGGTCCAGATGGCACCCGACGGCACGGTGCTGTCGCGCAGGGTCACCAAGTCGAGCGGATATCCGGTGCTGGACGAAGCCGTGCTGCGCGCGATCGACATGTCCAGCCCGCTGCCCCGCGATACGAATGGCAAGGCGCCTGCGAGTGTGATCGTCGGCTTCAAGCCGAAGAGGGGCTGACCGCCCGCCACGCGGGCACGGGATGTGTTCAACAAGTTGAGGATGATGATGCGGAATTTTTGGAAGTCTGGACTTCGACGATCGGCCTGGATCGGGCTGCTGATGGTGTTGTGCACCGGGGTTGCGCGCGCCCAGCTGTATGTGGAAATCGCCGGGGCCGGTTCGAGCCAGTACCCCATCGCCATTGCCAATTTCCAGGGCGAGTCGCAGATTTCGCAGAACATGACCGCCATCATCCGGTCCGATCTGGTGCACAGCGGTCGCTTTTCCAATGTCGATGTGGCGGGCGCGGTGGTGCCGGACAGCCCCGCACCGGACCTGGGCGCCTGGAAGAGCCGTGGCGCGGCCGCTTTCGTCGGCGGCACCGTGACGCGCAACGGCGATCGCTATGAGATCCGTTTCCGCCTGTATGACACGGCCAAGGGGGAAAGCCTGGGCGGCCTGGCGCTGACGCGCGGCGAGGGGCAACTGCGGTTGGCGGCGCATGAGATCGCCGACTACATCTACCAGAAGCTGATCGGCGATCGCGGTGTCTTCGCGACCCGCTTGTCGTATGTGTCCAAGGTGGGCCGCCGGTACCAGCTGCAGATTTCCGATTCGGACGGCGCCAACCCGCAGATCGCGCTGACCAGCAACGAACCGATCATTTCGCCGTCGTGGTCGCCGGACGGCACAAAGGTCGCCTACGTGTCGTTCGAGAGCAGGAAGCCGGTGGTGTATGTGCACGACCTGGTGGCCGGCCGCCGCACGGTGATCTCCAATCAGAAGGGCAACAACTCGGCGCCGGCTTGGTCGCCGGACGGCCGCCGCGTGGCGGTGGCGTTGTCGCGTGACGGCAATACGCAGATCTATCTGGTCAACGCCGACGGCTCGGGCCTGCGCCGCCTGACCCGCAGCAGCGCGATCGATACCGAGCCGTCGTTCTCGCCGGACGGCCGCTCGATCTACTTCACCAGCGACCGCGGCGGCGCGCCCCAGATTTACCGCATGCCGGTGGAAGGCGAAGACGCCGGCAGCGCGCAGCGCGTGACCTTCAAGGGCGGCTACAACACCAGCCCGCGCATGTCGCCGGACGGCAAGCTGTTGGCGTACATTTCGCGGGTGGGCGGGGCCTTCAAGCTGTATGTACAGGACCTGTCCAACGGCGACGTCACCGGGCTGACCGATACGGCTTATGACGAATCGCCGAGCTTTGCCGCCAACGGCAAGTTCATCCTCTACGCCACCCGCGTGGGCGGACGATCGGTGCTGGCGGCGGTGTCGACCGACGGCCGCACGCGCCAGATTCTTTCCCTCCAGGCCGGCGAAGTTCGCGAGCCGGCGTGGGGCCCTTTCATGCAATAACGATCCTTCAGGAGAGATAGAACATGTCGAAGTCTCAAACCATGATCAAACTGGCGGCGATTGCCGCGCTGCTGGCCCTGGGCGCCTGCAGCTCGGGTGTCAAGCTGGATGACACCTCGAAGAACGCCACGGACGGTGCCGCCACCGGTGCCGACACCCGCAACGTGATGCCCGTCGACGCGACCCGCGATGAGCTGACCGATCCGAACAGCCCGCTGGCCAAGCGCAGCGTGTACTTCGATTTCGACAGCTACACCGTCAAGCCGGAGTACCAGGGCCTGCTGACCCAGCACGCGCGCTACCTGCAGTCGCACAACCAGCGCAAGGTGCTGATCCAGGGCAACACCGATGAGCGCGGCACCAGCGAGTACAACCTGGCGCTGGGCCAGAAGCGTGCCGAGGCCGTGCGCCGTGCGCTGTCCTCGCTGGGCGTTTCCGACAGCCAGATGGAAGCCGTGAGCCTGGGCAAGGAAAAGCCGCAGGCCACGGGCCACGACGAAGAGTCGTGGGCACAGAACCGCCGTTCCGATATCGCCTACTGATCGGCGCGCTGGAAGTGGATGCGCTGGCTGCGTTCGCGCGGCCTGCGTTCTTACGTTGGTAGCAAAGACATGAACACGATGATGAAACGGCGCGTCTTCCGGGCTATCCTGACGGCGACGCTTGTCGCAGGTGGAGCATTGACCATGGCCGGCCCGGCGGCGGCAGGGGTGTTTGATGACGATGAGGCGCGCCGCGCCATCATCGACATGCGCGACAAGTTCAACAACTTCCAGTCGAGCGCCGCACAGCGCATCGACCAGAACAGCCGCAACCAGATCGACGCGCAGAATCAGATCGAGACGCTGAAGTCCGAGGTGGCCCGGTTGCGCGGCCAGAACGAGCAGTTGCAGAACGAGGTCGATACGCTGACCAAGCAGCAGAAGGACTACTACGCTGATCTCGACGCGCGGCTCAAGAAATTCGAGCCGCAGCAGGCCACGGTGGATGGCCGCGAAGGCATGGTGCAGCCTGGCGAGAAGACGGAGTACGACGCCGCGTTGAAGACCTTCCAGAGCGGCGATTTCAAGGGCGCAGGCAACCAGTTCTCCTCGTTCGTGAAGAAGTACCCGCAGAGCCCGTACTTGCCGCTGGCGCAGTTCTGGCTGGGCAATGCGCTCTACGCCCAGCGCGACTACAAGGGCTCGACCTACGTGCTGGAGAACATGGCGCGCGCCAACCCGCAGCACCCGAAGGCGCCCGAGGCGCTGCTGCAGATCGCGACCAACCAGGGCGAGTCGGGCCAGAAGGCCGCGGCGCGCAAGACGCTGGAGGCGGTGGTCGCGGAGTACCCGGGCACCGAGCAGGCCAAGACAGCATCGAGCCGGTTGAAGACGATGCGTTGACCGGACGTTTCCGGTTGTCGCGACGCTCGCCCGTGTCCGCACCGGCGGGCGTTTTTCATGGCGCGGCCGGAATGGTCGCCATGGCCAGGAGCCGGAACCCGCAGCGTACCGGCGCGCTAAAATGCGGGCCTTCCACCGATTGTTTTCCCCCAGGGCTCTCCCCATGAAAAAACGCGCTATCGTCCTGCTGTCCGGCGGGCTGGATTCTGCCACCGTGCTTGCCATGGCCAACGCGCAGGGTTTCGAGACCTACGCGCTGTCGATGCGCTACGGCCAGCGCCATTCTTCCGAGCTGGAGGCGGCCAAGAAGGTGGCCGCCGCGCTGGGGGCCGTCCGCCATGAGATCGTCGATCTGGACCTGCGCCGTTTCGGCGGTTCCGCGCTCACCGACGATGCGCTGGAGGTGCCGACCACGGGCGTGAAAGAGGGGATTCCCATTACCTACGTGCCGGCGCGCAATACCATCATGCTGTCGCTCGCGCTGGGCTGGGCGGAAGCCGTCGGGGCACGCGACCTGTTCTTCGGCGCCAATGCGGTCGACTATTCCGGCTACCCCGACTGCCGCCCCGAATTCGTCGCCGCCTACGAGACGCTGGCGAACCTGGCCACGAAGGCGGGCGTGGAAGGCGATCGCATCCGCGTCAATGCGCCGATCATCGCCATGACCAAGGCCGAAATCATCCAGGCCGGCGCTCGGTTGGGTGTCGACTACAGCCTGACCGTGTCGTGCTACCAGGCCGACGATGAGGGCCGCGCGTGCGGCGTCTGCGATTCGTGCCGTATCCGCCGCGCCGGCTTCGAGGCGGCGGGGGTGCCGGACCCGACGCGCTATCGCTGACGCCAGGATTGCCATCCGATGCCAGATATTGACCTTCACGCGCTGTCCCGCACCGTGCTGTGGGCGACGTTCGCCGTGACTTTTCTCTTTGGTGCGATCCTGCAGCGCACGCACTTCTGCACGATGGGCGCAGTGTCCGACGCGGTCAACATCGGCGACTGGAGCCGGCTGCGGATGTGGGCGCTGGCCATCGGTGTGGCGATGATCGGCACGGGTGTTCTTGGCTGGGCGGGGTGGATCGATCCGGCCAAGACGATCTACACGGCCAGCCGGCTGCAGTGGTTGTCGGCGCTGGTCGGCGGGCTGATGTTCGGCTTCGGCATGGTGCTGGGCTCGGGGTGCGGCAGCAAGACGCTGGTGCGCATCGGCGGCGGCAATCTGAAGTCGGTGGTGGTGTTCGTGTTCCTCGGGCTGTCGGCGTACATGACGCTCAAGGGCGTGTTCGGCGTCGCACGCGTCGCCACCGTCGATGCCGTGGCGATCACGCTGCCGACGACGCAGGATCTGCCGAGCGTGCTGGGGCATGCGCTGTCGGTAGACGTGCGCATGCTGCGCCTGATGCTTGCGTTGGCGATCGGCGGGGCGTTGGCGCTATGGGCGCTCGCCGGCCGCGATTTCCGCACGCCCGACAACCTGCTGGGCTGCATCGGCGTCGGGCTCGTCATCGTGGCCATGTGGTATGTGTCCGGCCATCTCGGCTACATCGCGGAAGATCCGGACACGCTGCAGGAGGCCTTCGTTGCGACCAACAGCGGCCGGATGGAGGCGCTGAGCTTCGTGGCACCCGTGTCGTACACGCTGGAATGGCTGATGTTCTTCAGCGATACGTCCAAGGTGCTGACGGTCGGCATCGTCAGCGTGCTCGGTGTGATTGTCGGTTCGGCCGCGGTGGCGCTGGCGAGCGGCACGTTCCGCTGGGAGGGCTTTGCCAGCGCGGAGGACACCGGCAACCATATGGTCGGCGGCATCCTGATGGGCGCGGGCGGTGTGACGGCGCTGGGCTGTACGATCGGGCAGGGGCTGTCGGGCGTGTCGACGCTGGCGATCGGTTCGTTCATCGCGCTGGCGGGCATCCTGATGGGCGCGGTGCTGGCGTTCCGCTACCAGATGTGGCGGCTGGAGCATGCCGGTTAGGCCGGGCTTGCCTGCCTGCGTTTGACAGGTGAATGAAAGTGTTCTTATAATTGCCGGCTTCGGGTCGTTAGCTCAGTCGGTAGAGCAGCGGACTTTTAATCCGTTGGTCGCGTGTTCGAGTCACGCACGACCCACCAGGGTACGAAAGGGTTTGCAGGTTAGCGCTTGCAAACCCTTTTTTTATTTCCTGAGCCAGGTCGGCACTGTAACTGTAACGGCGCGCCCATTTTGGCCCCGTTTTGCGCGTGATTTGGCTCACCGCTGAACCCGATTTAACGCTCAGTCCAGGAACTCTCCGCCGGGGTTCGCCTGGCGGTTGCTGGCGCCGCCCCAGGTCTTGGGGCAAAACTCCGTGGCATGGGTGCCGGAGCCGCAGTAGCCGCAGCGCAAAGTGGCGCGTCGGGCGCTTCCGGCCCAAGTCTTCGGGCACAGGCTGACCGGGTGGCTGTCGCCACAGTAGCTGCATCTGTGCATGCCCCACCTCGCTGTTAAAACAGGCAGCCGTCGCCCGGCTTCCAGTTGGTAATCACCAGTTCGCCGCTGGTCTGCGGTTTCCAGTGCGCCTGGCCAAAAGGCTGTACTTGATGTCCAGCTCCGCCATGTGGTGCCCCTCGAACGCCTGCCGAATGTCCACATGGTCGTTGATGGACACCATCACGCGGCCCTTGCACGTGCGCATCAGATCTGCCATCTCCACATAGTTCTCGAAGCCGAATGGCACGCCGTAGCCCTCGGTCTGCCAGTACGGCGGGTCCATGTAGAAGAACGTGTGGGGGCGGTCATAGCGGCGCACACAGTCTGTCCAAGACAGGTTTTCGATGTTGGTGGCTGCCAGGCGCAGATGCGCGGCCGACAGGTTCTCCTCCTCGATGCGCAGCAGATTAACCATCGGGGCCGTGGTGGCCGTACCGTAGCTCTGGCCGTCGACCTTTCCGCCGAAGGCGTGGTGTTGCAGGTAGAAGAAGCGCGCCGCGCGCTGAATATCGGTCAGCGTCTCGGGATTGGTCATCTGCAGCCACTTGAACACCTGGCGCGACGACAACGCCCATTTGAACTGCCGAACGAACTCCTCCAAGTGGTGCTGGACGACCCGGTACAGATTGACCAGGTCGCCGTTGATGTCATTTAACACCTCCACGGCCGCCGGCACTTGGCGGAGGAAGAACAATGCGGCACCTCCGCAGAACACTTCGACATAACACTCGTGGGCCGGGAAAAGCGGCAGCAGCTTGTCTGCCAGACGTCGTTTGCCACCGATCCACGGAACGACCGGGGCGGCGTTTTGATACATGCGCAAGCCTGTTTAACGTGGTTAAAAAGTGGTAGGCTCCCGCCCGCTATGTCGACATGGCAGGGGGCCTTGGTCTCGGCTCACAGCTCGCTTCTGTGGTCGGGATGGCGGCTTGGTGTTCCCGCACCAGGCCGTCGCCCCTTCTTGATTACTTCCGTTTGAACGGCGTCAGCGTGAAGCACACCGGCAGGCGCCATTCAGGGCCGAACGGCATCGCCTTCCAGGTCGTTCCATCCCAGCAGTTCCATGCTTTCCAGCCGACCTTCAGCATGCCCCAGCGACCGTTGTAGTAGACGTTAAAACCATTGCCGCTGACGGCAACGAACAGCGTCAGCGTATCCGTGTCGGTGTAGCGGACCACGCGCCAGTCCGTGGGTACGAACGGCACGCCAAGCGGCCAGTAGTCCCAGCCGTAGGCCGGGTTGCGATACAGCCAGTAGATCCGCGCTAGTAGGCGCCACACCGGCGTCTCACCCCAACTGGTGTCGATATAGCCGTCGCGCCAGCCTGCATCGCAGCTCGCATCGAACGTCTGGAACCATTTGAGCCAGCGGGGGAGATTGCCCTGCGCATCGCAGAAGGCCGGTGCCCACCAGTTGACCAGAAGCATGGCGAACAGCGTGGCCAGCACCGAGGCGATGACGCAGAGCACATAGCGGGCGATCACCATCTCACCGCTCCTGTCTGATGGTGGCGTTGGCCAGACAGTGGCCAGCTCCAAAGATCGCGTCGATGACAGGCGCGGCGACCTTTGCCCAGCCCCGGCCTTGAATCAGGGCATTTCCGGTGCGGGCTGAAATGGTTTCTCCGCGAGCCCCACCTAACAGCGCGTTGCCGCACTCGTCGTAGGCCACCGCCATGCTCAGCGCCCGATCTTGCGAGCCAAACGCGACTTGGCAGACCATCGCCAGCAAAAGAACCGGTGCGGTCACGACACACAGAAGCCAGATCAGCAGCAGTTGGGATCGACTCATGGCTAGCTCCACGTAATCGCTTCCACGGCCATGATTGTGGCGGCTGCGCGGATTTGTCGTTTGAGATCAGTCTTCTTGGCAAAAGCTGCCTGGCCCTGTGCGAGCATGGCACCGGCAAGACCCTGCAACTGGGCAAGGGTCATCTGCACGGCATTGTTACTGCTATCAAGCCAAAAGAAGCCAGGTGGGACCGCGCCAGGCGCCAGCGTCTTGGTCAGCACAGTCTGCGCATCGAGATCCGCCTGGAACTCGGTTCCCATGTAGCTCACAGGCTGCTGGATTGCATTCTGGTAAGCGCTTTCCACAAGAGCGATCTGCGTGGCCTGTGCGGTTGCGAGAGTTTCAGACGGTGGTGATGCCGCAGTGTTGCCGGCATCGACCCATGCGAGGTACGCCCGGTAGTCAGCATTCGCTGGGTCCATCGGGATGATCGCGTTGTCATCGAGACGGATGATGTTCTTTGCGCCGAGTTGATATCCCATGATTTATAGCCTCGCATTCAAGACGTAGGTAACCCGGCACCACGTAGCACCGTAGGCGCCCCAGGTGGCATCCATGTCGATTGTGGTCGCGCTGGTCCCGATGCCGCCGCTCGACATCCCCTGGTTCTGGTTCGTTGCACCGTTGTAGACGGTGTATCCGCCCGCATTGCCAGCCGTGTCCTTGAACGTCATCGTTGGTGCCACGCGCATTTGAACCGGCAGGGTCTTAGTTCCCTGCAAGCTACTGGAGTTGGAGATGATTGCCGTACTCCCGCTGCCACTCGCAATCGGAGCACCGCCGCAGTGGAATGCATCCGCCTGGTAGTAGCGCTGGCACGCCATCTGCTCGACCGCAATGGGCCGAAACTCGATCGTCGCGGCGGTTGCCCCTTCTTCTAGACCCCATTCTGTCCACCAGAAGTCCTTCGCGGTAACCGCACCGCAGGTCGCCTGCACTTCTATCTCCAGGCCATATGAGCAATCGCCAAGTGCCTGCGTAAATTTCAGCGGCTGTGCCGCGCCGGATGCCACGGCGGTCGCCGCGCTGGTGCCGATCACCGACGTGGCCGTGTAGTTGTCTGCCGCTGTCGGCTTTCGGATGATCGTCGTGTAGTTGATGGCCACGCCGGCGTTGTGCTGCACCTTGATCTGGAACGTGGCGGTCTGATTCTTCAGATTCACCGCGTCGGCAGACTCCATGCGGTAACGCCACGAGAGTTGCCCAGCTCCTGTGAGCGTGCACCCCTGGAAGCGTACAGCTTTTCCACTGCGGCCGACTGGTGCCGCAGTGTCTTGGACGAGGGTCCCTGCTGTAATTGCACCACCAGAGGCCCAACCGGCAATCATCTCCACCGGACCATACTGGGGCGACGTAGAAAGAGACGGTGAGGTGGATTGGATGACAACCTGCGCACCACTGTTGATTAGCTTGTTGCGGTACGAGGTGGAGCCGGCAGAGCCGGTAGTCGCCTGCATCTGCCCGAGCTGAACCGCATGCTGGCTCGCCGTGGCGGTACCAACTTGCTCGGCTGCACCCGTGCAAAACGCCAGTACGTATTGACCGTTGCCGTTATTCAGCGTGGGATTCCAATAAATAAGCGCGCAACCGCCTCCCACCATCTCGCCACCCTGCAACGCCGCGTGCGCGCCACCAACCAAGGCATACGCGACACCAGTGGCATTCAGCGTCGACGCCCCCGTGTTTGTGGTCTTAACATTGATCCAGAAAGGCGCCCACGGCACAGGCGCTGTCAACGCAGGCGAAAAGGCGACGACGTATGCGTTCGCAGCTCCAGTGTCGATACCAACATTGGTTGCGTTGGTCTGACACAGCTTCTGGACCGCAGTCGCCAGCATGTTGCGAGAGCTGCCGTCAATGACCAGGCCCAGCACCTCGGGCAGCGCACAGATTTCCTCCTGGACATCGTTGCACCAGTCCGCAGAGAAATACGTCGGCCGCACGCCGGCGGCCGGGTTGCCAGCGCCGAAGCCGTTCTTGCCCGGACCGAACAGATCGACGACAGCGTTGGTTGTGGCGATGCGTTTCATGAGCGCCTCTAAACGTAAGAAAAGATGGGAATCGTGTGCGACGGCTTGAGCCGGTTGATCAGGCACTCGATCGCTGCATTGCCCCAGGTGGCCAGCGGATCGCCGCAGGTATCACCGCAAGTGGTCATTTGGACGGCGTTGTTCTGGGACACGACCTCGAATGCGTACTCCCAACCCGCTTCGTCCTGGTACAGGCCCACGCCGCAATCGTCGACGCATGTCGCTGCATGAAATTCGTTGATCGTGATGGCGTAGCCCTGGGCCGCAAGCCGCTGCACGTAGTACGGACTGGACAGACCGCCGCGCTCGACGATCTTCCCGATCAGCGCGTTAAACCGCTGCTGCCACGAGCTGGTGGCGCCGCAGCAAGCATCTGGCAATCCGTACACGCGCTCCCAGTCGGGCAGCAGCTTCTGCACGTCATACGGCGTGATGGCGAGGGCAACCTGCAGCGCGCTCGCGTAAGCGCGATCGAGCGCGTTACCTTCGGCCGCCAGCGTGGCAGCCATCTTGGCCAGGCGCGGCGCATAGCTGACTGGCGGCAGCAGGAGCCCAAGGAGATCCGAGTGATTCATGTCAGGGCATCAGCGTCAGCGTCAGCGAGCCGAAGCGCGCCCACTCGACCGTCAGCGCGTTGACCGTCGTCGGCACATTGGCCGCAGGTGCTGTGACCAGGCGGTCGGTCACGCCGGACAGGTCAGTCAGGATGCCCTCGATGCGGGACTTGATGCAGGAATCACCAGGCTGGAGCGTGTCAAAGTAGGCGCGGATGGCGGTCTCGGCCTGTTCCTCCACGTCGGCCAACAACACGCCAGACAGCTTCACCTGGGCCACGATGGCAATGGGCTTGAGGGTCGGGGAAAACACCAAGGCATCGGGGCAGGCACTGGGGCGCTTTGCGTCCACGGCAGCCTGCGCCTGCGCAATCTGGGCAGGTGTTGGAACACCGGAGCCGCTAACCACGGCGACGTCGACCTTGCCCAGGCCGCGACGATGCGAATACACGTAGCCGTTGGTGATGCCGTCTACGGACTTCACCCACTTGATGTAGTCGCTGTCTTTGCCGCCGGCGTCGCGGTCGCGCAGCTCTGCGAGCAGTCGTGCCAAAAGCGACGCTGGTGTTTCGTCGCCTGTCCCGCCGCCCATGCTGACAACCGTCGCAGCCGAAGCGATACCCGGCGGAGCAGCGGTGAAGGTTAGCGTCGCGCCGGCGGCCAGGTTGCCGCTGGTACCGGCCGTGGCAGCGACGATCGCAACCTGTGCGGTTCCATCACCGCCGATAACGCCGTCTACGGAAACACTCAGGCTGATACCGGAAACATCAGCCTTGAGCTGATAGCCGGCCGGAACAGGTGCACCTGGCGTCCCGGTTACCGCCATGGTGCCGCCCGCAACCGTGGCGCTCAAGGCCGGCACGTTATGCAGGTTGGCGTGACGCTCCAGGTTGTCCTGGTCGGCAGAGTCCGGAAAAATCTGGCGCACCGCCCACAGCTGGTGCTGATACAGTCCCTCGATGGCGCTCGCAAAGGCAGTGGCCCGAATCCAGTTGTCGCTGTCTTCAGAGACGTCGAACGTCTCATCGAGGTTCTGCGCGTCACGCAGGATGTCGCTGCGGATCTGGTCGAGTGTGGGTACGGTAAATGGCATCAGCCCACCTGGACAGGATGTTTGAAGAGTCGGGGCCGGTGCGATGCGTCCACGACCTCGATCAGCAGCAGGCAGCGCCCGTCGTGGGGCTGCTGCGCTTCAACGGTGATGGACGATGCTCGGCCATCGTCGAGCAATGGCTTCAGTGCGTCTTCGGCGTATTGCTTGGCCAGCTTTCGGATGCGAGGCACATCCTTCTCGCGCTTCAGCTCGTGCAGACGCGACCCAAGGCTCGGGTTGGCCCACCAGCCACCCAACGGCGTCTCCAGGCGCACGTACACCGCATTGCCGAGGTGGTCGATCACCTCGCCGCTGTAGTTACCGGTGAGTGGGTCCAGAGCCTTGTCCATAGCCGCCAGTTTGGCGACTGGCCGCGCGCGCGGTCAGCGTGAACCAGTTCGGTCAGGCCAGAACATCCGGCAGACTGCATTGCGGGCCGTCGTGCTCGGTGTGATGGTGGGTGTTGTGCGCAACGCGCATGCTGGCCATGGTCTTGGTGCCACCCTGATCGGCAACATCGCCGGCGGCCGTGATGTTTTCTCCGCCGCTGATGTTGCCGTCAGCGTGCAGCGTGCCAGGCGTCTCAACTGCGGGCGTCTCGAAGCGGACCTTGGTTGCCGCCTTAACCAGCAGCGTGTCGCAGTTGATTTCAGTGACGCGGCTGTCCCGCAAGACGACGTAGTCGCCGAAGGCGTTGAACACCACAGCCTCACCGGTCTTCAAGGGCTTGAATCGGTACTGGCCATTCTCCGTGGCAATCATCACGCCCTGGGTGGTTTTACCTCCGATCGGCAAGATGACGAACTGCGTACCAGGCGGAGGATTCGACGAGAACCCGAAGTGCTGCCACAACTCGTTGTCCTGGAGGTTTTCCCCTGCCATGCCCGTGCCCTGCACGAGCTGCAGATCGGGGGCATTGTTGACCCGGGTAACCACCCCTCGGAACGCATGACGGATGCGATTCAATCCGCGCTCCACGATGCGTTGTACGTCGGAGACCTGCATCAGTTGTCGACCTCGTAGATCTGCGCCTCGCCGCCGCTGATGCCGTTCCGGCCACGGCGATGGCGCTTGTTGTGTGGATGCGCCTCGACGATCCACATGCCATCCTCTTTGAACGTGAGGCGGGTCTGCGTTGCCCGGTTGCGGCCACCCGTGAAGCGGCGTGCCATCAGGAAGAAAACAGCGTCGATGCCGTGCGGCTCGGAGAAGACGTGCACGCGCTGGCCAGGCGTCCACAACTGTCCGTGGCCAGGCATGCCGGGCGCGTTGATGGTGTGGCCAGCGACAGTGGCTTCCAAGGTAAAGGCGTTCAGGCGGCTGTCCGCCATCAGCTTCTTGGCCCGTGCAGACGCCGCCTTCTGGCTGTCGGCCTCATGGTCGATCACGATCTTGGGCCGGTACCAGGACACAGACGGATCGCGGTAGGTCGCCTTGATGATGGCCTTGGCGTGAGCGCTCTCGGTCGTGTGCGACTGCGACATCACGGTCACTTCGGAGAAGCAGCCGGCAATGCCGTCCTTACGGCGCAGGCGCTCGATGTTGTTCCCCTTGCCCGAGAATCGCTGGACCAGCGAGGCCACGGGCGGCTTGCTGTCGTCCGGCCCACCGACGACCAGGGTGCCGTCCGGCTCAAACCACGGCCAGAGGCCAACCGCCTCCGCCGCGTGGGAGATCACTTCCCAGGCCGAATCGCCGGGGTCCACATTGATCTTCTCGAAAGTCGTATCCTTCGGTGCCTCGATGCGCGTGCGCGTGACACCGAGCGGTTTAACCACCTTCTCGACGATCTCTGCGAGCGTGGCCTTGCGGTTCACAAAAATGGGGGCCGAGCAGTCGACCAGGATGGCCGCGCCATCCCGGCCAGTTATTGTCGCGTCGTGGCTTTCCTTGCTGATCTCATCGTCGATATCGTCGATGCGTCCGGTGAGCACGAGCTGGTCACGCATGCGCACCTCGGTCAGCGCCCCACGCTGAACGACGGCCGGCAGCTTGCCCTCCTGGATGGCGATCTTGACGTGCCAGGCGTCAGCCGGGATCAGGAGGTCGCTGTCGATCTCGTAGGAGGTCCAGCCGGTATGCCGCTTGCCGCCCAGCGTCAGGGAAACCTGTTCGTTAAAGGCCGTCATGTCGCGTAGGCGTTGATTGCCTGGCCAGCGCGGATGAAATTCGGCATGCGGATCTGCGGGTTGAGACGCGCCAGCTCGTACCACCGCGTGTAATCGCCGTAGAGCACAAAGGCGACCAATGCCAGGTTGCCGGTCACCGGCGCCGTGCGAACCATGAGCGGCGGCCGCAGCATGAGCACCGCGCGTGCCGCCTCCTGCAGATCAAAGGCGATTTGCTTCAGCGGCTCCGTCAGGTACCGCGCATGCTCCACGTCATAGATGGCCCGAGCGTCGTCGATCGCCCCCTGTATCGCCGTACGGGCGTCTGCCGCGACCTGGTCGATCTCGTCAGGGTTGAGGGTGGGCGTGTCATCGATCTCGGCGCTAAAGACCGCAGCGGCCATCTCCGCCAGGGCCAGTGCCGAGCTGAGACGGATCTGTGCATCGGCGACGGCCGTGGCGTCCGTGAGTGCAGCCTGCGCGGCCAGGCGCATCGTGGTGGGAATCTGCGGTACGGTGCCCGCAGCGGTGACGGCCGTCGACGTGGCCGCGACGGCCGACGTCCAGGCGGTCATGCGGGCCGGCGCGGCGGTGTAGCTCAGCGCCGAGGGTGCGGAGGTCCGAGCGGCCGACGCCGACGATACCGGCACAGTGGCCCCGGAAGCCGTGGTGGTGGTCGAACCACCAAACACTGACGTCAGCCGGGTCAGCGCGTTCGTGCGGAACGGGTCGACAATCGCCTGGAACAGCCCGCGCACGTCGCCCATCCATGCGGTCGGGTAGTCCAGCACGCTCAGGCCCGAGCTGATGTAACCGCTGACGATGTTGCGCACCTGCATCAGCTTGCTGCTGAATGCGTTGGCCAGCGCCAAGGCATCCGCTACGCCAGGCAGAACCGACCGGAGGGTGGGCAGCCGCAGGTTAAAGTTGTTGATCGCCGACAGCCAGCTGTTGTCGGCCGAGTCGGTTACGGCGTCAGTCTTGGCTGCCGTGATCGTCGCGTTGAAGAACGGCTGGCCGACGCGGCTTTCCTTGAACTCCAGCACCAGCGTGGCGGCATCCGGCATCTCGGCCGTGTGTCGGATGCGGGACGAGATCAACTGCACCTGGCGCGTACCGAAGACCGAGTGGACCAGCTCGCCGTCGCCGGGCTCCTGCAGTACCTTGATGAAATCGCGCAGGCGGAACTCGTAGTCGTCGCCCCAGAAGATCGCCTGGATGCTCAACGGGCGCGCCTTCTCCCCAAGGTCTTCGGTGTCGGCGCCGTCCACATAGGCGTACTCGTGCTCGACCACAGCACGCTGCAGCACGTCCTCCGTTTCGATCACCTCGAAGGCGACCCCACGGAAGCTGGCCGGGAGAAGGTTGTCTTTCCAGGCCATATCAGGAGCGGGAGAAATGAGAAAGGCGGCGCATACCGACAGGGTATGCAGCCGCCTTCCTTTACTGCAGGCTGAACCTGTTCAGCCGCCGCGCTCAGTGCCGAGACGCATCCCGGCTGTTGGTCTGGTTCGTCGCCTCGGCCAGCACGCGGCCATCGAGCATCAGCGTCGACTGCACGACGATCGGCCGGTCCGCCAACTGGCTGAGCGTCTGCGCAGTCTGCTGCAGCGACTGCGGCTGCGCGCGCATGCCATCGAACAGCGTGGAGTCCGGTACACGCGCAGCCGCCGAGCTGAGCGGTGTCGGCGCCAGCAGCTTCTCGGCCTCGCCCTTGTGGGTGACGTCATACAGCCAACTGCCCAGCGTGTTTCCCTCCTGGCCAGTGGCCTTGCTGATGCCCCAGTTGATGCCGTCGTTGATGTAGCCGCCGGCCTGGTAGCCCAGAGCAAACGCACCCCCAACCCGAAACACCTTGCCCAACACGGACGCGCCCTTGGTCAGCATGCTCCCAGCGCCTGCCGCATTGGCAGCGGCGCCGGCACCGGCGGCCGCTTCACCAGCCGCGCCTGTAGCTGCTGCGCCACCGATCGGGATACGTCCGGTGAGCACGCCGATGAGCGCTGCGCTGCCGGCCGCTGCAGCCAGCGCCTTGAGCGCCAGCGTGCTGCCCTCGATGGCCATGCCGAAGCCCGGATATTTCTGATAGAGCGAGGTAGACGCATCCGCAAATGCGCCCAGCGCAGGCGTCACCTTGTCGAGCGTCGCCTGCTGGGAGAACAGGCGCTCGTTCTCCATCTGCTGCAGCTTGAAGGCGGGCGATTGACGCAACGTTGCCATGTTCTTGTCGATCGGTGCGCTGCTCATATTGCCCCGGAACTGCTCTGTCATCGCCCGATAGGCCTCCGGGTCCATGATGGCGCCGATGCCGCCCAGTAGTGCCTGCTGGTTGTGGAATATCTTGCCGACGCCGGCGCCGAGCAGAATGTTGTACGCCGCTTCAGAGTTCTCCGCCGCGCCAGTCTTGTCGCCGGCGGCCTTCGCCTTCAGGTAGCGTTGCTTGACGGCCTGGAACTGCGGGCTGCTCTCGGCGATCTTGCGCACGATCGACAGCATCGTCTCGTCGGCCGAGATGCCTTTTTCCTGGTTGGCCGCCAGTGTGGCGCCCATGTCGATGTAGTCGCCCCTTTGTTTGCGACCGTGCTTCTCGACGATGTTGCCTGTCTTCTTGTCGATCGAGAACCGCTTGAGGTGGTTGGCGGTGTTGGTGGCGTTCAGTTCGTGCAGGAAGTCGCGCACGTTGTTACCGGCCGCGTCCGTCGAGCCAGCTGCATCAATCGCCATCTCGTTGAGCGCCAGCAGTTTCGCCATACCGCCCTTGCCGGTCAGGCCTGCCTTCTTGGCCATCGCCATCTGCTCGGGCAACCACTTCGCCATGTCCTTCAGCTCGAAGCCGCCTTGCTGGCCGGCGTAGAGCGCACCGCCCAGAATGTCGGGGACTTCGTCAACCTTAATGCCGCCGGTTTTAACCGCCGTAGAGACGATCTTTCCGATCTCCACCGGGTCAGCCTGGCCAGCGGTGGCCGCGACTATGATGCTCGGCATCAGCTTTGCCACGTCCTGCGGATTCCCGATCGCGCCACGAGCAATCAGCGAGTCCATCGTCGCCGCAGCACCTTCCCGCGTGCCGCCACCGACGCGCAGTGCCGCGATCACCGCGTTGTTGAGGAACGCCTTTCCCGCCGTGCGCTCGTTCTCGCCCTTGTCGGAGAACGCCGTGTTGGCCATGTGCGTGAGGGTGTAGTCGTAGTCGACCGCCTTCCGGACCGGTTCTGCCAGCACCATCTGCCCGGCCTTGAGCGCGCCGCCAACCTGCAAGCCCTTGCCGATGGTGCTGCCGATACCCTGGACTGCCCGCTCCGCTAGTACTACAGCCGTAGCTCAAAATGGCGGAGCACATCCCCGCGCCCGGTAGTGACACTGCTGAGCGCGCCACTGATGCGCGCGCCGCCATCGCGACCATGCCAGCACCT
>CAKKOY010000009.1 GCA_919592095.1 Ralstonia syzygii subsp. syzygii | reverse complement strand
GCTCCGCCGGCAAGCAGGCATCGCTCGCAGCATTGAGCTGCTCGTTGACCACAACTGCTTGCCTGTCCTACAACCTACCCAAACTGTCATAACCTCTGTGCTGAGGTACTACGTGATCGGCATCCTCAAGCACAAGATCATCGATGCGATCCGCTCGGGGCGGCGCGAGGTGCGCGTCTCGCTGCTCGCCGGCGGTGCCTCGGATGATGCCGACCTGCGCTCCGACGAGGCCGTCTTCGATACCCTGTTCGCTGTCGACGGTCATTACCTGACCCCGCCATCCGACTGGGGGAACCCGGATGCAGTGCTGTCGCGGCGCGAATTCTTCGACATCCTGCAGATGTGCGTGGACCGCCTGCCGCCGCGCGTCGGCCGTGTCTTCATGATGCGCGAGTGGCTGGAGCTGGAGACGGACGATATCTGTCAGGAATTGGAGATCACCGCGACCAATGCCTGGGCACTGCTGTACCGTGCCCGCATGCGCCTGCGCGAGTGCCTGGACCTGCACTGGTTCGGCAACCCGCCCACCGCCGCATAGCCGAGGAAGAACGCCATGCCGAATCGCTGGGGATTGCCCACCTGCCACGAAGCCCACCGCATGCTGGTGTCCGGGATGGACCGCGAGCTGTCCACCGGCGAGCGCCTGCGCCTGCGTGTGCACCTGTTCGCGTGCGATGCTTGTACCCGGTTCTCGCACCAGATGCGCTTTCTGCGGCAGGCGATGCACCGGCTGGGCCACGAGGACGATGCTGCGGGAGGTTCGAGCTGATGGGCGCGCCGGCCCCGATCGCCGCCGCGCCGGGGCAGCCGGCGGCGGCCAATGCGGTCTGCGTGGCCTGCGGGGCGGAGCTGCGCTGCGGGGCCATCGGCGACGGTATGCAGCCGGATGCCGCCTGCTGGTGCATGCTCGAAAAGAACCTGCCGGCCAGCGCGTTGCAGTCCGGTCAGGGCTGTCTCTGCCCGCGCTGCCTGCGCGAGGCGATCGCGCGGGCCGGGGCGACGGGCGACTGAGCCGGTGGTACCGATTGCCGGCGCCTGCTCCGTCTATTCCTTGTCGTCTTTGTCCATCGTGCGCAACGCGCGGCGGACATCGGCGCGGCCGCGCTGGCGTTCGGCGTGGCCGGCCTCGGTGTGGGCGCCGGCCTTGCGGCCGCGTGCCAGCGGCACCAGGATGTTGCGCGGGCGCGCGGTGCCGGCCCGCGTGGACGGCTCGATGCGGAAGGTCAGTTTCTGGCGGGTGCCCAGCGTCTTGTTAGCCATGTTGGTGTGCGGTCGGTCGTCCACGGCCCGCAGCGGCGCCTGCCGCAGGCCGTTAATCCGCAGGCCGTCAATGTTGGTGTTCGCCGCCGTGATCGCGGTGCATGGCGGGCATGTTGCCGGCCGTCAGGTCGCGCACCTTGGCGTCGACCTTCTGCTCGACGACGCGGTGGTCGGCCAGCTCGACCTTGAGCGTGATGGGTACGGTCGAGTCCTTGGCCAGCGGCTGCTTCAGATCCAGCAGCATCACGTGATAGCCGCCCGGCTTGAGCTGCACCGTCTCGCCCTTGGGCAACGGCAGCGCCGGGACGGCGCGCATGCGCATCACGTCGCCTTCCATCTTCATCTCGTGGATCTGGGCCTTGGCCGCGGCCGGCGTGGACACGCCCACCAGCCGGGCACCGTCGGCCGCCTGCAGCGTCATGAACGCGCCTGTCGCGGTCTGGCCCGGCACGGTGCCGCGCACCCAGGCGTCCTGCACCGTCACCTGGGCCAGCGCGGCGGCACTGGCGAACACGCCGGCGGCCAGCACGGCCAGGCGCAGGAACGACGGGATCGGATTGGTCTTCAGCATGAAAGGCTCCTGAGCGGGACGAATGTGCCGCGCATTAAAGCACAGTGCCGCAGCGAGGGGCGTTGCGTGCACAATTGTGCGTCTGATTGACGCACGGCACCGCCAGATCTTGCGTGCCGGCTGCGTTTACACTTGCTCACCATGCTCTCGACCCTGCCGTTCGCGGCTCCGCCGCTCGACACATCCAGTCTACGCCGCCTGTTCTGGCTGCGATGGATCCTGCTGGCCACGCAGTTGATCCTGATGTTGCTGGCGCCGCTCATCTTCGGCGTGCAGCTGCCGGTGGTGCCGCTGCTGAGCGTGATGGGCCTGCACGCGGTGTTCAACCTGCTGACCGGCTGGCGCGTGCGGCGCGACCGTCCGGTGCGGCATATCGAGATCACCGTCCAGCTGCTGGTGGACCTGACCGCGCTGTCCGCGCTGCTGTACTTCACGGGCGGCGCGACCAATCCCTTCGTGTCGTTCTACCTGCCCGCGCTGGCGATCGCCGCGGCCATGCTGCCGATCGCGCATGTGGTGGGGCTGACGCTGTATGCGCTGGCCGCCTACAGCATGATGCTGGGCAACTACATCCCGCTGAACCTGCTGAACCAGGCGGATGCGGTGCCCTACCACCTCGCCGGCATGTGGATCGACTTCGTCGCCAGCAGCGCCATGATCGCCGGATTCACCGCGCGGCTGTCGGCGGCGCTGCGCGAGCGCGAAGCCGAACTCGCCGACGCGCGCGAGCGCCTGCTGCGCGAGCAGCGGATCGAGGCGCTGGTGTCGCAGGGTGCCAGCGTGGCGCACGAGATGGGCACGCCGCTGTCCACCGTGGCCGTCATTACCGGCGAGCTGCAGCACGACGCCCGCCAGTCCGATTCGCCGCTGGCGCCCTACCGCGAAGACCTGCGCGCCATCGAGCAGCAGCTGGAGCTGTGTCGAGCCGCGCTGGCGCGCCTGCAGCGCAAGCCCAGCGACGGCGCGCCCGAGCCGCTCGGCCTGTGGCTGCCGGCCTTCACGCAGACGTGGCAGCTGCGCCATCCGGACATCCGCCTGCACACCGAGAGCTCGCCGGCGGCGCAGGCGGTGGAGCTGGACGCGGTCAACATCGGCCAGATCCTCACCATCCTGCTCGACAACGCGGCGCGCAGCCAGCAGCAGGCCGGGCGCGACCAGGTGCCGCTGCTGCTGACCGCCAGGATCGATGCCAACGCGGACACCTTGCGCGAGGCACCCCGGCAGATCGTGCTGTCCGTAGTCGATACCGGCCTGGGTTTGCCGGAAGACCTGCGCACCGCGCTCGGCGGTACGCCGGTGCCGAGCCGCCATGGCGGCCATGGCATCGGCCTCTACCTGGCGGCGACCACGGCGCACCGGTTGGGCGGTACCGTCGAACTGCGCCCCAACCCGCCGCAGGGCGCGATCGCAGAACTGCGCCTGCCCGTGGCGGGTCCTAATGCACAACCGGCCGCACCCGTCATCGGTGCGCCGACCTTGTTTATCTGACTGACGATCTGATGAGGCCGCGCGGCCTGCGCGGTCCGGAGAACACCATGCAGCAACCCGCCCCCTTCCTGATCCTCGACGACGATGACGTTTTCGCGCAGACGCTCGCGCGCGCCCTGACCCGCCGCGGCTTCGCGCCGCAGATTGCCCACACCGGCGGCGAGGCGCTGTCGCTGGCACGCCAGACGCCCTTCGCCTACGTGACGGTCGACCTGCACCTGGCCGCCAGCGATCGGGGCCTGATGCCGCACGGGGGGACCGATTCCGGCCTGCACTGGATCGCCCCGCTGCGCCAGGCGCTGCCCGAGGCGCGCATGCTGGTCCTGACCGGCTATGCCAGCATCGCCACCGCCGTGCAGGCGGTGAAGCTGGGCGCGGACGAATACCTGGCCAAGCCGGCCAATGTCGATTCGATCCTGCTCGCGCTGCAGGTCGGCGTGTCCGAAGCGGTGGCTGAGCAGACCATGGAGAACCCGGCGCCGCTGTCGGTGGCGCGGCTGGAGTGGGAGCACATCCAGCGCGTGCTGGCCGAGCATGGCGGCAACATCTCCGCCACCGCGCGCGCGCTGAACATGCACCGGCGCACGCTGCAGCGCAAGCTGGGCAAGCGGCCGGTGGCCAAGTAAGGCGCTCCGCTACGGAGCCCCCAGATGCACAACGGGCCGCATCGTCACCGATGCGGCCCGTTGTGCGTAACGCGGTGGTGCGGGGCTTACAGCACGTAGCGCGACAGGTCTTCCCTGCCGGCCAGTTCGTTCAGGCGGGTATCGACATAGGCCGCGTCGATGGTCACCGTCTCGCCCGACGACTTGTGCGCGTGGAACGACAGGTCTTCGAGCAGGCGCTCCATCACCGTGTACAGGCGGCGCGCGCCGATGTTCTCGACCTTCTCGTTGACCGAGAACGCGATCTCCGCCAGGCGGCGGATGCCGTCGTCGGCGAACACGAGCTCGACGTCTTCGGTCTTCATCAGCGCCTGGTACTGCTTGGTGAGGCTCGCGTCCGTCTGCGTCAGGATGGCCTTGAAGTCATCCACCGACAGCGAATCGAGCTCCACCCGGATCGGGAAGCGGCCCTGCAGCTCGGGGATCAGGTCGCTCGGCTTGGACAGCTGGAACGCGCCCGAGGCGATGAACAGGATGTGGTCGGTCTTGATCATCCCGTACTTGGTGCCGACGGTGCTGCCTTCCACCAGCGGCAGCAGGTCGCGCTGCACGCCCTGGCGCGACACTTCGCCGCCGCCGCCGTATTCGCTGCGGCTGGTGATCTTGTCGATCTCGTCGAGGAACACGATGCCGTTCTGCTCGACGTTGGCGATGGCCTTGTGCTTGAGCTCCTCTTCGTTGACGAGCTTGGCGGCCTCTTCCTCCACCAGCAGCTTGAAGGCCTCATGCACCTTCATCTTGCGGCGATGCTTCTTGCCCTGGCCCAGGCCTGCGAACATCGTGCGGATCTGCTCGGTCATCTCTTCCATGCCCGGCGGGCCCATGATGTCCATGCCCGGCATGCCGGCCGCGATCTCGAGTTCGATCTCCTTGTCGTCGAGCTGGCCCTCGCGCAGCTTCTTGCGGAAGACCTGGCGCGCGTTGGAGTCGCGCTCCTCGGGCTGGGAGAAGCCGATGTCGCGCGGCGGCGGCATCAGCACGTCCAGCAGGCGGTCTTCGGCGGCGTCCTCGGCCTTGGCGCGCACCTTCTTCATCTCGGATTCGCGCGTCTGCTTGATGGCCATCTCGGCCAGGTCGCGCACGATGGTGTCGACGTCGCGGCCGACATAGCCGACCTCGGTGAACTTGGTCGCCTCGATCTTGATGAAGGGGGCATCGGCCAGTTTGGCCAGGCGCCGGGCAATCTCGGTCTTGCCCACGCCGGTCGGGCCGATCATCAGGATGTTCTTGGGGGTGATCTCCTGGCGCAGCGGGTCGGCCACCTGCTGGCGGCGCCAGCGGTTGCGCAGCGCCACGGCTACGGCCTTCTTGGCCTTCTGCTGGCCGATGATGTGCTTGTCGAGTTCGGAAACGATTTCCGACGGGGTCATGGTCTCGGACATGGGAGTTCTGTCGATGCGTGAGAGCCGGGCTTATTCCAGCGTCTCGATCACGAAATTGGTATTGGTGTAGATGCAGAGCTCGCCGGCGATCCGCAGCGATTTCTCCACCACGTCGCGCGGCGAAAGTTCGGTGTTCTCCGCGAGCGCCTTGGCCGCCGACTGCGCGTACGCGCCGCCCGAGCCGATCGCGGCGATGCCGCCTTCCGGGTCCAGCACGTCGCCGTTGCCGGTGATGACCAGCGTCGATTCGCGGTCGGCGACGATCAGCATGGCCTCGAGGTGGCGCAGCGCGCGGTCGGTGCGCCAGTCCTTGGCGAGGTCGACGGCGGCGCGCAGCAGGTGGCCCTGGTACTTCTGCAGCTTGGCCTCGAAACGGTCCAGCAGCGAGAACGCGTCGGCTGTGGCGCCGGCAAAGCCCACCAGCACCTTGCCATCGTAAATGGTACGCACCTTGCGGGCCGTGCCCTTCATCACGATGTTGCCCAGCGTGACCTGGCCGTCGCCGCCGAGCGCGACCTGGTTGCCGCGCCGCACGCTGACGATGGTGGTGCCGTGATACTGTTCCATGCGCTTGTTCCTTGGGTCCGGCGAATACCGGCCCACAGCGGGCCGGTCAAAGAACTCCATACTTGACGCTGGCCGTCGGGATTTCAAGCCTCGATTCCCGTGCGGCTCAGGGATTTGTGCGCAGGGGATCGCTTCGATGCGGCTAGCGCGTCACCTCGAAGGCATGGGTGCGCTCGTCCAGGTGCGGCACCATCGCATAGCCCTTGCGCGCCGCCCAGACGTTGATGTTGACGTAGAGCGGGATCACCCCGGCCTCGTGCATGCCGATCTCCGTGGCTTCCTGCAGCAGCTTCTCGCGCTTGGCGTCGTCGAGCGTCTGCAGGGCCTCGGCCAGCTTGGCGTCGAGCGCGGCGTTGGAATAGCGGCCCCGGTTGGAGGCGCCCCAGCCGCGCGCCGGGTCATACGTTGCCAGCAGGGCCTTCAGGCTGGAGCTGGCCTCGCCCGTATCCGCCCCCCAGCTGGCCAGCAGAAACGAGAACTCCAGCTTGTTGGCGCGCGTGAAGAACGTCGCCGACGGCATCGCCTCCACCCGGGTGGCGATGCCCACGCGCGCGAGCATCGACGCGATCGCCTGCGCGACGCGGTTATCGTTGACGTAGCGGTTGTTGGTGGCGTGCAGCGTGATGCCGAAGCCGTCGGGGTAGCCCGCCTGGGCCAGCAGCTTCTTCGCGGCCGCCAGGTCGGCCACCGGCGCCTTCAGGCCGGGCACTTGGCCGAACAGCGTGCTGTTGATGAGCTGGCCGGTCGGTTCGGCCGCGCCTTCCATGACGCGGTCGACGATGGCCTGGCGCGAGATCGCCTGGCGCACGCGCACGTCCTTGAGCGGATTCTTCGCCAGCGGCCTGCCGGCCTTGTCGGTCACGAACGGCGAGGCGTCGCGCGCCGAATCCATGTGCAGGTACATCAGACGGAACGCCGGCATCTTGAACACCGAGACCGCCGGGTCGGCCGCCACCTTCTTGATATCGGGGGGCGGTACGCCCTCGATGACCTGCACGTCGCCCGCCAGCAGTGCGGCCACGCGCGAGGTGTCGGCGGTCAGGATGCGCAGCGTCACATGATCCCATTGCGGTTTCTTGCCCCAGTAGGCGTCGTTGCGCGTCAGCTCCACGCGATCGCCCTTGGCGAACGAGACGAACTTGTACGGTCCGGTGCCGATCAGCGCGCGGCCGTTGTTGAAGTCATCGGGGCCGGCTTTCTCGGCGGCTTTCTTCGACACGATATAGATGGTCGACAGATCGTTCGGCACCAGCGGATACGGTCCGTTGGTGGTGATGCGCACGGTCAGCTTGTCGGGCGCCGTGACGTCCTTGAAGCCGCGCGTATAGATGGTGTACGGCGACGGGCTGTTCTTGATGGTGGCCGGCCGCGCCAGCGAGTACACCACGTCGGCCGAGGTGAACTCGCTGCCGTCATGGAACTGCACGCCGGGGCGCAGCTTGAGCTCCCACACGGTGTCGCTGATGGCCCGCCAGGAGGTCGCCAGGCCCGGCTTCATGCGCATCTTGTCGTCCTTGGCGATCAGCGTCTCGAACATGTGCTCGGCGACGTTCGCGTTGGGCGTGACGTTGTGGAAGTGCGGGTCGAGCGAGGTGATGTCGCCCGACAGGCCGACCACCAGCGTGGACGGCGGCTGCGCATGGGCTGCAGCGGGCGCGAGCGCCATGGCAAGGGACAGCGTGGCGACCGCACTCGCGGCGCGCAGCAGACGCAGGACCGGCATGACGACTCCCCGAAATGTTAAGAAGTGTTCAAGTGTGCAGGGGATTGTCGGGACCGGGCGACGCCGGTGTCAATGCCGGTGAAGCAGGGGATGCCGGAATTCAGTGGGGATGGCCGCAATCGCAGTCGTCGCAGTGCTCGTGGTCGTCCCCCACCTCGCCGTGGTCATCGTCGAAGCCCCAGTCGGGAAACGGGTCGGGCAGTCTGGCCCAGGCGTCGGGGCCGGCGGCGAACTCGGCGTCGGTCAGCAGGCAGGTGTCCAGGCGCGCCACCAGCGCGGCCTCGTCCAGGTCGATGCCGATGAAGACCAGTTCCTGGCGGCGGTCGCCCCACGGCGCGGTCGCACCGTTGTCGTGCATCTTGTCGGCAATGTCGGCACGGGCTTCGTCCTCGTCGGGCCATTCGGCTGTGTCGACGGCGGCCCACCACGCGCCGGCGCCGCCATGGCGCATCACGCCGCCAGCCTGCCCCCAGCTGCCGGCCACATCCATGCGCGGCGCCAGCCAGAAGTAGCCCTTGGAGCGCAGCACACGGCCGTGTTTGCGCAGCCATTCGGTATGCATCAGGTCCCACAGGCGCTGCGGGTGGAAGGGGCGGCGGCGGCGGTAGACGAAGCTGCGGATGCCGAGCGCTTCGGTCTCGGACATGTGCTCGCCGCGCAACTCGGCCAGCCAGGCGGGCGCAGCGGCGGCGGCGTCGAAGTCGAAGCGGTGGGTGTTCAGGATGGCGTCCAGCGGCACGTGGCCGAACGACGCCGGCACGATGCGCGCGCGCGGGTTCAGCGAATGCAGGATGCTGGCCAGCCGCTCGCGCTCGGCCTCGCCCACCAGGTCGATCTTGTTGAGCACGATCACGTCGCAGAACTCGACCTGTTCGATCAGCAGATCGACCACGGTGCGATCGTCGTCTTCGTCGCGGGCCTGGCCGCGGTCGGAGAGGAAGTCGGCGGCGTCGTAGTCGGCCAGGAAGTGCTGGGCGTCGACCACCGTCACCATGGTGTCGAGCCGGGCCAGGTCGGACAGCAGCTGGCCTTCAGCGTCTTCAAAGGTGAAGGTCTCGGCGATGGGCAGCGGCTCGGCCACGCCGGTCGATTCGATCAGCAGGTAGTCGAAGCGGTCTTCGCGCGCCAGGCGGGCGATCTCGTCGAGCAGGTCCTCGCGCAGGGTGCAGCAGATGCAGCCGTTGGACAGCTCGATCATGCGTTCGTCGGTGCGCGACAGCTGGGCGCTGCCCGCGGTGCCGTCGCCCACCAGCTGGGCATCGATGTTGACGTCCGACAGGTCGTTGACGATCACGGCCACGCGCTTGCCCTCGCGGTTGGCGAGCACGTGGTTGAGCAGCGTGGTTTTGCCGGCGCCCAGGAAGCCGGACAGCACAGTGACGGGAAGCGGACGGGACATGATGGACAGCCTACGAAACCTGCAAAGCAAACAGCCCGGTGGTGGCCGGGCTGCGAAGTCAGACGGGTGCGGCGCGCACGTCAGTCGCCAAACAGCTTCTGGCGCTTTTCGCGGCGCTCCTGCGCTTCCAGCGTCAGCGTGGCGGTCGGACGGGCCAGCAGACGCGGGATGCCGATCGGCTCGCCGGTTTCGTCGCAGTAGCCATAGTTGCCTTCGTCAATGCGGGCGATCGACTGCTCGACCTTCTTGAGCAGCTTGCGCTCGCGGTCGCGGGTGCGCAGCTCCAGCGCGTGCTCTTCCTCGATGGTGGCACGGTCGGCCGGGTCCGGCACGATCACGGTCTCGCGCAGGTGCTCGGTGGTCTGGCCGGCATTCTTGAGAATGTCGTCGCGGAGCTTTTCAAGCCGGTCCTTGAAGAAGGCGAGCTGGGCCTCGTTCATGTAATCCTTGTCACCCATCTTCAGGATTTCGGCTTCGGTGAGTAGTTTCTTGCTGCTCATGGTTGCTGCGGATGATCCTGGTAAATCGCGCGCCGTCTCGGCTGTCGCGTTGTCCTCGCGCGGGGATGCGCCGGACATGTTCTGGCTGGCGGCGGGCTTGCCGCTCCGCGTGCCTCCTGTTGCCTTCCCGGCAGCGGCGCCCCCTGCCGCTTTTTTCCGGGTGGCTGGCGCAGCCTGGGCTGCTGCCGATACCGTTCCGGGCTGTCCGGTACCGCTATCGGCGCCGCGCTCGTCCTTGGTCCTTGACGTCACCATCGCCTGCTCCTCCTGTCGGGCCTTCCCAGGACGACGTACATCGAATCGATCTATTGTATCTGAACGATCTTACCCGAACTATCGGAGAAACACGGACACTAAATCCGGCCCGGGCATCCCGGGCCGACCGCCGAAAAGGGAGGGGGCCGGCGGCCGCGTCAGGCCAGGCAGTTCTCCAGGCCCTTCAGGATGGTGTCGCGCGGCAGGTCCACGCCGATGAAGACCATGCGGTTGCCGGGTGTTTCGCCGTCCCACTTGCCGCCCACGTCGCTGCCCATCAGCTGGTGCACGCCCTGGAACACCACCTTGCGGTCGACGCCCTCCATGTACAGCACGCCCTTGTAGCGCAGCAGCTTCTCGCCGTAGACGTTGAGCACGCCGGAGAGGAATTCCTCCAGCTTGCCATAGTTGAACGGCCGCTCGCTGCGGAAGACGAACGAGGCGATGCGGTCGGTATGGTGCGCGTGGCCGTGATGGTGGTGATGGCCGTGCCCGTGGTCATGGTCATGGTCGCAGTCGGGCGAGCAGGTGTGGTCGTGGTCATGATCGTGGTCGTGGTCATGGCCGTCCTCGCGCAGGAAGTCGGGGTCGATCTCCAGCTTGGCGTTCAGGTTGAAGCCGCGCAGGTCGAAGATGGTGTCGATCGGTGCGTCGCCGAAGTTGGCGGTGCGGATCGGCGCGCGCGGGTTCATGTGCAGCAGGCGGTGGCGCAGCGCGTCCACGTCGTCGGCGCAGACCAGGTCGCCCTTGGTGATGAAGATCGCGTCGGCGAAGCCCACCTGGCGCTGTGCCTCCTCCTGCTTGTCGAGCTGCTGGTTGCCGTGCTTGGCATCGACCAGCGTGATGACGGCGTCCAGCAGGTAGCGGCCGGCGATCTCGTCGTCCATGAAGAAGGTCTGCGCGACCGGGCCGGGGTTGGCCACGCCGGTGGTCTCGATGACCACGCGGTCGAACTGGAGCTCGCCCTTGTCGCGGCGCGTGAGCAGGTCGGACAGCGCGGCCACCAGGTCGCCGCGGATGGTGCAGCAGATGCAGCCGTTGCTCATCTGCACGATCTGCTCGTTGCCGTCCTGCACGAGGATGTCGTTGTCGATGTTCTCCTCGCCGAACTCGTTCTCGATCACGGCGATCTTCATGCCGTGCTGTTCGGTCAGGATGCGCTTGAGCAGCGTGGTTTTCCCGCTGCCGAGAAAGCCCGTCAGGATGGTGACCGGGATCAGTTTGGACATGGTGC
Source organism: Ralstonia syzygii subsp. syzygii (assembly GCA_919592095.1). Taxonomy (GTDB): domain Bacteria; phylum Pseudomonadota; class Gammaproteobacteria; order Burkholderiales; family Burkholderiaceae; genus Ralstonia; species Ralstonia syzygii. The sequence goes on along the minus strand of CAKKOY010000009.1, from coordinate 38,272 downwards.
GTTTCCTGTCTGGTGGCGGGCGGCGCAGTCGGCGCAGCAGCCCTTGATGGTGAGTTCGGCGTGGTCGGCGGCGAAGCCGGCAGGCAGGGCGGGCGTCGGCACGGCCGGTGGCGTGGCCGTTTCCAGGCAGAAATCCCGCCCGCACTGGGTGCAATGGAAGTGGCTGTGGGCCCGGTGCGCAGCTTCGCGCGCCGCGTCGTGCTCGGCGAGGCTGAAGCGGAACACGCGGTCGGTGCCGGCCGTCTTGTGGACGATGCCGCCGGCCACCAGCCAGTCGAGTACGCGGTAGACCGTCACGCGGTCGATGCCGGCATCGGCGGGCAGCGCGTCGCAGACGGCCTGGTGCGACAGCGGGGCATCGCCCTGCATCAGCGCGGCCAGCACGCGCACGCGCGGCTCGGTCACGCGGCTGCCCAGCCCACGCAGGCGCGCCCGGGCCGCCGCTTCGGGCGAATCCAGGTGAAGAGTGGCGGGAACGTCGCGTGGGGCCGGGCTGTTCATCTGGCCATTGTACCCAGCCCTGCGTTCCTGCCGCAATTCAGTTGCAACTGGGCGGTTCCGCGCCGCCCCGGAGGTGATCGATGCTTAACCAACTGGCGAACACCAGGCACACCGGCGTCGGCACTTTTGCCACCACGGCCGGCTGATCCAGCTTGCCGGTGGCGTCGTCGATGCGCAGGCGCAGGATCGTGTCGCCCTTCTGGCTCAGCGCGTAGAGGTGGCGGCCATCGTCCGCCAGGGTCAGCGCGCGCGGGAAGCGCAGGCCCTCGCTCCAGTACTGGAGGGCGGCGAGCCTGCCGGAGGCCGGGTCGATGCCGAACACGGCGATGCTGTCGGCCAGCGGGTGTTCCGATTTCAGCCGCCGGTTGGACGCATACAGGAAGCGCCCCGACGGATGCATCACCAGCGCCGCGCCGCTCTTCTGGCCGGTGTAGTCGGCCGGCGTGGTGGCGATACGCTGGCGTTCGTCCAGCACGCGCCCCGTGGCGGGATCGTAGCCGTGGCAGGCCACGGTGCCGTCCAGTTCGTTGATGACGTAGAGCAGCTTGCCGGACGGATGCAGCGCCAGGTGGCGCGGGCCGCTGCCGGGCTTGAGCTGGGCGCGGTCGCGCAGCGCCAGCTTGCCATCCTCCAGCGCGAACACGTTGATGCGGTCGGTGCCGAGATCCGTGCCCAGGATGCGCTGGCCGGTCGGGTCGAACAGCACCATGTGGGCGTGCGGTGCCTCCTGGCGCTCGGTGTCGGGCCCGGAGCCGGTGTCCTTGAAGAGGCCCGATATGCTGCCCAGCCTGCCGTCCGCGCCGATCGGCAGCACGTTGTACGCACCGCCGCCATACAGCGCCACGGCCAGGTGATGCCCGTCCGGCGACACCGCCACGTGCGCGGGAATCGTGCCCGACAGCGACAGCGGCTGCCGGTTCAGCAGCGTCAGCCGGCCGTCGTGCGGGTCGATGGCATAGGCCTCGGCGGTGCCGGTGGCGCGGCCTTCGTAGACATCGATCTCGTTTATGGCGTACAGGAAGCGCTGATTCGGGTGCACCGCCAGGAACGACGGGTTGGCGCTCGCCACCACCTGCACCTGCGACCAGGCATCGCCGCACGGCGCCAGCACGTAGATGCCGCGCGCGGGCGGCCCGCCGGCCGTGCCGCCGGGCGCGTCGAAGGTATAGGTGCCGACATAGGCGAAGCGCGGCGCTCGCGTGCCGCCGGCCGGCGGCGTGCCCGAGGCGGCCGGCTGGTCGGCGCCCTGCGCCTGGGCGAGCTTGGGAAGAGGCAATGCGCCCAGCAAGGGCAGGCTACCGGTCCACTGCATGAGGGTTCTGCGAAGGCGGTTGAAACGGGTCATCGTCGTTCCTCCTCACGGACGCACGGACATCGCGTGGTGGAAGATGTTGTTCGGATCATAACGGCGCTTGACGCGTTGCAGGAACGCATAGAGATCGCCGTCGCCGTAATAGGGCTGTGGCCAGAACGGATAGGCCAGCATGTCGACGTCGGGGTAGTTGATATAGCAGCCCTCGTACCGGTCGCCGGGGTACGGCGTGCCGGCATGCGGCGCGCTCACGTCGGGTGTGCCGTAGACGTCCCGGTAGAAGTCGCCGATCCAGCGCTGGTGGCCGGCGTCGTCGTCGGCCGATGTCCAGTCGGTCTGGTACTGCAGCTTCATGACGGAGGCGCGCTGCGGCACGGCGGTATCGGCGATGCGCTCGGTCTTGTTGACGGCGCCGCCGTACGCGTCGACCTGCAGCAGCGACTGGCTCAGGTCGATGCCCGGCATGGTGCGTGTGAGATGCGTGTAGATGCGCTGCGCTTCGCGCGCCGTGAAGCCGTGCTTCATGTAGGCCGACTTGTACTTGCCGCGCTGGTTCGGGCCCGAGCCGTTCGGGTTTGCGTGGCGGTCAGCCAGTCGTACCGGACGACAGTGTGTGGCTTGGAGCAGAGCACTTGCCCCACGCCCTGCCGGTGCGCCGGCCCGTAACCGGGCGGCCGGCCCTTGACCGGCACCGGCGCGCAGGCCTGGAAGCGGGCCAGGAAATCGTTGAGGACAGCGAGGTCGCGGCAGGTGCCGTCCGGGTTGCAGAACTGCGTGAGCATCACGATCTGCCCGGCGGACCTGTGCGTCAGCTTGAGCAGGGAGAACATGCCCCACGTGTCCGGGTCCTTGCCGCGCGCCTCCCAGTAGTCGCCGTAGAGGCGCAGCAGTTCGGCGAAGCGCTCGGGCGTCATGGCGGCCCAGTCGAAGGCCACGGTGGCGAGGGCGACTTCGCGTGGCGCCTCGGGCAATCTGGCAAAGGCGTAGGCGGTGATGATGCCGAAGTTGCCGCCGCCCGCGCCCCGGCAGGCGCGGAACAAGTCCGGACACCGTGGGCCGCATGCCCGTGTCGATGATGTGCTGCAGCGCGGGTGCCACCTCGTCGGCCTTCTCGCACAGGGCGATGCGGCCGGCGGCCTGCGCGTCGGTGGACGGCCAACGCAGGTTGAAGCCGTGCCGGAGTGTGTTGTAGCGGGGGGCCAGGCGGGTCACATCGAGCATCATCGGCGACTTCCGGTCGGGTTTGCGCAAGCGTTGCGCAAACGTGGTTGGGGTCGGGCCGCGCGCTGGTGGGCGCGCGCCGTCAGCCCACCTGCAACAGCAGGCCCTTGAGGTATTCGCCTTCGGGGAAGCTGGCGAGCAGCGGATGGTCCAGCCCTGCCGAGAGCCGCCGCTGGATGCGTGCCGTCACCCGGGCATCGGCCGCCGCGCCGGCCACGATCTTCTGGAACAGGTCGGCGTCTATGGCGCCCGAGCACGAATACGTGAACAGCAGGCCGCCCGGCCGCAGCAGTTGCAGGCCGACCAGGTTGATCTCCTTGTAGGCCCGCGCGGCGCGGTCCACTTGCTGCGCGGAGGCGGCGAACTTGGGCGGGTCCAGCACGATCAGGTCGAATTGGCGGCCCTCGGCGCGGAAGTTGCGCAGCGACTTGAAGACATCGACATCCAGCCATTCGGCGCGTGCCGCATCGAAGCCGTTCAGCGCGACATTGCGCTCGGCCACCGCCAGCGCCTCGCCCGACGAGTCGATCGAGACCACCGAGCGCGCCCCGCCCTTCAGTGCCGCCAGCGAGAAGCCGCCGGTGTAGCAGAAGCAGTTGAGCACGTCGCGGTCCCGCGCCAGCGCGCCGACCAGCGCGCGATTGTCGCGCTGGTCCACGTAGAAGCCGGTCTTGTGGCCTTGGCGCACATCCACGTAGTAGCGCACGCCGTGCTCGGTGGCGGACAGGTCCGCGGGCGGCTCGGCACCGGCCAGCACGCCGGTCAGCTGCGGCAGGCCCTCGCGCTCGCGCACGCTCACATCCGAGCGTTCGTACACGTTGGGGCAGCCGGTCTCCTTGACGAGCGCGGCGACGATCGCCTCCTTCCAGTGCTCGACGCCGGCCGCGCTGAACTGGCACACCAGTTGGCCGGCGGCGCCTGTGCCGTACTGGTCGACGATCAGGCCGGGCAGGCCGTCGGCCTCGCCCATGACCAGGCGCACGGCGTCGGTGTCGCGTACCCAGTCCCGCCGGTACGCCACGGCGGCGGCGATGCGGCGCTTGAAGAATGCGTGGTCGATCGGCTCGGCCTCATCGAAGGACCACACCCGCGCGCGGATCTGCGAGACGGGGCTGAACGCGGCGCGGGCCAGGAAGCGGCCGTCGTGCGCGCGGACCACCATGGTGGCGCCGGAGGCCGGGCGGCCTTCCGCACGGTCGATTGCGTTGGCGAATATCCACGGATGCCGGCGCAGCAGCGAGCGCTCCTTGCCGGGTTTGAGAATCAGGGTTTGCATGCGACTGGAATGGGAATGCCCGGTTGCCCGGGCGGCGCGTCATTTCTTCTTCGCGCGCGGGTGGGCCTGATCGTAGATCTTGGCCAGGTGCTGGAAATCGAGCGAAGTATAAACCTGCGTGCTGGCGATGCTGGCGTGCCCGAGCAGTTCCTGCACCGCGCGCAGGTCGCCGGAGGATTGCAGCATGTGCGTGGCGAACGAATGCCGCAGCACGTGCGGATGCACGTCCGCCGGTACCCCCGCCGCGATGGCGTTGCGCTTCATCCGCATCTGGATCTGCCGCTGTGCTAGCCGCTTGCCGTGCGCTGACAGGAACAGCGCGTGGGCGTCTTCCGGGGCGGCGTCGGGCCGTGCCAGCTGCGGGCGCGCCGCCAGCCATGCGACCAGCGCCTCGGCTGCCTTGCGACCCACCGGCACGGTCCGGCGCTTGCTGCCCTTGCCGAGCACCATGACCTCGCGCGTGTCCAGGTCGAGCCAACTGGCCGATTCGTAGTCGCCGGCCTTCACATGGCGCAGGTCGAGCCCGACCAGCTCCGACAGCCGCAGCCCGCACGAATAGAACAGTTCGTTGACGGCGCGGTCGCGGACGGTTTCGGGGTCGTCCCCGGGCAACTGCTCCATCAGCGCGACGGCCTGTTCGACGGAAAGCGCCTTGGGCAGCTTCTTCGGGCTCTTGGGTGCGCGCACGCCGTCGACCGGGTTGGCGGTGACGGCCGCATCGCGCAGCGCCAGCCACCTGTACCAGCCGCGCCACGCCGACAGCGCCCGCGCAATGCTGCGGCCCGACAGGCCGCCGCCGTGCAGCCGCGCCATCATGCGGCGGATGTGATGCGGCTGCAGCTGCATCAGGTCGATGCCCGCCGCGAACTGCGCGCCGAGCTGCTGCAGCACGGCCAGCTCGCGGGCGTAGCTCGCCAGCGTGTGCTGCGACAGTTGGCGCTCGAACTTCAGTGTGTCGAGGTAGGCCGCGATCTGCGGATGGAGCGGCGCCGGGGCGTCGCGGTCATCGTCGGCGGCAGGCGGCGGCATCGGGCGCGGGCGATCAGTCGCGCAGGCGGTTCAGCGCGGCGGCGGTCAGCTCACCGATCTGCGCGAGATACGTGGTGCCCATGCCATCGTGGAAGCGGCGCGCATCCGGCGAGCCCAGCACCAGCAGGCCGAAGGCCGGCGCGGCGCCGGCCTCGGCATCGTCGCGCACCGGTACGCGCAGCGTGACGATGGCGACCGACTGGATGGCGCTGTCGTCGCTGCCCTCGGTCTCCCGCAATTCCAGCCAGCCGGCCGCCTCGAAGCCGGCATTGGGGCCGCAGTACGGCGCGCGCAGGCCGGCGGCGAACAGGCGCACCTCTTCGCTCAAGCCCTGCGCCACTTCCAGGTGCGCGAATTCCTCGGACACCTGCCATACGCGCAGCGCCACGGCCGGCACCTCGAAGATCTCGCGTAGGCCGTCCTGCACCGCATAGGGCAGCGCATGCGAGTCGGCCTCGCCGAGCAGGTGCGAGGTCCACGCGTGGATGCGCTGCTGCGTGCGGTCGTTCTCGTTGCCGTGGCGCACCAGGTCCGACAGCTTGAGCTCCAGGTGCTTGTTCTTGTCGCGCAGGATCTCCATCTGGCGCTCCTGCAGCGATACCGCGCGGTGGCTGTGCGGGCTGGTAAGCTGGATGGCGGCCAGCAGTTCGGCGTGCTCTTCAAAGAAGGCCGGATGCGCCTGCAGGTAGTTGGCGACGTCTTGTGCGTTCATGGTGCTCATCAGGCTGCGCCCAGTTTCTTCTTCAGCAGTTCGTTGACCTGGCCCGGGTTGGCCTTGCCGCGCGTGGCCTTCATCGCCTGGCCGACCAGTGCGTTGAAAGCCTTGTCCTTGCCGGCGCGGAATTCCTCGACCGACTTGGCGTTGGCCGCCAGCACCTCGTCGATGATCTTCTCCAGCTCGCCGGAGTCCGACATCTGCTTGAGGCCCTTCTCGGCGATGATCGCGTCGGCGTCGCCACCGTGCTCGCCGGCCCACATGGCGGGGAAGACGTCCTTCTTGGCGGTGTTGTTGGAGATGGTGCCGTCGGCGATGCGCGCGAGCAGCTTGGCCAGTTGCTCGGGCGATACCGGCGCGGCGTCGATCTCCAGCCCGGCGCGGTTCAGGTTCGAGGCCACCTCGCCCATGATCCAGTTGGCGGCGGCCTTGGCGTTGGCCGTGCCGGCGGCGGCGACCGCGGCCTCGAAGTAGGCGGCGGTGGCCTTGGTGGCGGTCAGGATGCTCGCGTCGTACCTGGGCAGGCCATAGGCCGATTCAAAGCGCGCGGCCATGGCGACGGGCAGCTCCGGCAGCGTGGCGCGCACGGCGTCCACCCAGTCCGAGCCGATCATCAGCGGCAGCAGGTCGGGGTCGGGGAAGTAGCGGTAGTCGTGCGCGTCTTCCTTGCTGCGCATCGAGCGCGTTTCCTTGCGGTCCGGATCGTACAGGCGGGTTTCCTGCACCACGGAGCCGCCGTCCTCGATCAGTTCGATCTGGCGGCGCACTTCGTAGTTGATGGCCTCTTCCAGGAAGCGGAACGAGTTCAGGTTCTTGATCTCGCAGCGCGTGCCGAACGGCGCATCCGGCCCCCGGCGCACCGAGACGTTGGCATCGCAGCGGAAGCTGCCTTCCTGCATGTTGCCGTCGCAGATGCCCAGCCACACCACCAGCGCATGCAGCGCCTTGGCGTAGGCCACGGCCTCGGCCGCGCTGCGCATGTCGGGCTCGGTGACGATCTCCAGCAGCGGCGTGCCGGCGCGGTTCAGGTCGATGCCGGTCATGCCGGCGAAGTCTTCGTGCAGCGATTTGCCGGCGTCTTCCTCGAGGTGGGCGCGCGTCAGGTGCACGGTCTTCTCGTAGCCCGGCTGGCCGTTCCTGCCTTCGACCTGGATCGTCAGCGTGCCGCTCTGCACCACCGGGATCTCGTACTGGCTGATCTGGTAGCCCTTGGGCAGGTCGGGGTAGAAATAATTCTTGCGCGCGAAGATGCTCTTGGGCGCGATGGTCGCGCCGATGGCCAGCCCGAAGCGGATGGCGCGCTCGACGGCGCCCTTGTTCAGCACCGGCAGCACGCCGGGCAGCGCCAGGTCAACCGGCGCGGCCTGCGTGTTGGGCGCCGCGCCGAAGGCGGTGGAGGCGCCGGAGAAAATCTTCGAGGCCGTCGAAAGCTGAGCATGCGTTTCGAGGCCGATCACCACTTCCCATTGCATGTTGCGTGTGTCCTGTCGATTGTTGTGGTGTGAATCCTAGGTGTGTTCTGTGCTTTGTGTTCGTGCATGCGGCGCCGCTTCCGCGCCCAGGCGCTCAAGGGTGCGGATTATCCAGCCATGCCGCCAGCCGCGTGAAGGCCGCTTCGCGCGCCGCCGGATCGCCGCCGACCGTGACGGTGCCATGACGCACGCCGTTCGGAATGCCCCTGCGCTGCTCGAGCGGCGCCGTGCCGTCAAAGCCATGGTAGGCGCCGCCGAACATCTCCAGTTCGAAGCGCGCCTGCGGTTGGCGGGCCAGCACGGCGGTCTGCAGGGCCTGGCAGCGGTCGGCGGGCGTCCAGTCGTCGTTGGCGCCGGCCAACAGCATGAGCGGCGCGTTCAGCTGGTAGGCCGGACGCTGCAGCGCGGCGAGGCAGCCCGGATAGAACGCCACGGCGCGCTCCACGGCCGGCGTATCGGCGGGCCAGGCGCGGCTGGCATCCACGGTGTCCAGCACCGCCTGCGCGCCGTTGGACCAGCCGAGCAGCACGATGCGGCGCGCGTCCAGCCCGGGCTGCGCGGCGATCCAGCGCAGTGTCGCCAGGATGTCGGTGCGCCGCACCGTCCCGTTGATGCTGCGCCCGGCCGTCGGCTCGGTGCAGATGCCGTGCGGCTTGCCGCGCGGGCCGAAGCTATCGGGCAGCACCACCGCATAGCCGCGCGCGGCAAGCCATTGCGCGTAGCCGCGATAGCGCTCGCCGAGCGCATTGGCATCCGCGCCGGCCGGCGTGTACAAGCCGCCGCAGCCGTGCAGCGCGACCACCACCGGCGCACCGGCAGCAGGCCCCTTGCGGTCCGGGGCGATCCAGTAGGCGGTCAGCGTTTGCGGCGCGTCCTCGGCATCCTTCATGACCGCGCGCGGGATCTGCACGGTCTGCACGCCCAGCTGCGCCGCTGACGGCGCATGGGCGGCCGGCATGTCGGGCTGCGCGCCTCCGGCATCGGGCGTGGGCTGCGCGAAGGCGAGCGCATTCGCCGCCAGCAGCACGCCGGCCAGTCCGCGCGACAGGGCACGCGATGCGTGATGCACCGGGCGCATCACCGCGCGTTGCGGGCGCATTGTCCCGTTTGCGGATCGAACATCACCGGCCAGGCTTGCTCATAGATGCCGGGGGTGCAATGCGCTTCGCAGTTGGCGTGCGCCAGCGTGACGCGGCGCGGGTCCTGCCAGACCATCAGCTTGCAGCTGCTGTTGCGCTCGCTCAGCTCGATGCTGGGCCGCCGCTTGGTCTGCTGGAAGGTCGACAGATCGAACCTGCACGAGCCGCGCCGGCCGACCCACAACTGCCATTGCAGCGCGCTGACGTTGTTGTCGGCCACGGTCAGCGTCGCCTGTTCGCGGAAGCCGTCTTCGTCGGTCTGGCTGCAGTAGCCGGACAGGTCGATGCGGCGGTCGGCGATCGGGGCGGACGGCGCCGACGGCTTGCCGATGATCGGCAGGGATGGCAGCGGCAGTGGAATCGAACTGCAGGCGGTCAGCACCACGGCGGACAACGCCGCCAGCCCGCCCATGCCGATGCGCCGTGCCATGATTGCCTCCGCCATCGCGTTGAGTCGCCGGACCCCGGATCAGGCCGCCGGCTGGCGCGTGTGCCAGTCGGTCGCCTGCTGGAACGCATGCGCGATCTGCAGCATGCGTGCTTCTTCAAAATAGTTGCCAATGATCTGCAAGCCAACCGGGAGACCGTTTGCGCCGAAGCCGGCCGGCACGCTCATGCCCGGCAGGCCGGCCAGGCTGGTCGACAGCGTGAAGATGTCGGCCAGGTACATCTGCAGCGGATCGTCGGTCTTCTCGCCGAGCTTCCAGGCCACCGTCGGCGCCACCGGCCCCATGATCACATCGCACTGCTGGAACGCGTTCCGGAAATCCTGCGCGATGATGCGGCGGATCTTCTGCGCTTGCAGGTAGTAGGCGTCGTAGTAGCCGTGCGACAGCACATAGGTGCCGACCAGGATGCGGCGCTTGACCTCCCAGCCGAAGCCTTCGGCGCGGGTCTTGCGGTACATGTCGGCCAGGTCGCGGTACTCCGCCGCGCGGTGGCCGTAGCGCACGCCGTCGAAGCGCGACAGGTTGGACGATGCCTCGGCCGGGGCGATCACGTAGTAGGTCGGGATCGACAGTTCGGTCTTGGGCAGGCTGATGTCGACCAGCGTGGCGCCCAGCTTCTCCAGCTCGGCCAGCGCGGCACGCACGGCGGCGCGCACGTCGTCCGCCAGTCCTTCGCTGAAATATTCCTTCGGCAGGCCGATGCGCAGGCCGGCCAGCGGACGGGCGGCGTCGGCGCCTTCCAACGGCTGGCCGAGCCGGCGGCTGAAATCTTCCGCATCGCCGCCGCGGCCCGGTTCCAGGCTGGTGGAATCGCGCGCGTCGAAGCCGGCCATGGCTGACAGCAGCAGCGCGCAGTCCTCGGCCGTACGCGCCATCGGGCCGCCCTGGTCCAGCGACGAGGCGAAGGCGATCATGCCGTAGCGCGACACCCGGCCATACGTCGGCTTGATGCCCGTGATGCCCGAGAACGACGCCGGCTGGCGGATCGAGCCGCCGGTGTCGGTGCCGGTCGCGGCCGGTGCCAGGTCCGCCGCCACGGCCGCGGCCGAGCCGCCGGACGAGCCGCCCGGCACGTGCCCGACGTCCCACGGGTTCTTGACCGGGCCGAAGTGCGAGTTCTCGTTGGACGAGCCCATCGCGAACTCGTCCATGTTGGTCTTGCCCAGCGTCACCATGCCGGCGGCAGCCAGGCGCTCGACCACGGCGGCGTCGAACGGGCTCACGTAGCCGTCGAGCATCTTCGAGCCCGCCGTGGCGCGCCAGCCGCGCGTGACGAACACGTCCTTGTGCGCGATCGGGATGCCGGCGAGCGGCCCCGCGTCGCCGGCGGCCAGGCGCGCGTCGGCGGCCCGCGCCTGCGCCAGCGTGGCCTCGGGGTCGACATGGATGAAGGCGTTCAGGTCGGCCCGCGCCTCGATGCGCGCCAGGTAGTGGCGCGCCAGTTCCTCCGCCGACACTTCCTTGGCGGCGAGTTGGGCGGACAGGGTTTTGAGCGTGGATGCGGTCATCGAATACGTTCGGATGGGCTGCCGGCAGCGGCCGGCGACGGCAAATGGGATAGGGTCAAGGCTGTGGCGCGGCGGCGCCCCGGGGCGATGCGTTACTCGATGACCTTGGGCACCAGGTACAGGCCGGCCTCGGTGGCCGGCGCGCACTGCTGGTAGGCGGCGCGGCGGTCGGGCTCGGTCACGGCGTCTTCGCGCAGGCGCTGCGCCTGGGCTTGCACCTGCTCGATCGGGTGGGCCATCGGCTCGATGCCGGCGGTGTCGACGGCCTGCATCTGTTCGACCAGCGTGAAGAACTGGTTCAGCTGGGTCAGGGTCTGCGCCGCCTCGGCATCGGAGACTTCGATGCGGGCAAGATGGGCGATGCGTTTGACGTCGGAGAGTTCGAGTGCCATCGGAGCTAGTGAGTGCGGCTGCGGGCGGGGCAAAGTGCGCGAAAAGGCGACAACAGGGCGGCAACAGGACGCGAGGTGCGCGCAATCGCCGCAAAATTGGAGGCAAACGCCCGCGAATCGCCCGAATTATAAGGTATGATTGCCGACTAAATTTCTAAGTCAGCAGGTGTTTTCGTGCGGTCACGGACCCTCTGATTAAGTGTCCGGGCGCCGAGCCCGGCAGCACAGGCAGGGTCTGGCGACACTTAATCAAAGGTTCCTTGGGGTCAGCCCTCACCGGGCGGCTTGCGATCGGCAGGCTCAAGCGCGCGCGATGCGCGCCAGGCCGCCGGCCACCACGGGGACCTGCGACACATTCCCGGGGAGCGCAGTAGCAGGATCGGACCGCATGGCAGCGCCGTGCGACGTCCGCGCATCGGTGCAGCCGTTGCACCGTGATTCTGCGATTGGGCGTCCCATGACTTGAGAAAACAGGATTCATCCGATGTTCGGCTTTCTGCGCAGCTATTTTTCCAACGATCTCGCGATCGACCTCGGCACCGCCAACACCCTGATCTACGTCCGCGACAAGGGCATCGTCCTCGACGAACCGTCCGTGGTCGCCATCCGCCAGGAAGGCGGCCCGAACGCCAAGAAGACCATCCAGGCCGTTGGCAAGGAAGCCAAGCAGATGCTGGGCAAGGTGCCGGGCAACATCGAGGCGATCCGCCCGATGAAGGACGGCGTGATCGCCGACTTCACCGTAACCGAGCAGATGCTCAAGCAGTTCATCAAGATGGTGCACGACAGCAAGCTGCTGCGTCCGTCGCCGCGCATCATCATCTGCGTGCCGTGCGGCTCGACCCAGGTGGAGCGCCGCGCCATCCGCGAATCGGCGCTGGGCGCCGGCGCCTCGCAGGTGTACCTGATCGAGGAGCCGATGGCGGCCGCGATCGGCGCCGGCTTGCCCGTGTCGGAGCCGTCGGGCTCGATGGTGGTGGACATCGGCGGCGGCACCACCGAGGTGGGCATCATCTCGCTGGGCGGCATGGTCTACAAGGGTTCGGTGCGCGTGGGCGGCGACAAGTTCGACGAGGCCATCGTCAACTACATCCGCCGCAACTACGGCATGCTGATCGGCGAGCAGACCGCCGAAGCCATCAAGAAGGAAATCGGCTCCGCCTTCCCGGGTTCGGAAGTGCGCGAGATGGAAGTCAAGGGCCGCAACCTGTCCGAGGGCATTCCGCGCGCCTTCACGGTGTCGTCCAACGAAATCCTGGAAGCGCTGACCGATCCGCTCAACCAGATCGTGTCGTCGGTCAAGATCGCGCTGGAGCAGACACCGCCGGAACTGGGCGCCGACATCGCCGAGCGCGGCATGATGCTGACCGGCGGCGGTGCGCTGCTGCGCGACCTGGATCGCCTGCTGGCCGAGGAAACCGGCCTGCCGGTGCTGGTGGCCGAAGATCCGCTGACCTGCGTGGTGCGCGGCTCCGGCATGGCGCTGGAGCGCATGGACAAGCTCGGCAGCATCTTCTCGTACGAGTGATGCGCCACCGTTTGCCATCCGTCCGTGCGGCCGCGTCGGCGGCTTTGGCGGATCGCTGACATGCGCACTGTGCCGGTGCGCCGTGCTCTGCCCTCCCCGGGCTCCAGCACCGCCCCGGCGCCTTACCCCACCCGGGCCCGTCGCGTGCCCGGGGTGTCAATCTGAAGCGTCTGGGTAATGGATTACTCCCCGCCGCCCCTATTCAAGCAGGGCCCGTCCGCGACGGCGCGGCTGGTCGCCCTGATTGCGCTTGCGCTGGCTCTGCTGGTGACCGACGCGCGCCTGTCGGTGCTCGGCGTGGTCCGGCATGTGGTGTCGGTGGTGCTGTATCCGGTCGAGCGCGTGGTGCTGATTCCGCGCGATACCGCCCGCGCGCTGCTGGACTACACGCAATCGTCCACCCGGCTCGCCACCGACAACCGCACCCTGCGCGAGTCGACCGTCGCCCAGGCCCAGCAGTCGCTGCGCGCCAGCCAGCTGGAAGCCGAGAACCGCAACCTGCGCACGCTGCTCAACCTGAAGCAGCACGCCGCTGTGCCGACCCTGGCGGCGGAAGTTCTGTACGAGGCGCGCGATCCGTACACCCAGCGCATCGTCATCGACCGCGGTACCAAGGACGGCGTGCGCGCCGGCTACCCGGTCATCGACGATCGCGGTGTGGTCGGGCAGGTGACGCGCGTGTCGCTGTTCGAAGCGCAGGTGACGCTGCTGACCGACAAGGACCTGGCGATTCCCGTGGAGGTCGTCCGCAACGGCCTGCGCAGCGTGGCCTTCGGCGGCGCCCGTCCGGGTGCGCTGGACTTGCGCTTCATGGCCGCCTCGGCCGATCTGCAGCAGGGCGACCTGCTGGTGACGTCGGGGCTGGACGGCGTCTATCCCGCCGGCCTGCCGGTGGCGCGCATCGCCCAGATCGAGCGCAAGGCGGACACCGCCTTCTCGCGCGTGATCTGCGAGCCGGTGGCGGGCATCCGCAGCAACCGGCACCTGCTCATCGTCAAGTACGAGTCGGGCTTCCCGTCGCCGATGGACCTGGCGCCGGCCTCCGCTCCCAAGGGCAAGAATGCCGCGCGCGATGCCCGCGAGGAGAAGGCGCGCGCCGCGCGTGCCGCCGCCGAGGCCAACGTGCCCGCGCCGGCCGCCGACGACAACGCCCCGCCGCCGCGACCAACCGACGCTGACGGCAACCCGCTGGACACCGATCCGGCGCCGAAACGCTAGCGAGCAACGCCATGAACTCGCCCCAATACCTGCTGCGCCCGGTCAACCCCGGCTTCATCGCCTTCAGCTTTGTGGCGGCGTTCCTGTTCAATCTGATGCCATGGGGACACCTGCAATGGGTCCCGGACCTAGTGGCGCTGGTGCTGGTGTTCTGGAACATCCACCAGCCGCGCCGCGTCGGCATGGTGGTGGCCTTTCTGCTGGGCCTGCTGATGGACGTGCACGAGGCGCGCCTGCTGGGCGAGCATGCGATGGCGTACACGCTGCTGTCGTACTTCGCCATTACCATCCACCGTCGCGTGCTGTGGTTCTCGGTGCTGTCGCAAGCGCTGCATGTCCTGCCGCTGCTGCTGCTCGCGCACGCGGTGCCGATCCTGATCCGCCTGCTGATGGGTGCGCACCTGCCCGACTGGCAGGTGGCGCTGCCGCCGCTGATCGAAGCCGCGCTATGGCCGATCGCGAACGCCATCCTGCTGGCTCCGCAGCGCCGTCCGGAGAGCGTCGACAAGACGCGCCCGATCTGACGCACACATCCGGGCCGCAGGCATGACCGAGATCCGCAACGTCGAACAGGAGCTGTCGCGCTTTCGCATGCGGCTGGCGGCGGCCGCGCTGTTCGTGCTGGTGTGCTTCGGGCTGCTGCTGGTGCGCTTCTTCTGGCTGCAGTCCGTCAAGCACGAGCAGTACTCGGCCAAGGCCGAGGACAACCGCATCTCGGTGGCGCCGATCGAGCCCAACCGCGGCATCATCATGGACCGCAACGGTGTGGTGCTGGCGCGCAACTACTCGGCCTACACGCTGGAGATCACCCCGTCCAAGCTGCAGGACACGCTGGACAACACCATCGACCAACTGGCCCAGGTGATCGACATCCAGCCGCGCGACCGCCGCCGCTTCAAGCGCCTGATGGAAGACGCGCGCAGCTTCGAGAGCCTGCCGATCCGCAGCCAACTGACCGACCAGGAGGTGGCGCGCTTCTCGGCGCAGCGCTTCCGCTTTCCGGGCGTGGACGTGCACGCCCGGCTTTTCCGCCAGTATCCCCTGGGCGAGGCGGCGGCGCACGTGATCGGCTACATCGGCCGCATCTCCGAGCGCGACCTCGAACGCATCGACGACGCGAGCGAGGCCAACAGCCAGCCCAACGTCACCTACGATCCGCGCAAGGACGCCAACAACTACAGCGGCACCGAGTACATCGGCAAGGTCGGCATCGAGCAGAGCTACGAGACCGAGCTGCATGGCCTGACCGGCTACGAAGAGGTCGAGGTCAGCGCGGGCGGGCGGCCGATCCGCACCCTCTCCACCTCGCAGGCCACGCCCGGCAACAACCTGATCCTGTCGCTGGACATCAATCTGCAGCGGCTGGCCGAGCAGTTGTTCGGCAACCGCCGCGGCGCGCTGGTGGCGATCGAGCCAGAGACCGGCGACATCCTCGCTTTTGTCTCCAAGCCCACCTTCGACCCCAACCTCTTTATCGAAGGCATCGACAGCGCCACCTGGAGCGAGCTGAACAACTCGCCCGACAAGCCGCTGCTGAATCGGCCGCTGCGCGGCACCTACCCGCCGGGCTCGACCTACAAGCCGTTCATGGCGCTGGCCGCGCTGGAGCTGGGCAAGCGCACGCCGCAATGGGGCATGGCCGACCCCGGCTCGTTCACGCTGGGCAACCACACCTTCCGCGACGATGTGCCGGGCGGCCACGGCTGGGTCGACATGTACCGCTCCATCGTGGTGTCGTGCGATACGTACTACTACAAGCTCGCCAACGACATGGGTGTCAACGCCATCCACGATTTCATGAAGCCGCTCGGCTTCGGCCAGATCACCGGCATCGATATCGAGGGCGAGCGCACCGGTATCCTGCCCTCCACCGAGTGGAAGCGCAAAGCCTACAAGCGTCCCGAGCAGCAGAAGTGGTATGACGGCGAGACCATCTCGCTGGGCATTGGCCAGGGCTACAACAATTTCACCATTCTGCAGCTGGCGCACGCGGTGTCGACGCTGGCCAACAACGGCGGCGTGATGAAGCCCCACTTGGTCAAGGCCGTCGAGGATTCCGTCACCAAGGCCCGCGCGCTGACGGTGCCGACCGAGAGCTACCGGATTCCGCTCAAGCAGGCCAACATCGACGTGATCAAGCGGGCGATGGCCGGGGTGGTCCAGGCCGGCACGGCGGCCAAGGCATTTGCCGGCGTGCAATATGCCGCGGCGGGCAAGACCGGCACGGCGCAGGTGTTCTCGCTCGGCAAGGGCGAGAAGTACAACCACCACGCCATTCTCGAAAACAAGCGCGACCACGCGCTGTTCGAGGCCTTCGCGCCGGCCGATCACCCGAAGATCGCGTTGGCGCTGATTGTCGAGAACGCCGGCTTCGGAGCTACCTCGGCCGCGCCGATCGCGCGCGCGGTGTTCGACTATTACCTGCAGGGCAAGTGGCCGGCCGAGCTGGCGGCCACCGCACCCAGGACTCAGCCGCAGCCGCCGGTCGATACGCCGAGCGTGTTCTCCACCGGCAAGACCGCCAACATCGCCAGCACCACGGCCACGTCTCAGTCGGCCGCCGAAGCGGCGGTGCAGAATGCGGCCCAGGCCGTCGCCGCGTCGGGGGCGGTGGCGTCTGCCACGGCCGCGGCCGCGGCAGGCGGTGCGTCCGCACCGGGTGCTTCGGCCGTCGTGGCCGGTGCACCGCGCTCCGCGCCGCCGATGTCGCCCGATCTGGTCGCGCCCGCCCTGCGCGAGGCCGGCACCAGCGCCCAGGCGGTCGCCCCGGCCACGCTGGATGCCCAGGTGCTGCAGGCGCTGTCGCATGTCCAGCCCGCCCCCGACCTGCCGAGTCCGCGCGGACGCGGCATGCCGGCGGCCCCGGCTTCCGCGCCGGCCGTCTCGCCCAGGGACCGCAAGCCCGCGGTCAAGCCCAATCCGAAGCCTGCGCCCCAACCGGCACAGGCCGCCCCCTGACTTTCGCGCTTGAGGAACGCACCATGGACAAGCGCCGCGTATTCAACGTCATCAAGTCGCTCTTCACCGGCTTCGACAAGCCGCTGGCGCTGATCGTCTTCCTGCTGCTCGGTACGGGACTGATCGCTCTGTACTCGGCGGCCATCGACATACCGGGCCGGGTGGAAGACCAGGTGCGCAACATCCTGCTGTCGTTCGTGGTGATGTGGATCATCGCCAACCTGCCGCAGCAGACGCTGATGCGCTTCGCCGTGCCGCTGTACACCGCGGGCGTGGCGCTGCTGATCGGCGTGGCGATGTTCGGGCTGATCCGCAAGGGGGCGCGGCGCTGGCTCAACATCGGCGTGGTGGTGCAGCCCTCCGAGATCATGAAGATCGCCATGCCGCTGATGCTGGCGTGGTACTTCCAGAAGCGCGAGGGCGTGATCCACTGGTATGACTACCTGGCCGCCGCCGTGCTGCTGCTGGTGCCGGTCGGGCTGATCGCCAAGCAGCCCGACCTGGGCACGGCGCTGCTGGTGCTGGCCGCGGGCATCTACGTGATCTACTTCGCCCGGCTGTCGTGGCGGCTGATCGTACCGGTGATGGTGATCGCCGTGACGGCGGTGACGCTGGTGGTGTCGTTCGAGTCGCGCATCTGCGCACCGGGCGTCAACTGGCCGATCCTGCACGACTACCAGCAGCACCGCATCTGCACGCTGCTCGACCCGACCACCGATCCGCTTGGCAAGGGGTTCCACACCATCCAGTCGATCATCGCGATCGGCTCGGGCGGGGTGACCGGCAAAGGCTGGCTCAAGGGCACGCAGACGCACCTGGAGTTCATTCCCGAGAAGCACACCGACTTCATCTTCGCGGTCTATTCCGAGGAGTTCGGGCTGGTGGGCAACGCCATTCTGCTGTTCCTGTACCTGCTGCTGATCCTGCGCGGGCTGGTCATCGCCGCCAATGCGGGCACGCTGTTCGGCCGTCTGCTGGCGGGGTCGATCACGCTGATCTTCTTCACCTACGCCTTCGTCAACATGGGCATGGTGAGCGGCATCCTGCCGGTTGTGGGCGTGCCGCTGCCGCTCGTCAGCTACGGTGGTACCGCGCTCGTCACACTGGGGATGGGGCTGGGCATCCTGATGAGCATCGCGCGGCAGAAGCGGTTCGTGCAGACGTAGCGGCGCGGACCACCCCCGCTGCCGCGCTCAGGCAGCCACCGCCGCCTCTTCCCGCAACAACCGCCGCAGCACCTTGCCGATGGCCGTGGCCGGCAGCGCGTCGTGGAACTTCACCCGGCGCGGTACCTTGTACGGTGCCATGTTTTCGCGCGACCAGGCGATCAGCTCGGCTTCGGTGAGCGTCGTGCCGCTCATGCGCACGACGTGGGCGCAGACCACTTCGCCCTTGTCCGGGTCCGGCATCGGCGTCACGGCCACCTGCCGGATTGCCGGGTGGCGCGACAGCAGTGCCTCCACGTCTTCCGGGAATACGCTGTAGCCCGACACCTTGATCAATTCCTTGAGGCGGCCCTGCCATTGCAGGTAGCCATCGGGCGACACCTGGCCGATGTCGCCGGTGCGCAGGAAGCCGTCCTGCATCGCGGCCTGCGTGGCGTCCTCGCGCCGCCAGTAGCCGCGGAACACGCCCGGGCTGCGGATCGCGATTTCGCCCGACCGGCCCGGCGGCAGTTCGGCGCCGGTGTGCGGATCGATGATGCGTACCTCGGTCTGCGGCACGATCCTGCCGTGCCAGCCCCAGCGGGGTGCATCGGGCGGTGTGACGGCGTCGCAGGTATGGGTCTCCGACAGGCCGTAGGCCGCTTCGTAGACGCGGCATTGCGGCCCCGCGAAGGCGCGCCATTGATCGGCGATCGCCTCGGTCAGCTGCACGCCGAAACTGGTACACGGGTTGTTCACCAGCGAGGCCATGCGGTATTGCCCGGCCTCGGGATGCGCCATCACCGCCAGGTTCATCGACGTCATGCTGTACCACCAGGTGACGCGGTAGCGGTCGATCGCCTGCAGTACGGCCAGCGGGTCGAAGCGATACAGCAGGATGGTCGGCGCGCCCGCGTACAGCATCAGGTTCATGCCCATCAGCATGCCGGCGATGTGCGACAGCGGCGCCACCGCCAGCAGCACGTCGGCGGCCTGGATGCCGCTCGTCTGCACGGTCACGGCGGTCTTGTACAGCGCGTTGCGGTGGGTCAGCATCGCCCCCTTGGGGCGCCCGGTGGTGCCGGACGTATAGATCATCAGCGCGACTTCGTCCAGGTCGACCTGGATGGCGGCGACGGCATCGCGCTCGGCCACGTCCACCGGCTCGGTCAGCAACTGCATGAGGTCGAACTGGCCGCTGCCAGCCTGGCCCCGGCCCGCCGGCACCGAGGCGATATCGGCGGCAATCAGCTCCGGCGGCACCACCAGCGCCTTGCGGCAGGCGGGCTGCGCCGGCTGCAGATCGGCATAGCGCGTGGTGATGACGGTGGCGACCGAGGTGCCCGGCCGCGCGGCTTCGACGGTGGGCATCAGGTCGGCGGCGGCAACCAGGACCTTAGCACCGCAATCGGCCAGTTGGTCGCGCAGTTCATGCTGGCGCGACAGCGGCAGGCATGGCACCGCGATAGCGCCCAGCTTGGCCGCGGCCAGGTGCGCCAGGATGGCCTGGGGACAGTTCTGCAGGAACAGCGCGACACGGTCCCCCCGCGCCACGCCGAGCCGCCGGAACTGCACGGCCAGCCGCGTCGAGAGCTGGTCGAGCTCGCGCCAGCAGATCGTGCGGCCATACCACAGCAGGGCGATGCGCTCGGGGGTCTGCGCGGCGTGACGCGTGCAATAGCGGTGCAGCGGCATTTCGCCCGCGAGGTAGTCGACCGGTTCGCGGTTAAAGGCGGTCATGGTGTGTCTCCTCGGTTCTGCGTCATCGCTGGGCGACGCGCCGGCTGTGTTGTGCTGGCAGCCCTCGATCCGGGGCGCTCGTGACGATGGGTTTCGATGGTATCCATCGCTCAAGTATGGCAACCGTCGCTTCCGGCTGCCGCCCTGATTCGCGCAAAATGTCGTTCCATCCCGGATGACCGGCGGAATGTGATCTTGCGCCGAGCAGATTCCACAAAAATATACCGTGCGGTATGGCGTCTCGGTGCAAATCCGCTGCTACGTCAATCGGTGAGAAGTGGGATGCCGGTTTCTCCTCGATCCACGCGAAGCATGCTGGAAATGTGGGGTAATCCACGGGAGCGTGTACCCACATCCAGTGAGTTGCTCCGTGCAGTGAATTGCTTGGGATAATACCAAAATTTGATATTGAAATAGATTTGCTCTATTTTTGACAACAAATCATGTGAGAGGCTGGAATGGATCGCTTGCAGTCAATGCGTGTGTTCTCCAAGGTGGTGGAGCTGGGCAGCTTTGCCCGGGCAGCGCAGCATCTGTCGATGTCCAATGCCGTGGTCACACGCTATGTGGCCGACCTGGAAGCGCATCTCGGCACGCGCCTGCTCAATCGCACCACGCGCAGCCTGTCGCTGACGGACGTGGGCGAGACCTATCTGCAGCGCTGTCAGCAGATCCTGCTGGATATCGATGAGGCCGAATCGCTTGCCACATCGCGCAGCCAGGCGCTGGTCGGCAGTCTGCGCATCGTCGCGCCGGTCATGTTCGGGCTGAATGTGCTGCCGATGCTGCTGGCGCGCTTCCAGCAGCTCTACCCCGAGGTGACCTTCGACGTGGCGCTGTCGGACCGTCCGATTGACATCGTCGAGGATGGCCGCGACGTCGGCATCATGGTATCGGAGCTCGGCCTGGGCTCACACCTCGTGGCGCGCCGGATGATCTCCGCCGAGATGGTCATGGCGGCCACCCCTGCCTACCTGCGCCAGCACTCGACGCCGCAGCGCGCCGAAGACATCGTCGACCACCGCGTGATCGCCATGTGGCATCCGCAGTTGCGGCACGAGTGGGAGATGACCTCGCCCGACGGCCAGTCGATCGCCGTGCCGGTGCAGCCGTCGCTGGTGACCAGCAACGCCGAGCTGATGCACCGCGCGGTGCTGGCCGACATGGGGATCGCCATCCTGTCGTCGTACATGGCGCGGCCGGATCTGGAATCGGGGCGGCTGGTGCGTGTGTTGCCGCAGTACAAGCTGCCGCACCGATCGTTGTCGCTGGTCTACCCAAGCCGCAAGTTCCTGCCGACCAAGGTGCGCACCTTCATCGACTACATGCTGGCCCAGGCGATGGAAGTCAAGCAAAGCGAGGCCCGTGCCGGCCGCGCGCTGACCGAGGTCGTGTAAGCACGCAACCGGTCGATTCAGACAGCGCCTAAACAAAACGGGAGGACAGTGTCCTCCCGTTTGCATGGATGCCCGAGCGGCCGCCCGTCAGGTTTCGCTGGTGCTTTCCTCGTCGGCCTCGGCGACCGCCTTTTTGCGCGCTGGGGTCTTCTTGGCCGCTGTCTTGGTGGCAGTCTTGGCCGGTGCCTTGGCTGCCGCGGTCTTTTTGGCCGCTGCCGTGGTCTTCTTGGCGGCGGTCTTGCCCTCGCCGCGCGGCTCGAACTCGAAGCCGATCTTGCCGTCCGGCTGCTTGACCAGGAACGCCTTGAAGACCCGGCCCGTGCGCGCCGACTTGAAGCCGGTCAGCAGGTCGGTCTTGCCCTCGGCGAGCAGCTTGTGCAGTTGCTCCCGGCTGATTTCCTGCTGCAGGATGATCTTGCCGGTGGTGAAGTCGCACGTCTTGGGCTGGGCGACCGCGTTCTCGCACACGTACTTCAGGCCATGCTCGTAGACATTGCCGCTGCACTTGGGGCAATGGCCGACGCTTTCCTGGCCGCTGAAATCGACCGGTTCGCCGTCTTCGTCGCCGTCACTCTGGCCGAAGTCGAACTCCATCTTCCAGTGCCCGTCTTCCTGGGCCAGCTTGAGGATGGCCGCGAACGGCCGGCCCATCTTGCTGCGGAAGCCCTGCAGCGGGCCGATGGTCTTGTTGATCAGCAGCTCCTCGACTTCTTCCAGCTCGAACTGGCGCCCGCCCGGTATCTTGCTGATCGAGAAATCGCAGTGGCTGCAGGCGAAGCGGCGATAGTTCTCCTTGACCACGTGGCCGCACTGCGGGCACGGCGTGGACAGCGTCGCGTAGTCGCCGGGGATGGTGTCGCTATCGTATTCCTTGGCGCGCTTGACGATCTGCTGCGTCATCTGCGCGATCTCGCGCATGAACTCGTCGCGCGCCAGGCGGCCGCGCTCGATCTGGGCGAGCTTGTGCTCCCACTCTCCGGTCAGCTCTGCCTGCGTCAGTTCTTCCACGCCCAGGCCGCGCAGCAGCGTCATCAGCTGGAACGCCTTGGCGGTGGGGATCAGCTCGCGGCCTTCGCGCAGCAGGTATTTTTCGGTCAGCAGCCCTTCGATGATGGCTGCGCGCGTGGCTGGCGTGCCCAGGCCCTTGCCGGCCATGGCTTCGCGCAGCGCGTCATCATCGACCAGCTTGCCGGCGCCTTCCATGGCCGACAGCAGCGTCGCTTCGTTGTAACGCGCGGGCGGCTTGGTGGTCAGGCCGACCGGCTCGACCTTGTCGGTCTTGACCTTCTCGGCCTTGGCGATCGGGACGAGATTGGCATCTTCACCCTGCGACTCGCGGCCGTAGACCACCAGCCAACCCGGGTTCACCAGCACCTTGCCTTCGGTCTTGAAGTGATGGCCCGCCACCTCGGTGATGCGCGTGGTGACCAAGTACTCGGCCGCCGGGAAGAACACCGCCAGGAAGCGGCGCACCACCAGGTCGTACAGCTTCTGCTCCGGCTCCGACAGGTTCTTGGGCGCCTGCAGCGTCGGGATGATGGCGAAGTGATCGCTGATCTTGCTGTTGTCGAAGATCCGCTTGTTGGGCTTGACCCACTGGCTGTCGAGGATCTTCTTGGCGTGCGGCAGGTAATTGTGCGACTCGCCCAGAATGTCCAGCGTCTTGCGCACGGTGCCGATGTAGTCTTCCGGCAGCGCGCGCGAGTCCGTCCGCGGATAGGTCAGCACCTTGTGTTTTTCATACAGCGCTTGTGCCAGGCCCAGCGTATTCTTGGCCGAGAAGCCGAAGCGGCCGTTGGCCTCGCGCTGCAGGCTGGTCAGGTCGAACAGTGCCGGCGACATCTGCGTCGACGGCTTTGATTCTTCGGTGACCGTGCCCGGCTTGTCGCGGCACGCGGCGACAATGCTCCTGGCTTCGGCCTCGCTCCACAGCCGCGATTCGCGCTGCTCGGGGTCGAACTCGCTCTTCTTGAACTTCGGGTCGAACCAGCGGCCCTCGTACAGGCCGGCCGCGGCGATGAATTCGGCGCGCACTTCCCAGTAGTCGCGCGGGACGAAGCGTTTGATCTTCTCCTCGCGTTCGACCACGATCGACAGCGTCGGCGTCTGCACGCGGCCCACGGTGGTCAGGAAGAAGCCGCCGCCCTTGCTGTTGAAGGCGGTCATGGCGCGCGTGCCGTTGATGCCGACCAGCCAGTCGGCCTCGGAGCGGCAGCGGGCGGCGTCGGCCAGCGGCAGCATCTCGTCGTCGCTGCGCAGTTGGGCAAAGCCATCGCGTATGGCCTGCGGCGTCATCGACTGCAGCCACAGCCGCCGGATCGGCAGCTTCGTGTTGGCGTGCTGCGCGATCAGGCGGAAGATCAGTTCGCCCTCGCGCCCCGCGTCGCAGGCGTTGATCAGGCTGGTGACGTCCTTGCGCTTGATCAGCCGGGTCAGCACCTTGAGCCGCGATTCCGACTTGGCGATCGGGCGCAGGTCGAAGTGCGGCGGGATCACCGGCAGGTGCGCGAAGCTCCATTTGCCGCGTTTGACTTCGTATTCATCGGGCGCCGCGATTTCGACCAGATGGCCGACCGCCGATGAAAGGACGTGGTCGTCGCTTTCGTAGTACTCGTCGTGCTTGGTGAAGCCACCCAGCGCGCGCGCGATATCAGCGGCGACCGACGGTTTTTCGGCAATGATCAGAGCCTTGGACATGTGAGCGGATCCTGGCGATTGCAAGCAATCGCGTCAAAATGGGGTCGCTTATTATTAGCGACCATTCGCGTGCGTTTTGTAGAGTCTCATGGCTCCACTCGCCTACTTCAAGTGCCGCCGGTGCCTGTTGCGGCGCGAGATCGGGCGGCTGCCCAGAATTCGGCCGCCAATCATAAGCGCGGTTCCTTGGCAGGCGCAATAGAGTGGCGCTTACATCTCTTGTGTTTGTCAAGCCCTGCGTCAAGCTGTGTGCAGTAGCCAACCACGCAAATTCGGCGCCACGGGCACCGCTTGGGCCGACGCCAGGTCGCGCGACAGCAGCCCCTCGACCACGCTCGCATGCGGCAGCACCGGGCCGAAAAACAACACCCTGTCGTTCTCCCGGCCGCGCTGGACCAGCAGCGTCGGGAAGTTCTCGACGTCGAGATCGCCCAGCGCATCGGCGTGGTCCTCGACATCCACCCACACGAAGCAGTGCTGCGGATAGCGTGTGGCCAGGTCCGCGAAGGTCGTACGGTAGCTGCGGCAAGTACCGCACCACTCCGCGCACAGGCAGGCGACCAGCAGGTCACCCGCATGGATACGGGCATGCAGCGCGTCGGCGTCGGTGTCGGGGGAGAGCAGCGGCATGGAGGCGGTCGGCAAAAAGGTCGACCTATTGTAGACAGGCTCTACGGCAGCCGCAGAAAGCGCCCGCCCGGCTGGCGCTCGATGCGGCCTTCCAGTTCCAGCGCCAGCAGCTGTGCCGACAAGATGGCGGCGGTCTGGCCGGTGCGTTCGCACAAGGTGTCGAGGTCGACCGGATCGAAGCCGAGCGCATCGAGCAATGCGGTTTCCGCGGCCGTTGCCGCCGGACGCGCGGCCGGGGCGGATGCGGGGGCCGGTGCCCGGGCGGTGGCGCGCGGTGTCGGCGTCGCTGGCGCGGGTGCCTGGCCCCAGCCCAGTTCGTCCAGGATGTCGGCCGCCGTCTCGACCAGCTTGGCGCCCTGCTTGATCAGCAGGTGGCAGCCCTTGGCCAGCGGCGAATGGATCGAGCCGGGAATGGCGAACACATCGCGCCCCTGCTCGGCTGCCAGCCGGGCGGTGATCAGCGAACCGGACTGCGCCGCAGCCTCCACCACCAGCAGACCCCGCGCGAGCCCGGCGATCAGCCGGTTGCGGCGCGGGAAGTTTTCGGCCCGTGCGCCCATGCCGAGCGGGTACTCCGATAACATCAGCCCGGCCTCGGCGATGCGGTGTGCCAGGGCCCGGTTCCGCGCCGGGTAGACCATGTCCAGTCCCGTGCCGACCACCGCGATGGTGCTACCGGGCCCGGTCAGTGCGCCCTCGTGCGCGGCGGCATCGATGCCCAGCGCCAGCCCGGAGACGATCGTCACATTGACGGCGGACAGCGCCTGCGCAAAGGCGCGGGCGTTCTCCAGGCCCTGCGCTGTGGCGCTGCGTGCGCCGACTACGCCCACTGCCGCGGCCCGCAGCGGCGAGAGATCGCCCTTGGCATACAGCAGCGTCGGCGGATCGGGGAGTTCCAGCAGCCGGCGCGGATAGCCGCGGTCGGCCAGCGTGAAGATGGCATTGCCCGGCTCGGCGGACCAGGCGATAGTCCGCTCGATCAGCGCGGCGAGCGCCCCGTCCGGCTCGGCCAGCAGCGCGCGCGCCTGTCGCTCGGGCAGCACCTTGACGAGTGCCGCATAGGATTGACGGAAGATGTCCTGGGGCAGGCCGAAGGCGGCCAGCAGTTGCCGTGCGGCGACGGGGCCGATGCCCGGGGTTTCCGTCAGCCGCAGCCAGGCGGCCAGCTCGGCAGGATCGCGCGTGGCGTCGAGGGAATCGGCGGGAGCGGTCGCGGCGGACGCCGCGACCTGTGAGGCATCGGTCAAGTCAGGATGGTGGGGTGACGTCAGGGCTGCGTCATCGGGTTGGCGACGGCATCGCCCACTTCCACCGTGTTCGACGTATCGGTCACCAGCGCATAGGCGACGTGCGGGAATACGCGGAACACGAAGACGAGACCATAGCGTTCCTCGGGCAACTGCACGCGCTCGTTGCCGGCGGTCCTGTCCTGGACCACAGCACCACTGCGCGACAGGGCCAGCACATGGCCCGGCTCCAGCCCGTTGGCGCTGCCGATGTTCAGCACGACCACCTGGTCGGACCCGCCGAAGCGCACTCCGCCGGTGACCTTGGCGACCACGCCGCGCACATCGCCTTCCGGCGCATGCGGGGAGTAGCGCACAGGCTCGCGCGCCGGCACCGGCATCAACTGGGTGCCGACGCCCATCTCTTCCTTGGACGACAGCACTTCCATCTTGGTAACGGCTTGCGGGTCGGTGGACGCGCGCACCACGCGCAGGGTGCCGAGGAAGTCGGCTTCGTAGCCGAGCACGTTGCCGGTGACTGGGTCCTTGAGCGGCTTGACCGGGCGATATGCCTGCCACAGGGTTCCGGCCTGGCCCGCTTCACCATCCGGCAGGCCACGGGCGTAGGCGTTTTCGCCCTTGCCCATATACACACGCGATTCCGGCAGTTCGAAGATGCGTGCCGGCGTGGCCAGCGTTTCTTCATCCACCACGAGCGGCTGGGTCAGGAACGGCTCGATGACCGAAGCGGGAATGCTGGGGATGGCGTCACCGTCCTGGCCGGCCATGCGCGCATGCGGCGACAGGCGCACCGTGCTGCCCTCGGCGGAGGCCGGCGAGCTCGACAGCCAGGCGCGGCCGTTGGCATGGTGCAAGTACAGAATCTGGCCCGGATAGATCAGGTGCGGGTTGCGGATCTGCTCGCGGTTCATGCCCCACAGCTCGGGCCAGCGCCACGGCTGCTTGAGATACTTGCCGGAGATTGCCCACAGCGTGTCGCCGCGACGCACGGTGTATTGCGCGGGCGCATTGCGCGAGAGTGCGGATTCGGGGATCCCGGTCTGCGCGGCCGCCGTGGCCTGCGCCTGTTGTGCCGGCGAAACAGCTCGGTTGGCGGCGTGCGTGGCGCCCGCGCAGAACAGCGCTGCCGCGGCAACCGCCGAGAGGGCGCAAACGTAAGACTGGCGCGGTTTCATGGCGGGCTTGGACAGCATCGGTGTGTTACGATGGCGCATTATTCTTTGAAGAATCGGCGAGTGGTCCGCGTACGTAGTGTCCGACGCCTGACCGCCGCCGCTGCGCGCTTGCGTGTCGCAGCGAGAGGGGTGTGGCATCAAACGTTCGTCAGGCTTTTTCCTAAGCCATGTGGCGGATAGCGCCCCCGATTCTGCATGACATTCGAAGCGACCGCAATTGACGGCGATCCGCTGTCCGCGTGGCCTTCCGCAACCGTTGTTGCCAAGCATCATGGCCCTACTGAATATCCTGCAATACCCCGATCCGCGGCTGCACAAGGTCGCCAAGCCGGTTGCCGAAGTGGACGGCCGCATCCGCAAACTGGTGGCCGACATGGCCGAGACGATGTATGAAGCGCCCGGTATCGGGCTGGCCGCCACGCAGGTCGACGTGCATGAGCGGGTGATCACCATCGACGTGTCGGAGTCGCGCGATGAGCTGCGCGTCTTCATCAACCCGGATATCCTCTGGGCGAGCAAAGAACGCAAGGTCTGGGACGAAGGCTGCCTGTCCGTGCCCGACATCTATGACAAGGTGGAGCGGCCGGACCGTGTGGGCGTGCGTGCGCTCAACGAGAAGGGCGAAACCTTCGAGCTGGAAGCCGACGGGCTGCTGGCGGTCTGCATCCAGCACGAGATGGATCACCTGATGGGCAAGGTGTTTGTCGAATACCTGTCGCCGCTCAAGCAGAACCGCATCAAGATCAAGCTCAAGAAGCACCAGTTCGAACGCGCGCGCTGAATTCCGTGACGCCCGATGCCGAAGCGCACCCCCATTCCGTGCCGTTGATGACGTCGCCCGAATCCGACGGCGATGCCGCATCGCGCCGGCTGCCGCTGCTGCTGGTACGCCACTGGCGCTGGGCCATCATGCTGATGGTGGCCGCGTACCTCATCGCCGGCACCTTCTGGCGTGCGCCGTGGAAGGCCGATGAGCCGTACTCGTTCGGCATCGTGCTCAACATCATCGAGCGCGGTGACTGGATCGTGCCCAATGTGGCGTTCGAGCCCTTCGTCGAAAAGCCGCCGCTGATGTACTGGAGCGGCGCGCTGGCCGCGCTGGCGGTGCCTGAGCTGCCGCCGCACGAGGCGGTGCGGCTGGCCGTGCTGTTCTGGATGGGGCTGGCCTGCCTCGCGGTCTGGAGGACGGCCCGCCTGCTGCGCAGCGAAGCCCGTGACTGGCGCATGCGAATCGGCGCACAGCTGGCGCGGGGGCCTGCGCCGACGCTGGCCGAACGCCGGGTGGCGGGCCTGGACGCTGGCAGTACCGTGCTGCGCGACTATGCGCTCGGTGCCCTGCTGCTGTTCGT
The DNA here is from genome assembly GCA_919592095.1 of Ralstonia syzygii subsp. syzygii. Taxonomy (GTDB): domain Bacteria; phylum Pseudomonadota; class Gammaproteobacteria; order Burkholderiales; family Burkholderiaceae; genus Ralstonia; species Ralstonia syzygii. Next base: position 10,174 of record CAKKOY010000009.1, on the reverse strand, counting down.
GGGCTGCATCGGGCTGGTGGAGCACGTCCACAAGTTCATCGCTGACGTGCCGCAGCTGGCCGGCACCGCACTCGCGCTGTACGGCCTGGTGCGCTATGCCAAGGCCTGCGAGACGGGCGGCGCGGATGGCGTGGAGGTGATGCGGCCGGCGCTGTGGTTCGGCACCGGCCTGGGCGTGGCCTTCCTCGGCAAGGGCGTGCTGGTGCCGGGGCTGTTCGCGCTGACGGTCGTGGCGGCGATGGCGCTGCTGCCCGACTTCCGCAGCCGGCAGGCGTGGCGCTTCTATCTGGTGTCGCTGCTGGCGGCCTCGCCGTGGCTGTTGATCTGGCCGGTGATCTTCTGGCGCGAGTCGCCGGATCTCTTCATCGAGTGGTTCTGGGTCAACAACATCGGCCGCTTCTTCGGCTTCACCCATCTGGGCGGCGAGAAGAGTTCGCTGGATGCCACGGTCCGATCGATCTTCCTGACCGGCACGCCCGCGGTATGGCCGGCGCTGGGCGTGCTGGGCGTGTCGCTGTGGAAGCTGGCGCGTCAGCGCGGACGCGGCGCGCGCGCGGCATGGCTGCTGCCATATCAGGGACACTTGGTCGTGGCGCTGTTCGTGCTGGTGACGCTGGCCGTGGTGCTGCGCTCGGCGGTGCTGCGCGACGTCTACCTGATGCCGCTGCAGCCGGCGCTCGCGCTGCTGGGCGCGCCCATGCTGATGCTGATGCCGCCGGCATGGCGCGCGCGCATCTGGGGCGCGCTGGTTGTGCTGTTCGCCGCGATGGCGCTGGTGGTCTGGGGCGTGTGGGCGGCGCTGGTGACCAGCAGCGGCGCGTGGCTGCCGGGCTGGCTGGCCAAGTCGCTTGGCCGGGTGCTGCCGTTGCCCTACGACATGCTGGTGCATCCCGTTGCCGTGCTGGCGGCGGTGGGCATGACGGCGTTGTGGGCGGTGTGCATGTGGCTGCGCCCGGCGCGTTCGGGCGTGGTGGCGTGGGCGGCTGGCATCGGCCTGGTCTGGGGGCTGCTGGGCACTCTGCTGATGCCGTGGATCGACGATGCGCGCAGCTACCGTCCGCTGTTCCAGGCCATCAAGCCGGTGCTGGAGTCGGCGCAGATCTGCGTGGCGACGCGCGGCATGGGCGAGAGCGAGCGCGCGCTGATGCATTACGAGACCGGCGTGCGCCCGGTCAAGTGGCTGCTCGGCCATAGCGGCACCGGCGATGAGCACCGGCCCAACCCGGCGGCGCGCACCTGCGATCTGATGCTCGTGCTCGAAAAGCGGCCGGAGCACAGTCGCCGCCGCCCGCGTGGCGACGACTGGGAGCTGGTGTGGCGCGGTAGCCGCCCGGGCGACACCAATGAAACCTTTTCCCTGTTCCAGCGGCGCAGTACCGGCGTGGCGGAGGCCCTGCCCGCGCCCGAACCGATCGTGCCGCTGACCGACACGCCGCAGCGCGGCCGCCAATAACCCGGGCGCCGTTGGTGCGGCGCGCTTTCCTGCCCTTTCCGACCCATGACTTCCACGCTACGCGTTGCGTTTGCCGGCACGCCTGAGTTCGCGCAGATCGCCCTGGCGGCGATCCATCAGGCCGGCCTTCCCGTCGTCGCCGTGCTGAGCCAGCCGGACCGCCCGGCCGGGCGCGGCATGCATCTGCAGGCCAGCCCGGTCAAGCAGTACGCCGTGTCCCACGGGCTGGGGCCGATCCTGCAGCCGCCGTCGCTGCAGCGCACCGGCAAGTATCCGCAGGAGGCGGCTGCGGCGATCGAGGCGCTGTCCGCCCAGCGGCCGGACGTGATGGTGGTGGCGGCCTACGGGCTGATCCTGCCGCAGGAGGTGCTGGACCTGCCGCGCTTCGGCTGCATCAATATTCACGCATCGCTGCTGCCGCGCTGGCGGGGTGCCGCGCCGATCCATCGCGCCATCGAGGCCGGCGATGCCGAGACCGGCATTACGCTGATGCAGATGGATGCGGGCCTGGACACGGGCGACATGATTGCCATGGAGCATGTGCCGATCGGCCTGACCGACACCACCGACACCACCGGCACGCTGCACGACACGCTGGCGGCGCTCGGCGGCCGCATGGTGGTGGAGGCGCTCGCCAGGCTGGCGCAGCACGGTGGACTCCCCGCCACGCCGCAGCCGGCGGAGGGCGTCACCTATGCCGAGAAGATCGCCAAGGAGGAGGCGGCGCTGGACTGGTCGCGGCAGTCGGCCGCGCTGCTGCGGCAAGTCCATGCCTTCAACCCTTTCCCTGGCGCGTCGGCCGAACTGGACGGGGTGGCGCTCAAGTTCTGGCAGGCCGAGGCCTTGCCCGACCGGCCTACTGATGTGCAGCCCGGCACCGTGCTCGCCGCAGATGCCGACGGCGTGGTGATCGCCTGTGGCGCCGGCGCGCTGCGCGTGACACAGTTGCAGAAACCGGGCGGCAAGCGCCTGCCCGCGCGCGAGTTCCTGCAGGGCCTGCCGATCCGGTCGGGCCAGCGCTTCGCTTCGCGCGCCTGAATTTCCCGCTGTCTTTCCTGGAAGGATTGCCGCCATGAGTACGCTGGGCACCGTCAACCTGCCGTTCTTCGTGCTTGCTGTGTTCCTGCTCAACGTGACGCCGGGGCCGGATACCGCCTATATCGTCGGGCGCAGTGTGTCGCAGGGGCGCGTGGCGGGGCTGATGTCGAGCCTGGGTGTCTCGGCGGGGTGCTGCGTGCACGTGCTGGCGGTGGCCTTCGGGCTGACGGCGCTGTTGGCCGCATCGGCGGTGGCCTTCACGGTGATCAAGGTGATCGGCGCGGCGTATCTGATCTATCTGGGCGGGCGCATGCTGTTGGCGCCGCCCGAGCGCGACGACGCGCCCGTGGAGCATGCGGCCGCCGCCGCTCGCCGTCTGCTGCGTGCGCTGTTCATGCAGGGTTTCCTGACCAATGTGCTGAACCCGAAGGTGGTGCTGTTCTTCCTGTCGTTCTTCCCGCAGTTCGTCGATCCGGGCGCGCGTCACAAGGCGGTGGCGTTTCTGGCGCTGGGGGCGGTGTTCATCGTGATGTCGACGGCATGGAACAGCCTGCTCGCCTGGGTGGCGGCCAGCGTCACGCGCCGGGTGGCGGGCAAGCCGGGCATCAAGCGCTGGCTCGATCGTGTGGTCGGGACGGCGTTCATCAGCCTGGGGGCGCGGCTGGCGTTCACGACCCGCTGACGCGTTGTTGCGGCAGCAACGGCCCGGGTGCGGCGAAATACCGCGCAAGCTCTTGAATTTTCAGCGCTTAGCGTGATCTAAGAGACTCGAACGTACGGACCCACAGGAGCCACGCCCCCATGTTCAACTGGATCAAGACCTTCATGCTGATGGCAGCGATCACGGCGCTGTTCATCGTCATCGGCGGCATGATCGGCGGACGCAACGGCATGATGCTCGCGCTGCTGTTCGCGCTGGGCATGAATGTCTTCTCGTACTGGTTCTCCGACAGGATGGTCCTGCGCATGTACAACGCGCAGGAAGTCAACCAGACCACCGCGCCGCAGTTCTACCGCATGGTGCAGGAGCTGTCGGGGCGCGCCGGCCTGCCGATGCCGCGCGTCTACCTTATCGACGAAGCCCAGCCCAACGCCTTCGCCACCGGCCGCAACCCCGAGCATGCCGCGGTCGCGGCCACCACCGGCATCCTCAACATCCTCAGCGAGCGCGAGCTGCGCGGCGTGATGGCGCACGAGCTGGCGCACGTGCAGCACCGGGACATCCTGATCTCCACCATCTCGGCCACCATGGCCGGTGCGATCTCGGCGCTGGCCAACTTCGCGGTGTTCTTCGGCGGACGCGATGAGGAAGGCCGGCCGGTCAACCCGATTGCCGGGATTGCCGTGGCGATCCTCGCGCCGCTGGCTGCATCGCTGATCCAGATGGCGATTTCACGCGCGCGCGAATTCGAAGCCGACCGCGGCGGTGCGCTCATCAGCGGCGACCCGCAGGCGCTGGCGTCGGCGCTGGACAATATCCATCGCTATGCCGCCGGCATTCCGTTCGCCGCGGCGGAGGCGCACCCGGCCACCGCGCAGATGATGATCATGAACCCGCTGCACGGCGGCGGCCTGGCCAACCTGTTCAGCACGCACCCGGCCACCGAGGAGCGCATCGCCCGCCTGATGCAGATGGCGCAGACGGGGACCTATCCGGCCTGAGCCAGCGCTTCCTTTATACTTGCCCCGTCCGCACGAGCCCGCTTACCGCGGGCTCGTTGCTTTTCCACCGCCCCCCGCTTTCCGCCGTTGTCGATGCGTCTGCCGCTTGATTCCCTCGCCCACGCCCTGTCGCTTGCCGCTGCCGCCATCGGCAGGTTGCGGCAGGGGATGACGCTGCCGCAGGCCATTGATGCCGCATGCGCGGGCCAGCCCGGTGCCACGCGCGGTGCGGCGCAGGATCTCGCCTATCGTGCCACGCGCTGGCTCGGCAGCGCCGACTGGCTAATCCGCACGCTGATTCCGCGTCCGCCCGCCGAGGGCGCCGCCAACCTGTTGCGCGTAGCGCTGGTCCAGTTGCTCGATACACCGCCGCCCTATGCGCCCTTCACGGTCGTCGACCAGACCGTGCGCGCCGCCTCGGCCGACCCGAAGCTCGCGCATGCCAAGGGCATGATCAACGGGGTGCTGCGGCGTTTCCTGCGTGAACAAGGGGACCTGGTGGCCGCCATGCAGGCCGATCCGGTGGCTGCGATCAACTATCCGGCCTGGTGGATCGGTGCCGTGCGCGACGCCTACCCCGAGGCATGGCAGGCCATCCTGGCGGCCGGCAACCGTCGTCCGCCGATGGTGTTGCGCGTCAATCCGCGCCGCGTGCCGGTCGATGCCTACCTCGCGCGCCTGGCCGAGGCCGGTATCGAGGCCGAACGCATCGGCGGGCAGGCCGTGCGCCTGGCGCGCGCGATGCCGGTGGGCGATCTGCCCGGCTTCGCCGAGGGCGACGTTTCTGTGCAGGATGCGGGCGCGCAGCTGGCGGCGGCACTGCTCGATGTGGCACCCGGCCAGCGTGTGCTGGATGCCTGCGCCGCGCCGGGCGGCAAGACCGGCCATCTGCTGGAACTCGCCGACGGCCTGGACGTGGTCGCGCTCGAGTCCGATGCCGCGCGCGCCGAGCGCATCGGCGAGAACTTGGCGCGGCTGGGGCAGACCGCCACCGTTTGCGTGGGCGATGCGGCCAAGCCCGATGCATGGTGGGACGGTCGTCCGTTTGACCGCATCCTGGCCGATGTGCCGTGCTTCGCGGCAGGCATCGTGCGGCGTCATCCGGACATCCGCTGGCTGCGCCGTCCGGCCGACCTGCCTGCGCTGGCCGCGCTGCAGCGGGACATCGTGAGCGCGCTATGGGCATGCCTGAAGCCCGGTGGCAAGCTGGTTTATGTCACCTGTTCGATTTTCCCGACGGAAGGCGAGGCCCAGGCCCGATGGTTTGAAAGCCGTCTGCAAGATGCGATACGATTGGACGGGCCCGGCCAGTTGCTGCCGGCCATGCCCGAGGCGGCTGGCGGCTTCGCTCCGGGCATCTCATCGTTGCCGCTCGACCACGACGGCTTCTATTACGCGGTGTTCCAGAAACGGCCCTGATGCGACGACCGTTGTGACTGCATTCCTTCGCCCATCGACCTGGCTGCCGGCGGTGTCCCGGTTCCGGCAGGTTCTGCATCGGCTGGTCGTGCTGGGCATGCTGTCCCTGTCGTGGCCGGCCGCAGCGCCGGCACAGACCATCGAAGTCGGGCGCACGCAGCTGGAATACGCCGACGGCGGCTGGAACCTCTCCGCCGATTTCGATTTCGATCTGCCGGGCAACCTCGAAGATGCCGTCAACAAGGGCATCGCACTGTATTTCCTCGTCGAGTTCGAACTGATCCGCCCGCGCTGGTACTGGTTCGATGACCACGCCATCAGCGCGACGCGCGTGGCGCGGCTGTCGTACCACCCGCTCACGCGCCAGTACCGGGTCTGGACCGGTGGTCTGCAGGTGCCGTTCTCGCGACTGAAGGACGCGGTCGACTTCATGCAGCACGTGCGGGGCTGGCGTGTGTTCGAGCAGCGCGCGGTCAAGCCTGGCGAGACGGTGCAGGCCGAAGTCCGCATGCGCCTGGACGTGACCCAACTGCCCAAGCCGTTCCAGATCAACGCCGTCAACACGCGCGACTGGAATCTCGCCTCCGACTGGAAGCGCTTTTCGTTCCTGGTGCCCAACGAACCGGTACCGCCGGCGCAGCCGCCTGTGCTGCCGGCGCAGCCGCCCGCGAGCACGCCGCCCGCTGGTTCGGCGCCGAATCCGGCCTCGTCTCCTTCGTCCGGTGCGCTGGGCCTGTCGCCCAATCCGGGCTGGGGCATGGGTGCGGGTCCGGGCAACAATGCGGCATCACTGCTGCTGGCCCCAGCCAAATGATCTTCGATCGCAGCTACAAGCGTCTGCTGTACCAGGTGGTGGCCGGCACCATCGTCTTCCTGGCGATCGTGCTGGTCGGCCTGCTGGCGGCGGCTTCGGCCAATACCGAGTTCTTCGACCGCTACTTCACCCTGCTCTACAAGGTCAACCTTGTCATCGGCGTGCTGCTGGTTGTGATCATCGGCGGGCTGATGCTGGCACTGGCGCTGCGCGCGCGCCGCGGCAAGTTCGGTACGCGGCTGATGACCAAGCTGGCAGTGTTCTTCGGCGTGGTGGGCGTGCTGCCGGGCGTGCTGATCTATCTGGTGTCGCTGCAGTTCGTCTCGCGCAGCATCGAGTCGTGGTTCGATGTGAAGGTGGAGTCGGCGCTCGAAGCGGGCCTGAACCTCGGGCGCACCACCATGGACGCGTCGCTGGTGGAACTGCAGAACAAGGGCCGCCTGATCGCCGAGCAGCTCGGCGATGGTTCGGCATCGGTCACCGCCATCACGCTGAACCGGCTGCGCGAGCAGTTCGGCGTGCAGGAGGCGACCATCTTCGCCGGCAGCGGCCGCGTGGTGGCGACGTCGTCGAGCGCCTATAACACGCTCGTGCCGGAATTCCCCAGCCAGGCCGTGCTGGAGCAGGCGCGCGCGCCAGGCGGGTATGCCAGCCTGGAAGGCGGCAGCGACAGCGCGGCTGACGGCGAAGCGGCTTCGGCGCCCGCTGCACGCGCGGGCAATCGCCGCAGCGATCTGTACCAGCTCCGGGTGGTGCTGGCGCTCGGTACCACGACGCGCGACGATGCCGCGCTGGCACCCCATACGCCGGTGCGCAAGTGGGCCGGCTCGGGTTTGCTGGCCGACCGCCGTCCGGACGACAGCAGCACGCGCGGCTTCGGCCTGATCGGCGAGGCCGGGCGCGATGAGCGCTTCCTGCAACTGGTGCAGCCGGTGCCGCAGGCGCTCGCGCGCAACGCCGATGCCGTGCAGCGGGCCTACCAGGAATACCAGGAGAAGGCGCTCGGCCGCACCGGCCTGCGCAAGATGTACATCGGGACGCTGACGCTGACGCTGTTCCTCGCGGTGTTCATTGCGGTGATGCTGGCGCTGCTGCTCGGCGCGCAGCTGGCACGTCCGCTGCTGATGCTGCTGCAGGGCACGCGTGAAGTGGCCGAGGGTGATCTGTCTCCCAAGCGTGAACTTCACACGCGTGACGAACTCGGCCTGCTGACCCAGCAGTTCAACCAGATGACGCGCCAGTTGGCCGATGCGCGCCGCGCCGTGGAGCAGAATCGCGCGGCGCTCGAGCAATCCAAGGCTTATCTCGAGAGCGTCCTCACCAACCTGACAGCCGGCGTGTTCGTGTTCGACTATCGCTTCGTGCTGCTGACCGCCAACCCTGGCGCCGAGCGCATCTTCAAGCAGCCGTTTGGCGCGTGGGTCGGCCAGTCCCTGTCCAGCATCACGCCGCTGCAGGCGTTCGCCGGCACGCTCAAGCATGCCTTCGCCGAGCACGATGTGAGTGCCGCGGCGGGCGGCGCGGCGGCCCACTGGCAGAAGCAGGTGGAGATTCCGCTGGCGGATGAGGAGGAGCCGCTCACGCTGCTGGCGCGCGGCACGCGGTTGCCGGGGCCGTCGGTGGGCGCGCGCGGCACGGAGCGCGGTTACGTGGTGGTGTTCGACGACATCTCCGACGTGATCTCGGCGCAGCGCTCGGTGGCCTGGGGCGAAGTGGCCCGGCGGCTGGCGCACGAGATCAAGAATCCGCTCACGCCGATCCAGCTCTCCGCCGAGCGCCTGGAGATGAAGCTCTCGCCCAAGCTGACGGACGCCGATGCCGAGGTGCTGCGGCGCGGCGCGACCACCATCGTCAACCAGGTCGCGGCGATGAAGCGCATGGTCGACGATTTCCGCGACTATGCGCGCACGCCGCCGGCCGTGTTGCAGGCACTCGATCTCAACGCGCTGTGCGCCGAGGTGCTTCACCTGTACGGCATCGATCACCCGGGCCAGCACGACCACCCCGTCATCGAAGTCAGGCTGGGCCAGGATTTGCCGCTCATCAACGGCGACCCGACGCAATTGCGGCAGGTTATCCACAACCTGCTGCAGAACGCGCAGGACGCCGTAGCCGACAACGAAGCGGCCGGGCGTCCTGCTGCACATGTCATGTTGCAAACTGACACGGTAGAATACGACGACGCCTCGGGCGCGCGGCGGCAAGCGGTCCGGCTCAGCATCGCGGATAACGGGACGGGGTTCTCATCCCGCATCCTCAACCGCGCATTCGAGCCGTACGTGACGACCAAAGCCAAGGGCACTGGATTGGGCTTGGCCATGGTGAAGAAGATCATGGACGAGCACGGGGCGCGCATTGAATTGCGCAACCGCCAGTCGGGCACCGACACCGTCGGCGCCCAGGTTTCCATTCTGTTCGTAAAACTTGCCTAGCGCGGTAGGCGATCCCGCCGCACATAGAGGAAAAGCATGGCCACTATCCTCGTTGTCGACGACGAAATGGGTATCCGGGAGTTGCTCTCCGAAATTCTCGGAGACGAAGGACACGTTGTCGAAGTCGCCGAGAACGCGCAGCAGGCGCGCGAATACCGCAATGGCGCCACGCCTGATCTGGTGCTGCTCGATATCTGGATGCCCGATACCGACGGCGTAACGCTGCTCAAGGAGTGGGCCTCTCAGGGGCTGCTGACGATGCCGGTCATCATGATGTCCGGTCACGCCACCATCGACACGGCGGTGGAGGCCACCAAGATCGGTGCGCTCAACTTCCTGGAAAAGCCGATCGCCCTGCAGAAGCTGCTGGCTGCCGTGGAGCAGGGCGTGGCGCGCGGCAAGGAAAAGCCGCGTGTCGCACCGGCGGTACCGTTGGCGGCCGTGGCTGTCGGCGGAGGCAGCGCGTCGCCTGCGACCGCTGCCCAGGGGGCGGCTCTGGCGATGGATCGCGCCGATGTGAACGGCGCACCGGTGCGCGCGGCCGAGAGCGGTGGCATGCAGTTCTCGTTCGATATGCCGTTGCGCGAGGCGCGCGATCTGTTCGAGCGTGCCTACTTCGAATACCACCTGCAGCGCGAGGGCGGCAGCATGACCCGTGTGGCGGAGAAGACCGGACTGGAGCGCACCCACCTGTACCGCAAGCTCAAGCAGCTGGGCGTGGAGCTGTCGCGCAACAAGGGTGAACCGTCGGCTTGATTGGATGATCCGGTGGGGCTTGACGGCAAGGGATAAGTGCTGTCATACTTTCATTTCTTTGCTTGGCCCGGTAGCTCAGTTGGTAGAGCAGCGGATTGAAAATCCGCGTGTCGGTGGTTCGATTCCGCCCCAGGCCACCATATTCTGCAAGGGAACGGACGCTTCGGCGTCCGTTTTCGTTTCTGGCGCTGTGCCAGGTTTGTGCCACAGCGTGCCGAGGTTGTCCGCGTAGGCGGCAATGTGATCCCGGCCCAGGTGCGCATACCGCAGCACCATCTGATAGCTGGCCCAGCCGCCGAGCTGCTGGAGCACCGGCAACGGCGTACCCGCCTGGACGTGCCAGCTCGCCCAGGTATGCCGCAGGTCATGGAACCGCAAGCCGTGCAGGCCAGCCCGCGCGCAGGCTTTTTGCCAAGCGTGGTTGTAGACCCGGCCGACCGGCGCCCCCTTGTAGTTGAAAACGTAGCGCTTCCGCTCCTTCTCCTGTTCCGCTAGTACCTCAGCACAGAGGTTATGACAGTTTGGGTAGGTTGTAGGACAGGCAAGCAGTTGTGGTCAACGAGCAGCTCAATGCTGCGAGCGATGCCTGCTTGCCGGCGG